>NZ_PCOH01000019.1:0-118389 GCF_002976445.1 Bacillus sp. MYb56
TATTTTAGGAACTTGGCATAGAGATAGAGAAATGTCATTGTTTTTTATGAATATGAGTCAAGATGCACAATATATTGAGCGAAAACTTACTTTCGAATTGGAAAATCAAAAAGAAACATTGCTTAAGGAAAAACGAAATCTTAGTGACTTAGAAAATGACCTTTACTATCAAAAACAGAATCTAGCAAAGGAGGTCAATTCATGAGTTTGAATATGTATCTAGGGGAAGTACATACGCAAACACAAAGCATGAACGCTGTATGTACCGCTACCATTCAAGGTATGGAACAAGCTATTCAGTCGATTGATGCTTTTGCAATTGATACTGTTCTACAAGGGCAAACATATAGCAGTGCAAAAGCATTCTTTGCACAAACCTTTCGTCCATTAGCACAAGGAATCATTTACTTGTGTGAAGAACTAATCCGTCAGAATGATGCCTTTCCAAGTCAATTTCAATCACAGGTAGCTTCAACAGATGTCATCGAACAAGAAATACTAGAACAAATTCGAGGGATTGACCGAATGAAAGCAAGTATGGAAGCCATTACTCAAACTATGCCAATACCAGGTATGGACGCTATGGCGAATCTTTTTACTGTCATGAGACATAAACTTCAAGAAAAATTAAATCACCTATATGAATTTAATCAAACATCCAGTAATAACTACAGCACGGCCCTTCAACTAGCATCTAGTATTGCTACTGGTCTTGCCGAAGTTCAAAGTGGAAAAGGATTTAGTCCTGCAAGTGGCACGTTTAGTACACAAGGATTGAATATGGAGTGGACAACTTCTATCCAAGCGATTACAGAAGAAAAAAAACATCATTCTGAAGAAACCAGTATTATAGAAGAATCGTTGTTCGATAAACTTAAAGATACTGTTGAAAATAACGTAGAAGCGATGGATCAGTTGTACGAAAAATTTATTCGCCAGATAGAAAATACTCCTATTATCGGGCAATATCATAACTACAAAAAAGGGCAAAATGAAGCGGTTTTAGATGAACTTAAAGGAATATTAAACACAATTTTACATCCAATAGATAGTGTTGAGGGTGCTGT
Source organism: Bacillus sp. MYb56 (assembly GCF_002976445.1). NCBI lineage: Bacteria > Bacillati > Bacillota > Bacilli > Caryophanales > Bacillaceae > Bacillus > Bacillus sp. MYb56. Next base: position 1,068 of record NZ_PCOH01000019.1, read on the forward strand.
GTATGCTCTTTCTCACATCGACGAAACATTTGCTGCTGTAGAACAAGCTATTTCTGATTCGTGGGATCAAGATGTTGTAAATGGAGATTGGAATAGCAGAGCTAAATGGGTTGGAAATGTAGAGATGCAAGTTAAATTAGCAATTGCCGAATTATTTGTAGGAACAAAAGGTGCAGATAAAATTTCAACATTAGGTAAAGTATCAAAGTCAGGCAGAACCTCAAAACTTAGTGAAAGTGTAAACTTTATACAAGGTACTAAAAACGTAATAACTTTAGATAAGTATAAGCAAAGCGTTGACATGTTGAATAATATTCTAATGCCCAAAAATCAATTTGCTTATGCAGGTGGAAATAACATACGATCTAAATTTGATACACCCGACTTTGGAAAAGCTAAAGATACTTTCTTATTCTTTAATTCGTTTAAATCTCATCCTAATTCTATTTATAAAAACAATGGTACCGTTGAACATATATTTCACGGGAATATAAATAAAGTAGGAGCGGCAGGAGGATATCATCATAAAAGTATGATGGGAAAAGGTGAAATTTTACATATTATTGATCCTCCTGATGCAAACGGAGTATATAGGGCAAAAGTCAAAGTTGGTGATCAAGCAAAAGGAGCGCCGTCCACATTTTTTCCAGATGACTGGAGTCGAATACAAGTCTTAAAAGCTATTGAAGAAGCTTATGGAAATGCTAGATTTCAAACTGGCTCAAGTAATGCATATATTGGGGTAACTTCAAATGGAATGAAAATCAAAATGTTTCTTACTCCAAATAGAAAAATTATATCGGCATTTCCAATTTATAAAAGATAGGAGCAAGAAAAATGAAATATAATTATGAATTTATTGTTGGCCCATATGATACATTATTAATAAAATTACCTTCAGAAATATCTATAGTTGCAGATTTTTTAGCTTCTGATATACAAGGCGGGACCGCGGAACCATGGATTACAGAAATCGATCAAGTGTTAAACGGGAAGGAGGAATCCTCCAAATTCGGAGGGAATGCCTGTGACTTAGAAATAAAACCAGATTTCACACATATCTCAAATCGTTATGTTGAAGATGAAGATTATTCATGTACAATTGAAACTTCTGAGTTAAGAGAATTAATTTTAATATGGGAAGCAAAGAATCTAAAGTATGAAAAATAAGCCAATTCTTATGAATTGGCTTATTTTAGCTTCGTTTACTGTTACATAGTATGTTTTTCAACGTCAAGAAGCATTAGAAAAAGCAGGACAATAATATTAAATTGGCTGCTATTCGCAGGAATTTAAGCCTTGCACTTATGACTATTTGGGTGAGTAATCGATATGTTGTGCTGAAACATCAATATATCTTAAAAAGAATATTGAAATTGTCGAAAATAGAACAATTGCATTTAATAAAGCTAAAGACTTAGCTGGTATTCCTAAATCACAACAACCTACACGCCAATGGCAAGTAGGAGATGATATATCTAAAAAAGGGTATGAATCTAAGAACTTTGAATATAGTGCTAATCACACTCACCATGGGCGTTATTATGAATATGATACCCCTCAAGGTAAACGAGTTATTGTTGAGCATATTAATGATGGCGTATTACATACACATGCAGGTAAACCAAAAGATGGCGCTAATCCGTATACTTATGATTTTAAGAAGGAAAGATACTCTAACATTTACGGGTCTAATAACGATCATCACATTTATTATAACAAATGAGAGGCAGGAAAATTATGATATATCAAAATGAGAAGATTCGTAGAAAAAAAGCATTAATCAGTGCCAAAAAAGTCTTTAGCCGATTTTCAAATTTAGAACTTATTGAATTTGAAAATCCCGATTCTGAATGGATAAAACTGTTCGACACAGCATTGAAACAGTTTCGTAATATAGACTCTAATCCAACATTTCACATTCCTATTGGTGATGTTAAAAGTAAGTATATTTTATGGATTGAAAGTTCTTTAGGTTCTTTAAGTTTTTCAAATCATAAAACAGAATATTTTATATTAGTTCCTAATTGTTTAGAGCCGGTATGGGCAAATGTTAGAATATTGAATTTCACAAAATCTATCGAGGAACTTTGGGACATTTCTGAAACTAATGAATTTATAATTGCTGATAAGAGTACAGGGCAAATTGCACAAATATTTTCTGAAGAAGAATGTTATGAAATTCACTTTAAGCGCTGCAACACAGACCTAATTGACTCTTAAAAAAATTAATTTGTAAATTAATATTAGTATTAGGAATTTAAGCCTTGATTAGCTAAATGTTTTTCAAACTTTCTGAATAGATGAGTATAGCAACTTGTGTAAAGTGATTGAGCAAGCAGTAAAAAATATATTATACAAAAGAGCACCCCTTAATTAGTGAGTGCTCTTTTGTAACTCCTACTTCACATATACAAAGGCTTCATTTGCAGTACATAGTATGCCCTGACAGTTATTTAAGGTACTCGTACCACCAGTTTTTCTCATCCATCCAAGCTGTAATCTTATCAAGTTCACCGTTTGGCAATACTTCAGTTTGTAAATACGCTAGGCCAGTTAATGGATCAGAAACAACTTTCCCTTTCGTTCCACGCGCGTTCATAACGTTTGCGACTTCTTGAACCATTGAGATGCCAAACCCACCTGATTTAACGTATTGATAGCCACCGTTATTACTTACGTTACCACCAGATTTATTAGAAGTGCCTGATACTGATTGTCCAGTTAAAGCGAAAACGATTGAATTAGCAATCTTATCTACATCCCATTTGGCCATATCAGATTCGTTATCGATGAATCCAAGCTCAATAAGAATGGCAGGTGCTTTAGTGTTAGCCAATACATATAGCTCTTTTCGTTCTTTAGCACCTCGATTGCTCCATCCAATGTCTTTAGACAGTTGAGTTGAAACTTTAGAAGCAAGAGATTGCTGATCATAATAGCAAACCTCTACACCGTTAGCTGTGCCATTAAATGCGTTTAAGTGAAATGAAATAACAAGATCCACATCATGAGAGTTACAATTACGAACGATGTTTGATAAGTTTTGCGCTTGAGTTGCTCCTGCTTCGTCTGTATCATCATAAACTGTGTGTCCTAAAGAGCGTAATTTTGTAACAACTGCATCCTTCACCTGACGATCCATAATATGTTCTTTTCTATTTCCGTAGTTAGCACCTTGTACAATACTGTTATGTCCACCATGTAAACTATATTTAGCCATTACTCAACCTCTCCTTTTTTAACTTCATGTTTTTGTTTACCACCTAATATTTCAACTGCATTTGTTAAAGCTGAAGGTAATTTAATTCCCATACGACCAGCGTTTTCTAAAAGTGATAGCAATTCATTACCCATGAAGAAAAAGATAGTCGCTTCACGGATTGCGCTATTACTTCCAAATGCTGTATCTAACTGTGCTGCCACTCCAATCAAAAGAAAAAGCACCACCTTTTTGGCGATGCCTTTGAAACCTACTTTACTTTTTAATTCACCGTTATATCCTGCTGCAATTACGCCTGTGAGGTAATCAATCGCTGCCATAGTTACTAATATTTGCAACATTGCATCCCATCCTCCCAAGAAATACCCACAGAAGCCACCAAAGGTAGCTATAAACATTTTTATGAATACGTCGATACGTTCCACTTGTTTGCCTCCTTTTTTATACTAAATAATTGATTGAAAAATGAATAGTTTTGTCAGTAGTGATGTTGTATATTTTTACATTACCGCCAGTTTCTACGTTAAATTCACATATAGAATAAGGTGGACCGGCAATAATAACAACATCTGTTATTTGTTGGGCTGGTCGCAATGCAGTTGGAACATTGAATACAACTTGCCCTTCTTTTATATTCTTTAAAGAACCTATAACAGAAACTTGGTCGCCACTTCGTTTCGCTCTAGTAACTTGTCTTCCTTCAACGTTGGAAGCATTAGCTGTGTTGATTGACATCTGAATCCAATCCGTATCGGTAGTTCGTTTAAATCCTTGTACAGTAAAATCCCATCCCACAAAATCTTCTTTTGTGACATGATTTGTCCACCCTGTCCACCCGTTATTTCCGTTTAGATAATTTGTATAAAATCCACCTACACTATCTTTAGCGATTACAAAGCCAATATTATTCTGATTAAAATAAGAAATTCCCCTCCAAGGTTTGCCCGATGGGATTGTGTTTTGCACACCTGTAGCACAATAAATTGTATTCATCCCGGCACCTTTCGCGGCTATTTCATCAAGAATATTCTTTGTGGCATCACTAACAGAAATAGTTTGACCACCTGATTCAGTTGTGATCTTTGGTACTTGAACATCTTTAGCATTAATTAATGTTGTTAACTCTACAAATTTGTTGTTTGTATCTGTAATTTTCTTATTTGTATCATCAATTTCTTTTCGATATCCTTCCACATTTTCGAGTGCTTTATCAAACTCTGAAATATAGTTTTCTATTTTAATATTTCCTTCTCGTACATCTCTTTTTAAAGAAATCCGAATATCTGGCGTAGTCATTCGCTCTAAATCGTTTTTTTCTAAAACGAAATAAGCTGTCCAATCACCAGCCATCGAAACTGCTTCTTCTGACAATGTGTACTCAAAAGCTCCGTTATCTGCATCAATTATTTTTGCGTCATCTCTAATCAATTGTCCTAAATGATTCGTGGCTTCATATTTAACTGAATATCCCGTCAAATTTACTTTTTGCCCATTTCCCTTTAAATAAACAACAATTCTCAAACCATTTTTATCATTCTGGCGAGAACGTATTGTTTTTGTGAAAACTGGATCAGCTAAATCTATAGAAATTACCTCATCTCTCATGTGACCCATCTCCTTTCTCGAATCATCTCTTAATGCGATTAGGGGCCCGTTTAACACGTTTTGTTCTCACTCTATGTCTTACGTTACCTTTGGGTTGTATCGGCTCTAATTCTTTAATTCTAGCATCTGTTTTTGTAACGTATTCTTGGAAAGCCTTGGTCACCTGTGAAATCATCCCATATAAGCCTACACCTGTTTCTTCGGATTCGTTTGGAATGACAATACCATAATGAGTTGGAATGTCATTTGTCGTTAAAGTAGGTTCTCCTTCTCTACGATCCATCCGCATTTCATATAGTTTTGCCATATCTAATTTGAGGTTATATTGTTTTATATCCCAGTCCATTACTTTTTCTAACGCATCAAATTTAATTTCACGTATGTTCGTCTTATATTGAGCTTGCGAAGATACTTTAAAATCCCCTGCAATTATTCCACCATAGAATGAACCTGTACCAGATTTAACTTGAAGATACCCATTCTCATAATCCGAATTACGCAACATACAATATTGCATGATAATATCCGTGTCTCCACCAGAAGAAGTATCAAAAGATAATATTCTTTTACCGTTTTTATAGTAATAAAACTTTTGCCCAGCAGTGAAATGCATATTTCCATTTGTGGCTTCAGCGATAAAATCATTTTTTGCTTTTGCTCCAAAGTTTGTACCAGCTTGTAGGTTCATATATGACAATTGAGATTCAAGTTGCAAATATTCTTCTGCTTTTACGTTCATATCGCCATTTTGACCAAATTTAATAATGGCAGGAAAATATAAGTCTGTATTACTTCCACCAATATAACCTCGTGTAATTCCTATCCCTGCTGCTTTAGGATAAATATTTGAATACTGATAAAGTGCAAGGGCTCCTTGTGAAGCTGTATTGTCATTGTCTCCACCTATAAGTAAAGTGGGTTGTAATTCATTCCTCGAATTTTTGTAATATCCTAAAAACATACGAGTTATATCATTTTCCATAATTCGCATGAATTGTTTAGATATACTTACATAGTTTTTGGTATCATCCGATCTTAAAGTAGTACCACTAATCTCTCCGCCTTTAACTAAATTACCTCTAAGTGTTCCAGCTGTTATAAAATCAGCGACAATTCGCCCATCATATGTAATGGCAGTTTCATATGGGCCATATACTCCCCAAGGGGAATATCCTAATCCATTGATGTTCCACTGCCAAACCTTTGAAGCGGTCATTTCGGATTTTGTGTCCATTATCAAAATACGATCAGGATAAACCCTAACATGTCCCCCGAATCCAGAGTTAATAAGATTCGTCGCATTTTCTTTTGCTGCATCTAATATAGAACCAGGCATATCCTTTAATTCATCATGCATTTGATCCACTTTACCTGACATATCAGTGAAATTTTCTTTAAAGTTACCGATTGTTAAATTTATATATTCCTTCTTTATTGGATCATATTTATAAGAAATAACTTTAGCCTGAATATCGATATTGTCTTCCACATGCTTGACAGTAACGATATCCCCCATATATACACGTTGTAAAATAGCATAATCCTTATACTCTTCTGTTTGAGATAGTTCTTGAAATTCAACTTTATATGTCGCTTTAGGTTGGTCAACCTTTTGAACTTCAAACATATCATATGCTGCCCTACGCAAAAGTTTATAAGCTTCCTCTAAAGGAACTGCATCATCATTTGCGTTCTCACCAAGAGCTGCTTTTATATCTTTGAATTCCACGACTCTTATCTTTGGATGAGGATACTTATTTATAAGTGGACTGTTTACATACTTTTCTGGTAAAAATAATCCGTCAAATCCTTGTGGCATAATTTTAGTAATCGGGCTCTTCCAATCCACATCACCCTCATAGCCTAGTAAATCCTTTTTGTGTTGAATAACAACACCACGATCCATACCACGACTTTTGAGCATTTTAACATCAAAATTATCTCGTTTTAATTCTCCGCCCCACCGATTGATAAAAGAATTATCTAAGCTCGTATCTAACATTGCTTCAACTGGATTTTTCCTTACAATACGTGCACTTGCTATTGTTGGAATATCAGAGTAAAAAGTAAAAGGATGTTTATATTGGCATCCTGTTGATAAACGGCTCATTGCAGCATTACCGTTTGTGGTTTGAATGAAGATATCTTCTATTAAATTCTCTGTTAGATCATAAAAGATGTGATAACACTGTACAGTTAGCTCTCCCATACTCGGTTTAGGGTTCACAACACGGAATAACTGGTCACCATCTGGCGTGGGAACCTTAACGATACTCATACCATCGATATCTATTCCATATGGAGCGAATAACGGATAACTAAATGTAAATGCAAATAAACCGTTGAGCTCTTCCTCAACAGTTGCATTGTAAATATTCTTATCCAGAATACCGATTCCATTATGTGTGAAATCAGTCTCATTTGGTTTATATAACGTAATCATACATATCGCCACCTTGGCTCAATTAAAATTCTACTTACATTTCCAGACCATTCAATTGAATTTTCACCAACTTTAAATAGTGGAAACTCCCCTACTGTTTTCATAGGCAATGTTCCTTTATAAGCTATTAACAAATCAGAATCTACAATAACCGAATCGGTTACTCCTTTTATTTGGAATGTAACTTCATTTATCATAATTCTCAAGTCACCATTACCGAATACCTCTAACTTCGGAAAAGATTCAATATTACCAGGGTTTAAGATAGTTTCTGATTTTGATAATAGAAAAGGAACTGTTGGAACATATTCAAATGAATCTAGCGTAAATTCCACTTCAAACTCTCCATGTTCTTCAATATCATTAGTGATATCCCCGATTTTCACATGTTTTATTTTTCGATACACATCATCATCAGTAAAAAACAGTGTTTTTCCATTAATAAATAATGACTTAACACGTCTTATTAATGGTTTTATGTTTTCGTTTTCAAGCAAGTTAAATTTGACTTTAAAAGGGACATTTTTATAAGCCCCTTTCTTTGTAAGTGAACCGTGTCTACCAGGAACGATTATATGCTCTACTTCTTGTTCGGCGGTTGGAATAACTGGACGACCTACCATATATACTCCGAAACTACTTACTAATTCATTGTCAATTCCCATGTCCAGCAATTTAATTCCTCCCTATCCCTATTTTTGCATTACGTCCCCGTTGAGCAAGAACACTATCAATCTCTTCACCCATTAGTTTAATATCCCTATCATTCCTTACAACTGGATTATTAATATTGATAATTGTTGGCTCTTTTGACATAGTTGCTGCAATACCTTCACCGATTGCACCTAATGTCTTTGCATTTAAAGGTAAAGCTGCTTCTGGTCCTGCTTCTCCTGCTCCTTGGAGACGACCACCATTCATACCGAAAATAGTAGGACGTGTAAAAATACCACCTTTTGCACGCCACTGTACATCGAAACCAGTTGGATACTTAATTTCTTTTCCCATAATGGTCTTTGTGTCTGTTGTTAAACTAAAATGCGGAAGTTTAGGCATTTCAGGTTTAGGGATTTTCAGCTTCAAATTATCAAAGAATCCTTTGATTTTATCCATAAACTTTTCTACCTGATTCACAGCATCTTTTATTGGATCAATAATAAATCGTTTTGCAGCTTCAAACTTTTCTTGCGCTGCACTTTTCACAGAATCAAATTTTTCTCTCGCGGAATTATATAAGTCGGTAAATTTTTGCTTGGCTTGATTATACGTTTCAGTTACCGGATCAATCACATATTTTTTCACCAAATTCCAAGCTGAAAGTGTATAAGATTTTATTTTTTCCCAATTTCCTAATATCCAATTTGCTAAATCATTAAGCTTTTCTTTCGCTGTATTATAAGCTTCTTGAATCGGTTGTATAATATATTGCTTGCATAAAGCCCAGGCAATTTGTGTTACTAACTTCACCATTTCCCATTTTTCACTTAACCAGTTAACCAATTCGCCAATTTGCTTACTCATCCAGTCATACATTTCTCTCATGGGATCAATAATATATTTAGATATTAAAGCCCAGGCAATTTGCGCCCCTGCCTGTATTAATAACCACCCTGCTTCTAAAATGGTAGCAATCGCCGAGATAATTGGATCTAAGATTGTAAGAATGGTATTCCATGTATTAGACCATGCTTGAGTCAGTTGACCCCACAATTCAGAAGCTGTCGTAACAAGACTCGACCACCATGAAGATGCTGTTTCGACAATTCCAGACCATAAATCACTAAAGAATTGAGCAAATGGATCAAAGAAACTATGTGCCATTTCTAAAAATGACGACCATGCATCGGAAAAGAATGAAACTGTGGAAGACCAAGCATCTTGACATGTTTGAACCATACCAGACCACAATTCACCAAACCAATCTTTAAATTGTGACCACTTTTCTGAAAGCCAATCGGTTATAGCGCCCCAGTTCTGACATACTAAAATAATTGCTGTTATAACTGCTGCAAGACCTAAGATAATACCGATTATAGGTAGCAAAGCAACATCTAACGCCATAAATGAAATTGCTAATGCTGCTACAATAGGTGTTAGTATAAGGAATGCAACACTTAACCCTCCGAGTATCCCAACAAATAGCTGGATTGGTTCTGGTAATTTTGTAAACCAATCTATTAATGATTTAATCCCTTCAACTATTGGTGGTAAAACATCTTTAGCAAGTTCAGCCATCTTCTTTCCAAGTGGTTCTAAAGCTGCTTGCGTTTCCCTTAATGCTTTCTGAAATTGTTGCCCCAAAGATTCTTCTTGAAGCTTTTTCATTTCATCCATACGACCATTTACATCTCCAAGACCACCATTCACATCATTTAAACTTAGTACAGCTTCTGCTCCCATGTCTTCAAATTTTGTCCCCATGAGTGCTACCCCGATTTGATTCGCTTTGACTTTATCATCCATACCACGCAAATCGCCCAAAACAGCATTAAATACATCTGCTGCGGTTGCTTTCCCTTCGTTAAACGCCTTCCATACATTTTGTGTCTCTTTTGATAAGTCACCAAATCCATCAGAAACACCTTTAGATCCATCTTGTACACGGATACCGAACTCTTTCACAAGATCGTTAATGTAATCAAGGTTATAACTACCACTTGCCGTCCCATTCGCAAGAATGGTAAACATTTCATCAGCACTAAAACCAGCTTGCTTGAAGAGTGGTGCATATTCTGAAAGATTATCAAATAATTCATCAGAATAATTCAAACCACTTTGAGCACCTGCGGCAAGTAAATCGAATGTTTCTTGGGTCGATAGACCAAATTGAGACATTAATTGTCCTGCACCACGAGTGGCCTCATTTAAATCCACATCATAGAGCTTTGCAAGTGTTAAAACATTCTCCGATGCACCTTGAAGTTCTTCATGTGGAACATCTCTCATATTTTGATAGACTTTTATCAGCGCATTATCTACTTCTTCAAGATTTTCACCAAAACCCTTTTTCCAAGTATCGACTGCAATTTTTTGAAGGTTTTCTGCACCTTTTCCAGTCAATCCTAATGAAGCTTGAATTTTTCTTTGTGACCCATCAAATTCTATAGCGACACCTACAACAGATTTACCAAGTTCAATCAATTTCTCTGACATCCCTTGGAGTATGTCACTAGCTTCCAAGAGATTGTTTAAATCCATCTTCTTGTTTAACTCAGCCATACCATCCGCTGCTTGATCTCCACTCCGACCAACACTTTGTAACGAGTTCTCAAATTGCTTCAATGTAGTTTTAGCTTGATTTAATTTAGTTTCAAGTTGCTGTACTTCTGTTGAGTTCTCACCATATACACGCTTTGCTGCACTTAATTGCTGTTCTAAATTGTGGACGACTCTATCCGTCATTTCCATCTGCTGACGTAGTTGTTTCTGTGCTAATTCCAATTTATCTGCTTCACTAGCATTTTGACCCAATTCAGCATTTTGAAGCTTAAATGAACTTGTTAATCTCTTTTGCTCTGCTTCAAGTTTCTTAGAATTCTCTTGTAAATCAAGCAAAGTTCCACGTGCTTCTCTTGCTTCAGTTGCTTGCTCTGAAAGACCTTCGTTAACTCTTTTCATCGCATTATTAAGTGAAGTTTCAGCACGTTCCGCATCAAGCAATTTACCGTACATTTTATTGAGTTGTTCAGCGGTGGTATTAGTATCCTTAGACATTGCTTCAAATTCAGCACGTAACATCGATGTACGTTTCTTAGCTGCTTCCATTTGGATTTCTAACTTTTTCTTTTCAGCTGCTAATTTATCAGTCATTGTCGCATCTTGACCCATTGCTGCAATATGATTTTTATATTCTTTTGCTGCATTATTCATAACCATGTTAATTTGCTTCAATGTCTGAGCATACTGAACCTGACCATCCATCTTGAAATTAAGAACAACATTTCTTTCTTTATTCCCTGGCATTTTTTCACCTCATTCCTCAATAAAATGGTGTCTGATCTAACGTATAGACCTGTTTTGGTTTCTCTTCAACTAATGCATCCGGATTGTTATACCTAAGATGCATAATGTATTGTTTTAAAAAATGATTAGGAGTGATTTTCCAAAAGTCATCCATACTTAAACCCAGCAATGTGTTACCAACATAAAAATAAAAATCCCAGTCTAATTCAGACTGAGATTCCTTGGTAAACACATTCTTTACTTTTTTTCATCCTTCTTTAACTTCTCCATATCATCAACTTGGAAGTTCTGGCCGTTAAAGATATCCCATACTACTTGGAAGATACCAGGTACATCGTAAAGCGGAATTGCGTGCTTAATTTCCATAGGTGTACACTCTGTTCCACCACTTCGAACCATTGCATAAATTAAAGAGCGCATCAGTTTAGCTTCTTTTTCACCTAAAGAAAAGTTACCCTTCCCTACCATTTCATTCATTTCTTTTTCGAACTCATGATACGGTTTCCCATAAGATTCTTCCACATAAGGGAATGATTCAAACGAAAAAATAACAGGGATTTCTACACCCTGTACTTTGATTTTATTTATATTTATTTCAACATTAACTAAATCACTTAAACGTGCCATTTACATTCTCCCCCTACTGTCCTGTACTTGTTCCCAATGTATTTAATTGAGATTCATCACAAATAACTTGTTTCATAAAGTCTTTAATTTTAACGCCTGTTGCGGAATCACGAACTTCTGAAAAATCGACTTCCGTTACATCATTGAATAATAACGGGGTTGCTTCCATTACTAACGATTGGTCTTTAACCTCTGCTTCTTCAGTTGTTGTCGAGAACTTTTCTTCTGCTGGTGTAATTTGAACACGAGGATACCAACGACCAACACGAGAACCATCCGATAATGGAGCAACAAACCCTAAAGCGAACATTGGGAATTCTTTTACTGTTGCTTTATTAAATACCACACCTTTTTTTGCAACATATCCATAAATTGCATCTTTAACAACCTGTGGTAATGCTGCAAAACTTAAAGACAATGTGTATTTACTATTTTTACTTGCATTTACAAATAATTTATTACTTGCCCATTTTTGAACTGTCGTACTATTTCCTGCAATCCCAAGTTCAGTAATGATGTCCATTATATAAATATCTTTTTCGTATGTTGGAATTGCGAGATTTGTATCTTTTCCACCAGTCATCATTGCAATATATAATGATTCAATCCCCACTGGATATAATAAATCCTGCGCTTTTGTTGTCGTTGCCATTTATATCATCCTTCCATCTTATCTATTATTTTTTCTGCTAAAATATCGGCTACTTTGTCACCCTCTGTATCAAATGTGTTTTGAGAAAAGTGTAAGCCTTTCACACGACCTCTTCCATTCGCTTTTTTATGACCATGTTCAGCTAAATACCAATACCAAGCTCTATCTTCAAATTCCACAGAAACACGATCATTTTTTATAACGACTTTCAAGCTATTTTTTAAATGAGTTCTTTTGTTCTTGTTTGAGAGTTTAATATTTGCTTTTAATTTTGATGCAAAATATTTAGCTGCTTCCTCTAATACATCCATTTCTACTTGCTTATTAACTCTAAGCAACGTATTAATATCTTCTAAAGCATCAGCAAATCCATTATTGTTAGCAGCCATTAATTAATACACCTCACCGATGTTATGAATTGCGTTACAGTGTCATCATAGGGAATGCCAAAAAATGAAGCATATTCAACTCCATTTTCATTAAAAATTGCTGTTAATGGTTCATAATCTTTTTCAGTACCATTTGTAATTACTGCAATTTGATATAAAGGCATTGATTTAAGAACTTTAGATGATGCACGTTTATGCGTTTCATTCACGAATTCATACACAATGTAAGGATAATCTGTCTTTGTTGGGGCATTATCACGATAAACAGGAATTCCTGACTGTTTCATGAGATTTCTTAATTGCTGAAAATTAATTTGCATATGACAAATTCAACTCCATGATTCGTTCATCTTCACGAACATAAATTCTTTCAATGTTATAAATCGTATCTTTAATTTTGATACGGTAATCTTTCTGGTTTTCTTCAATTTCCCGATCTAAACGGATTTCAATCTTTTTCATGACTTCATTTCCATCTTGACGACTAAAGTGTTTGTCCGTAACTGTTACACCAATATTGTTATATTTGATGTTTCTCTCAAATGGATATCCCATTACAACACGGTCCGAATCTGGATCGATTATTTCACCAATTTTTAATAAATCAGCTAACCATTTTAATTTATTTATCTGTCTCTTCGGCATTGTAAACCTCCTGAATAAAGAAAGGTGTCATTGCATCAAGTGCCTGTCCTAGTTCCCTTTCAGCAATACGATATTCATAAAAAATACCTGCACACATAATAACAAGATATTCTTCTTGCTTACCTGTTGCATTTTGAACATATCTTTGACCTTGTTTTATATAAAAAGGGAGCATGGATTCTTCCATGCCCTCTTCCCAATGAATATGTTCTTTTAATTTATTTACTAAAGAATATTCCATATTAAACACCTATCTTTTAAACTTTTTTCAGACCAACTTCATAACGGTAAACAGCTGGTTCAAATGGAGAATATACTAATTGTCCATCTAATAAGTTATAAATTTGGAAACCAATTTTATTTTGTTTAGAGTATAGTTCGACTTTCTTCTCTAACTCCATCGCTCCAATAACATCTTGAATATGGAATGCTTTGAAATCACCAAAATAGAATACTGGTTTAGTTGGATCAGTACCATTTGCTGCATCAGTAAAATCTACATTATGTCCTAGTAATTTGTAACCAACGCCATCTGGGGCTTGGTATAGCATTGGACGACCTGTTGTATCTGTCATACCCTCTAAAACTGTTAATGCTGCACGGTTGATTAACCACATTGATTTTTTAAAACCTCTGTAACTGGTTGTCCTTTTAATTTAACTAACTGTTGGTATAGTTTTTGAGAATAACCCGCTACATTAGTATCAATGACTTCTGATTCATAATATTTCACAGATTTTTTAGCTAATGCACCTGGATTTTCATTGCCTGCATCATTTCCGTTGAACATATAGTTTGTTTCTTTACGAACATACGCCTTTTTCAACTCTTCAATAACGATATTTTCCACATTAATACCAGACATCTTCATTAATTTTTTCGTAACTGTCGCTAGAGCATCAAATTCTGCTGGATCAAGTAGGATTTCATCAAATTCGATATCAGTTTCAGGGATTTCATTACCAGAACCACGTTCGTGCTTGTTTACATTTGCGTTAGCTTTTTTAACTAAGACAGGATATTTAACATTACCATTCGTTTTATGACGGGTACCATATTTACGTAATAAATTTTCTTCTTGAGCATAAGTAATAATTTCAGAAGCAATTACTTCTGGAATAGTTACAGAACCATTTCCAGCTTCAATACCAAGTGAACGTGCTTCTACTTCACTAATTCGCCCAACTACAAAATTAGCAAAGGCTGAACGAATTTCTTCTTCTTTGATTTTAGTAGATTTATGACCTTTAGTAGAGAGTCCCGTTGCAATAGATGTCATTATGACTGAACGTTGTTCTTCTGAGATTTCAGTTGTTGCATTAGGATTTTCTTTTACCGCTGGATCTTCTTTTTTCTCTTCTTTAACTTCGTTCTTTTTCTCTGGATCTTCTTCTTTCTCTGCTTCTTCTAATTTAACTAATTCATCAGCAAGAGTTTGCGCTTCTTGGGTTAATAATTCTACTTCTGCCTTTACTTCTGCTAATTCTTCTGAACGAAATTCACCCTTCTCTACTTTCCCTTGTAATTCTTCCAAACGAGCTTTATTTCGTGCTTGAGATGCTTTTAAGATTTCTTTTAATTTCATGTTACATTTCCTCCAAAACATTTTTTATTTGTTTGATAAGATTATTTCTTTCTTCTTTTTCATCTTCCACAACTGTTTTTATAGCTGCTTCCTCACTTCTCATTTCAACCATAGCTGTATTTTCGCCCCTGGTTTCAATTGAAGTTGCAACATAGGCTGGTGTCATATCTAAAATAGAAACTTCTAAAAGCTCTAATTCTTCAATGGATCGTTTTTGAATGCCAGATTCTCCATCTTCCCAGGAATCTTTTTCAGAAACAAAACCAAATGACCAACCACGCAATTCTTTATTTTTTGCCTTCTCAATCACCTGTTCATCTGTAACTGTAGCAATGGCTCTTAAACCAATATTGTCTTCATACAATTCCAGGTTTCCATTTTCAATAGAACCAAGCTTTCTATTTTTGTTGTGATTAAAAAGCAAGTCCACATTTTTTGCTTTCTTCAATGCTTTTTCAAATGTTTTAGGAACAATTCTTTCTTTGAAATATCCTCTTGGAGAAGGAAGCATCCGACTTTCTCTATCCACAACATTTACATAGCCATCAAGTATAACTTGATCTCCTCGGACCTCAATTTTCATTTTCTTCACCTCCTCCTAATGAACCATCTGTTGCCTCTTTCTTACCGATTTCAGTTAAGTCATTTGAAATATAAATAGCTTGTGATTCCTTTGTATTTTGTTTAGGGAATCCAAGCATATCGGCAACATTATCAGGCGAAGTAATGGCTGTACGCACAAGGTTGTAACCAATATTTGTCTTGTTGCTATAAGTGACAAAATCAAGAATATTAATCTTGAATTTAATACGCTTGTCCGAATTTCGACCATAAAAAAGAAGACTCAAATGGTCTTCAAAATTTTTCATTATTGGTCTCACTGCTTTGTTGTGTATATACATCATTGCTTTTTCAATATCTTCTTTTATTAACTCTGTGTATGTATCCACATTTATGCCTAAAAACTTACCTAAATCCTTTTTATATACATTCAGATATGCAAGTGTCTTTTCATCGTCTAATGGACTTTTAAGCGTTTCGATCTCGTACCCTTTTCCCAAAGGAATCATCTTAACAGACCTTGCATCATCAATTGCTTCCAACTGATCTAAAATAGCATTAATGAGTTTAGACTGCGCTGCATTTTGTGGATTGATATGAGCATCTAACTTTAGTAGGAATGCTAACAGTCCACCTTTTTTATACTTATCAGTCAAAGTTTTCTCCGCTGACATAACACCTTCGAGTGTATCTCTTCCTAAATCAAGGATACCCTTCCCCCTTAAATGATCTGCACCAATATTTTTCACATGACGAATCATAAATGAAGGAATTTCTTCTCCACCGATATTAAAATGTTCTACTAAGTTAGTATCTAACTCTGTATAAACATTTGAAGCTAAATGTATTTGATCGCCATTTAATATCGGGAACGTTTCTCCCTCAAGTAAATAGGTGTTTGTCATTAATTTAATAAATTCAGATTGTGTTAGATAATTGTTAGGATTCCTTAAGATTTGAAGTGCAATATCATCTTTGATTTCATTACCATCTTTATCTTCCACAACGATATCAGCCAATAGCATTTGATTACTGATATCTTGTAACAACTCATAAACATCGCTAGATTCCAAGATATTTGAATCTGTTACATATACGCCACCATAACGAATACTTTTACCTAAAACATCATCAAAATAGCCACGTTTTTCAGCTTGTCGATATATATAATTTGAAAACCTATCCCTTAAACTCAATTTCTCACCGCCTTTCTATCTATAAATTTCACCAATTAACTTATCCATACCATGTTCATCTATATCATCCATTTGCATCATAGTTTCTTTATGAGCAACTAAAAAAGCAACAAATCCATCAATCTTCTTTTTGGACTGTCGCTTACTTGGCGCTTTCATTCCGTTAATATTTGTAACTACTACAACATTAAGTGCGCAATAAACAAATAAAGGATTGTCGGTAATCAAACGCTTTTCATAAATTAGTATTTCTGAATCATCAAGCATCGCATTCATAACATTTGGATACTGATTTACAGCAATACATTCAAGACCAAGATTCTCAAGTTTTTCAATTAACTTTTGAGACATCGCTGGATCATAGTTTATTTGTTGCACATCGTATAAATCCATACATTCAACGATATATTCCATAACTTGATCCTGGTCAATCATCTTTCCATCACAAAACGTAGCAAAACCACGTTCAACCATATCAGTATATGGCACATTATCTTCTTTTTCTTTAAAATCAATATTTTCATTAGGAAGGAAATACATCTGTTTTACTTTCAGAATCGACATTCCTTCATCATCATGTGAAGGGAAGTTTAAACTTACACATGTTAAATCTGTTGTTTTAGATAAATCCAATCCTAAATAACAAGTTTCACCTGTAAGATCACCCAAATCTTCTACAAGAACATGCTGTACTTGGTCATGCTCAAAATAATTATCAGCACCATTTACGAATACATTTAAATGTTTAGAAAGAAATTCAGCTTTTGAATGTGCGGATTGCTTTGCCTTTTTGAATTCAATTTCAAGTTGTTCCATTGTAACGGAAACACCAATATTCGGGTTAACCATTTCCCAAACTTTACGATCTTCCCAATCATAATTTTTATTTGGCTCCCAAATTGCAACAAACAAAGAATCATCATCATCATTTTCAAGAACAAGTTTCGCATATTTATAAACACGCATACCTACAGATGAAGCACCTTTACCAGCCGTTGAAATATTAAGCATCATTGGTTGTTCACGAGAAATCTGTGCTGACTTCAAATTATCGTACATGTCCATATTTTCTTGTGCATGGAGCTCGTCATTCAACACAAAATAAGGGTTCTTTCCTTCAAGACCCTTAGTGTTTTTCGTTAATACTTTGAATTTATTTTGATATGCAATTCCATCGATGCTATATCGATACATAGCACCACTGACAGTACCATTAACACCTTTATAAATTTGCGTGGGACTTGCCAAAGGTTCGGAGTTTTCTATCGCTTGTGCAATTGGTTCGGCTGCATTTTGTGCTTGTTCATAGTCTGATGCTGCACAATAACAATCCGCTCCAAGTTCAAGTTCTCCGTACATAGCATAGAGCAATGCACCTGCTGCAATAATTGTTTTTCCGTTCTTCTTTGGTAATTGAACATATGATTCACGAATAACACGGACTGTTTTTCCTTTTTCGTTTTTATGATACCAACCATACATATTCGCAAAAATAAACATTTCCCAAAGCTCTAATTCCATCAATTGACCTGCAAGTGGCCCTTTAACATGACGGATGAACGACTGAACGAAATCCAACATTTCATTTGCTCGATCTACATCAAACCAAATATCTTTACGCTTTTTCCACTTCTTATAACGCTCTACAGCAAGAATGATCGATTTCGGGTATTTCTTTTTATTACGCATGACGTTATTTGCATACTTATCAGCATAGTTAACGCCTGGTGTAATAATCATTTAGATTTCCGCCATTTATTCCGATGAGCTGCCAATTCATCTTTTGGTTCACTAGATTGATTATTCTCTGCACTTTTAGGCGTTTTTTGTACACTTTTCCCTTTATTCGTCATTCCTAGAGCATCTAGCATTTTATTCTTTTTATCATTCCAAGTTTCAACTTGTTGAGCAAGTGGGTGTTTCATTTCATTTGTTGCTCCTGCCTTGTTCTTATGCGTTTTTATAGCTGCAAAACCATCTAATTTCCATTCATCAAACATAGATTTATAAATAATAAAAGCATCTAAATAATTATCAATTAATGGTTCTAAAGAAGGTGTGAAAAGTTCTTCTGCAGTCAATAATTTTATGATTCTATTTCGCTCTTCATCCCTTGCAACATCTAGCATTTCCAGCTTTTTCTTCTTTGACATTCGAGCCATTTTCACACCCCCCTTCATTTTTAAAAAATGGTGCAACTATTGATGTGCCCCCTACGCTACCTATCCTCCCCAGAGGAGAAATTTTAATTTTTGATAGGGGGGCTTCCGAAATAACTTGGAAAAACTTTTTTTGGTTTATCTTCATTTTCTTCGATTGTATGACAAACTGGACAAAGTAATCTCAAGTTATTCTCTTCTAATTTAAGAGTTGGATCTTCTTTGATTGGTATTACATGATGAACATGAGCACGCCTACCAAAGACGAACCTTCCACATCGTTGACAGCAGCCGTTCTCTCTTTCGTATACCTTTGACCTAACATACTTCCATGCATCAGTACGATAAAATGGTTTGTTCTCATGATGATAGATATTCTTCTTGTCCTTCTTTTTCCTTGGTGGCTTATTGCGTTTATGCTCTTCACAATATCTTCCCTTACTTATCTTGTTACGGCAGCCGTTAAAGTCACAGTACTTCATGATAGTAATTCAATGATGTCTTCTTTCTTTTTAACATCGGCTGGAATCTCAATGTCTAACTCATCAGCATACTCACGTAACTCTTTCACAGTCTTGTTACTCAAGATAAGTTCAGTACCTGATTCACCAATTACTTGTCCCTCATTGTTTGCAGTGTAATATCCACCTGTTGCTAATTCTTTATCAGCAATCATACTCTCAGGATTAACAGTTACTTCGAATCCTGGTTCTTCACCAGTCGGAACAAATAGACTCTTCTTCTTTTCATTATCCCAATACTCTGTACCTGATATTGTTTTTCTGATTTCAGTAATCATTTACATTCTCTCTCCTGTTTATTTTAAATAGCCTTTTCATATCTTACAAAATAACCCTATTTTTGAAAATTAATTAAATCCATAAAGATTTTATATACTCATAGTGCAATAATAAAAGATAGAAAGGAGGTGACATCGTGCATGCTATTAACAATTTATTCATGCGTTCAGTTCACTTCTTTTATGAACATTTTATCTTATACTTAATCGCCCTAGCTCTTAATGCAACATTCAGTGTTATGCTCATGGATTTTACTCATGATATCCCTACTAGTAAAGGAGCAATTGGCTACCTATTTACTAATCCTGAATATATTATCACCTCAATCCTACTTTCATCTAGTATTGGATTGGTATGGATAATACTTTCGTTTTTACCACTTGCGATTGCTTATGATAGTACAGATAAACTTGCTAAATTGGTTAGAATTTTTCTGGTGGCTATTGGAGTTGCTTTAACAATTACAGGATTCATGTTTATTTGCCGAGCAATCAGCTTTTTCGGTCTCTTAATTATTGGTGGTCTTATGGTATTCTTTGCCCTAAAAGCGATATCAGAAGATTAATAATCATCTTATTCAAAAATACTCAAAAGTAATTTATTCCTTATAATACCTTTTGGGTATTTCTTTTTATCTACCGCCTATGTAATTTTCACATAATAAAGATTTATAGATTAACAATTTGTTCTAGCTCTTATTAATCTAATTCCTTAACTTCCTTCGCTTTGATGAATTGAATCATAAGCAGTAAACAAATTGTCACTCCTACACAATATCCAATGAAGCAACCTAACCAAAACATTCAATCACTCCTTACTTTCCTTAGCTACCTTCAAGAACTCTTTCAATCCATCCACGACTTCTTTGTTATTCTCTACAAGCTCACCTTTAACGTAGATATCTCCATTACTTTTCAAGGATACAATCTCTTGCTCACCAACTTTTAAAATGATACTGTCATGCGTTGTATCTCTTGCCAACTTATTCAATTCTCCATCATGCAACGTTAGATTCATCTCTACACCACCTATGTAATTTGTGCATAATAAAAAGCACTCCATAGGGAATGCTTTAATACATAACTATTAAACTTATAATCCTAACTTTTCACCAAAAATTTCTTTTAAATATTCTTCTAAAATATTCGTGTCAAATTTTCTTTCCGACTTTGTACTATACGGTTCTCCATCTCTAACAATAATTTGTTCTATCATTCCAGAATTTCTTTTAATGTCTAAAGTATTACTTTCTATATTTACACTGATTTCAAAGCACGTATCATCTATAGTGATTGATACCGTTTCCCCAGACATAATAATAAATTGATATTTTGGATTCTTCACAGTTCCAATTTCTTGTTTAATCTCATAGAAAAAATCAAAAAGCTCTTTATGTGCATCTATAATAATTTTTTCATCCAAATCTTCTCCTAGATATACCTTTGCTCGTTTTGCAAATTCAGTTTTAAAACTCATGCTCTCAACAACCCTTCTACAATTAATATTGGAATTATAAACCAATATAATTGTAGCATAAGTAGAATGTGGCTTCCTATTAAAACTATTAATAAAAGAGCAACCATGCATCAGTTGCCCTTTCGTCAAAATCTTATGTTATTACTATAATTACGGTAAATGAATTTTTACACCTCTTTCAATCGCCGATAATACACCACTCTCCTGTAGTTGCTTACCTTTATCTCAGAGTCAGCGATTGAAAGAAGAGCAAAAACTCTTCCTAATAACGGTATCATTCAATCAGTACCATCTGCTGGTTTCGGATTTTATCTGCCATCATTATAGATCGTTTAGACAAAATATAAAGGAATCTTTGTGAGTTGTGTTTTCCGCCACTTCTCACAATACAAATATATCACGTTAACTCCAAAACAACCGGCACATTTACTGCCAAAAAGCGGTCACGACTCTGCCATGTTTTTAATTAATTGTTGCTTTAATTCTGTTTAATAATTTTTGGTATAATTCGTTTTCTGTTGACCACTTAATATGACTAAATTGTCTAGTATCAAAATGAATATCTTTAAAATCGTCATCTTTACATGTCCATATAACAGTCTTACCTAGTCCCATCGCATAACCAGCTTCGAAATAAACTCCACCTCTGTGTCCGGTAAAATCTGCAATTACAAATTTACTTTGTCTTATTTTGACTATAATTTCATCAGTTATGTCATTATTATGTTCCGCTTCTTCAATTCTGATAGGCTGGTATCCTGCCTCTTTTATAGCTTTTGTGATTGCATTCTTATATGGACTATCCATTTTTGGACTAAACGACATCGCGACAAATGCCTGCTTAGTATCCGCTTCTCTTCCTTTTTCTAATTCTGCAATACGATTCCACCCTTTCGCTGTAACTGTAATATGTGCAGGGAAATCTGCTGCCGATAGCTTAGATATCTCAATCAGTTCGTCCTGAAATAGTTGGTTCGCTATATATTTCATTTCCAACAAGTGAACACTCTGTACAAAAAATAGAGATTTATCTGATTCACGAATATATACTGGGTCACCTGGAAATTTGGACAATTTAGCTAAGTTTATTAATGACTCATCCAACCTATCAGAAGCACTATCTGGATATTCACTTAATAGATCCTCTAAAAGATAAATAGGATACGGAAATTCTGAAAGATTTTTATCTGGTCGATTAAGAAAAATCATTATTTTTCCCATCCCTCTAATGGCTCTCTTTCTTAAAATTGCAGAAAGTTTTCTCTTCTGCTCTACATTTAATTCAAATCTCGCTTCTTCAGCCATGGAAAATGTACCACAATTCTCACATTTATATTGCTCTACACGTCCTCCTCCCACTCCCACTAATCGTTGTTCCTCAATAGAGTTTTGACAAACCGGACATCTTTCACTCATCACAATCACTACTTTCTTTTTTATAGCATAATCTTAACATATAAATAATTGACTTACCCATATCTTATATTTTGTGTAACTGCCCCTATCGCTGAATCGCTTGATATTCATAGCTTCATAATACTTTCCCTTTTGAGTTACACAACGCATAAAAAATGGGTAATTATAAAAACAAAAAAATAAAAAGGACGTTGCTATATTTTAAATCGCGTCATAGCTTTATCCATTGCATCTTGGTTTACACCAATATATCTTAATGTAACTTTCTCTGATGAATGATTGAATATCTCCATCAATAAAGCGATATTCTTTGTTTGCATGTACATATGGTAACCGAATGTTTTTCGTAATGTATGAGTGCCTATTTCCTTCAATCCAAACTCTTCTGCCGTGCTTCTGAGTATCTTATAAGCCATGCTGCGTCCAATTGGTCTATTCGTACCTTCACGACTTTTAATTGCATACTCACTGTCATCTCGTTCTTCAATGTACCAACGTAATTCTCTTTTTAACGCTGGAGTTAATTGAATCCGTTTCTGCTTGCCTGTCTTTTTTTCTCTCATTGAGATATGGTTACCTTTCAAATCGCCTATCCTCAATTTGAGAATGTCACTAATACGTAAGCCTGTATTAATTCCCGTTACAAATAAAATATAATTACGTTCATTGTTTTCCTTCAAATACTCTTTAATCTGCCGTATTTGTTCTAGATCTCGAATAGGCTGGACAAAATTCATTGTTCGTTCCCTCCATTACACTCTTCTGTTTCATATACTTCTAATCTAAGAGCAAAAGCTAAGTTGTAAAATGCTCTGGATTTCCAGCGGCGATAAGTACGTTCAGCCATTCCAATCTCGTTATAAACCATATAATCACATACGTCTTCTTCCTCTAAATAACGTTTATTAATAATATCCTTCTGAATATTTCCTGCACGTCCATTCCCTAAGCGATTTAAAAATTGATCAATACGGAATGACATGTTTTTAAGATATTGCTCACGTTTACTACGTTCTATATTCTCTAATGCTACATCTTCTAATGGATTCCCTACGGTATTTGTAGGGCCATGATATCGCACCCCATATGAAGGAGTTACTTTCATTTCTTCCCGAACCATTCCGAACTGTTTATAAATACGTACTTCTTCAAGTAATCTTTCTAGCTTTGATTGAGTAGCTGCACGATCTATTTTAGATAAGAAAGTTAATTGATCCATATATAAACGCTCCATGTCTATTTTTTAAATAAAAAAGCGGACACCAAACTACAGAGCAATACTGCTAATGCTCTTATAGTTCGGTGTCCGCTGGTTCTTCCAGTAGGACTATATATTCTATATGATTATTCAACTCATCCAAACGAAAAAGTAACGACCTTTTCATTTATTCAAAATTACTTTATAATGTAAGTGCTAATTAAAAGGATTATTCCTTTATTATTCACATCTTCTTATCGTCTAATTAAGAAGATGTTTTTTTATGCACAAAACGCTTCTTTTAGTTTGTCTAAAAGATATAATTGTCCTTTTCCTGTTAAAAGTGTTGTGGTCCTCGTTAAATCACCATCAATTGTATGAACAATACTTTCTTTTAATTGGAAAAATCCTCTGTCAATATAAACCTGCTGCGGATTATTTTTCTCTCTCCCTCTTTTAATCAGATACCCTTGCTCTCTAAGCCAATTAAACAATCTATTTCTGCCAATTCTTATGCCTGTATTAGCAAGAATCTTAGAAAACTCTCCAATGGTAATACTGTCACTAGAATGAGCAATTGATTTTGCGAAATTAGTATACGGTCTATCAACTTGAATTTGATTTTCTAAATGAATTCTTCTTTCACGCTCTTCTTTTAAATTAGTTGCTAGTTTAATAAGTGTATCTGGATCTAACAGTACCTCTTCAATCTTTTCAGCTGTTAAAAATCCGCCATGCTTACGAATTGAAGGTACCACTTCGATTGATAACTAATCTTGGAATGCTTCTGCAGCATCGTTACTCGCTTTAAACGCTAACTTGTAAACAAGTGATTCTGGTATTAAATCGCCTTTCCCAACATCTTGGGAAAGATATTTTTGTAAGTAGTTATTCACTGTTGTCCATCTAATATACGTTTTATCGCCTTTCACTTGGGTAAACCCCAAACTTTTAGCGACTTGTTCTACATCAAATAATACCTCTCCATTCTCAAGTTTAACCCCAACTTCAAATAAATTATTTTTAAATGTCTTTAGCATATCCCTTATCCTCCCTTTTCTGATTTTCAATCCTTAATACTTTTTGGTTGAACCATAAAATACTTAAATATAAATATTAAAAACGCAAAAAAGCGGACACCAAACTACAGAGCAATATTACTAATGCTCTTCATAGTTCAGTGTCCGCTGGTTCTTCCAGTAGGACTAAATGTGTAATTGGAATTATTATATCATCTTTTCATATTTTAGTAACTTTTTATTAACAAAGGATTATTTTGTTGAATTCTCTTCGTATTCGTGGATGCAAGCATCACACATCTCTGATACTTCATCGATCCAATCTGTTTCTTCTAAACAATTACTGCAGTGTTTCATTTCCCTCTTCCTCCCTTGAATAAAATTCAATATTTCGTCAATACTGTAGATAAGCCAGTCTCCAATTCCCCTGGAGTCGAGCAGTTAGTGAAAACTCACTGCTCTTTTTGTTTGTCTGAATAAAATTATAAATCCCGGTCATTCTATAGATAGGCTGTTAAACAGCTATAATCGATTTGTAGAAACCAAACTCTTTCCCTCTTTCCTTGGAGGCGAGCAGTTAGCTTTTGCTAGCTGCTCTTTTGTTTGAGATTAAAATAGCGTTTTGGTTTAAAATGATGCCCTATTCATTTGGACACATTTACCAGTATTTTTACCAAAAAATTCATGATATCGTTAATTAGTCGAGTACGTCATTACTTGACGATTACCCTTAGGAACCCCGCAGACAATCGGGGTTTCTTTTATTTAAATAACGATTTTGTTACACTTTTGTAACCCCTATGGTTAAATGCGTGTGTTAGAATTTATAAGAATTTGCAAATTTCCCTTTGCAAACCCATATATCTTCTGCCCTTGTGACCCCATAATACAAGGGCAGTTTTTAATAAAAAATAAGGATTTTATTTAAATTTCATAAAACCTATCTTTGCCTAAATAGGTTCAAAATTATCTATTTAGCATATATAATACTTTTAAGCAATTTAAATTCTATACATAAGTAATGGAGGCATTAAAATGGGGAGTGTCCCAAATTTACCATCACAACAATCAATCTCCAAAAAACAAATTAATCCTAACAAGAACCTACAAACGAATAAAAAGCTAAGACGTCGTCTTTTATTAGCGCTTGCTTTTATGCTACCTATGGTTATTTCCATTCAAATTTCCATTTATAAGCAAGAACAAATGATTCAAGAAAAACAAATTACACTTAATAAAGAAAAGAAAAGATTATCTGAATTAGAAATTACAGGACGTTATTTTGAAAACGATATTAAAACTTTAACAGAGAGTGAAGAAGGTATTTTAAAGTTCGCAAGGAAATTGTATGGATTCTCCAGACCTGATGAAACTATATTTCAAATAACTGAATAGCTTTTCAATACATAAGCGATTATCATTAATCATGGAACGATTTAATGATAATCGCTTTTTAACAAAATTCTATTAAATAACGCTTTTATATAAAATTCGTACACATTTTTGACACATCGAACATCACAATTACTTGAAAATTCGTGATAATATTAATTTGTCGAATACGCCAAATTTCGACACAGTACGACAATAGCCTCTCCCCTCCGAAATCCTTGCCCCCGCAGGGATTTCTCCTTATATTCATTAATTGTTCACTGAGTCTTCATCCTGAACAAAATTCAAGGTTTATTATTACCCCAATTTCCAACTTGTTTAAAAAAATAAAAGCTAGGCTAAATCAACTCTGATTCTCGTTTTTCAATACGAATTACTTTTTTATTCTTGTATATCAAGGACTGCTCACCATGACCACTTATCGGCGGCTCTATTTGACGAACTTGTCCATCTTTCACGATATAAACCATATTTTCAGCTAAAGAAATTTCCGCTCTCATTTCTGCAATATCTTCTTTAATAATCGCCACATTCACCACTCCCATGATATAATTACTTTGTCGAAAGTAGTCGGGAGTATTCTCGGCTTTTTTATTTGCTTATAAATACTGCACAACATTCTCCGGAACAAACGATTGTTCCAAGGATAGATGAAGCCGTATTGGAATCGGCTCTTTGCTATCCCTTGCTCGCTTACATATCTCTTCAGCTTCTTCCCAATCAAACTGTTTATCCTCCACTCGCTTATAACGCCAAATCCCAATTGTGTAATCCTCAAATAATTCGTAACGATCATCTGGCGCTGTCGTTGGTTTTAATTCGTCAATCGCCTTTGCTTGGCGTGGTATTTGTACAACAACGTCAGCAAAACGTAGTTTAGAATTTAACCGATGAACATGAGCCTTCTTAGGATCAAATGACACAACTCGTTCAACATCAAAAATTGTTAGCTGCTTTGTCATCGCTTGTTCCCTCCAATACCTGCAAGCTTGCAATTAAGATTCCTTCAAGCTGCGTTAATGTTAGTTGATCTAATGTTTGCCCATTAATTTCCGATAGTCCTAATCCCAATAATTTACGAATGATTGCTAGTTTTCTACGCTCTACTTCCTGACGTAACAACATGATTAGGCCTCCTGTTGGTGACTGAACTTCCGCTCTAAATTTACAAACTTACTAAACTCTTTAATGAATGCTAGTTCAACAACACCAACTGGACCGTTTCTCTGTTTCGCTAAAATGATTTCTGTTATGTTTTTATTTTCTGTTTCACGGTCGTAATAATCTTCACGATATAAGAATGCAATCAAGTCCGCATCTTGCTCAATTTGACCATTTTCACGTAAGTCTGAGAGTAACGGCCTTTTATCTTGTCTACTTTCAACAGCACGGCTTAACTGTGATAATGCAACCACACATACATTTAGCTCTCTTGCCATAAGTTTTAGCTTACGACTAATCTCACCAATCTCTTGCATACGATTTCCTTTGTGCTTTGGGTCACCTACAATAAGCTGCAAGTAATCAATTGCGACTAACACCTTTTTGTCTGGGTATTTGCGCTTTAGTTTCCTAGTCTTTGCGTAAATCTCTTGCATCGTTACATTGGCTTTATCGTATATTTCTAGTGGTAAATCATTTATCAAGCCCATAGCCTGACTAATCTTTTCCCAATCCTTTAAATTACATAGCTTTTTAGGGTTTTTTAATTTCGTAGCATCTATATTTCCAGTACTTGAGATCATACGCTTAAGTAACTGTTCTTCTCCCATCTCTAGCGAAAAGACTCCTGTTGCTGTATGAGCACTCGCTGCATGGAAAGCAATGTTTAATACAAATGCTGTTTTCCCCATCGAAGGACGGGCACCGACAATAATTAAATCGCCTTCTTGTAGTCCAGCTGTCATTCTGTTCAAATCATCGTAGCCAGTATTTATTCCCGTTAAATCTCCAACATCAACTTGCATTTTTTTATATAAATCAACGAGTGTTTCCTTTAGGTTAAAATCATCTGAATAACCTGTTTCTTCAATTGCGCTTAATTCATCAATCGATGTACTAATAGCGCTCATATCTCTTTCTTGCTGAAGACGATTATATAAATTACCAGCAACCTCTTGAGCATGTCTCATTTTCCAAGCTTCGATAATTAAACCTTCGTGATACGAAAAGTTTTTCGTCGTTGGAACAACTTCGGTTAAGTTTACAAAGAACGCAATACCACCAATTTGATTCATAAAACTGTCTTCGAATTTCCCCATGAGAGCAACAAGATCTATTGGGACTTCTGCATCCTCTAGTTCTCTCATCGCTTTAAAAATCGCTTGATGTGTTGGATTAGAAAACTGCTTTGGCTTTAGTTGGCAATCTTTAATTAAATCGCCTTCTTGGATAATGCTACCTAAAACACTTTGTTCGGCTTCTGCGTTACGAATCATATCGTTACTCATTGAACAGCCCACCCATTTTGTTGATTAAATGCTGCAAGTTCTGCATCCGTTGGAATGTTCTGTTCCCATGCTTGTTGCTGCTGTATTACGTTCTTAGTAGATTCTGATAAGCCTTTTTGTTGATAAGGAGCTTGCGTCGGCTGTTGCACCTTTGCTAATCGTTGAGTACGGAATGCTTTATCAGCTGCTTCAACATCTGCTACTGTTTTCAATCCTTTAAGATGCCAATCTCGTAAAATTGTATTTACGTAATTCATGTTTCTCGTATTCTTCTCTAAAGCAATTTCCATAGCTTTCACAACGAGCTCTGCATTTAAATCATCTATCCAAGCGTGAATACCATCTGCGATAAAAGGTGTAATGAATCCGAAGTTTTGCTCGTAAAAAGAAATTGGATTAACCTCAACAACTTCTTCCGCGTTTGCGCGTTCTTCTTGTTGTTGTTCTTTTTCTTTTTCTTCTTCTTTTTCTTCTTCCTTGCTAGGGTCTTGGAAGCCCCTTATAAGCCCCTCCAAACGTGCTGATAAATACTCCTTAATTCTTGGAATCTTAAAGTCTTGTTGCATTTCTAATTCCAAGCAAGTTTCATAGAAATCAACTAAAAAATCCTTATCCTTCACAGATTGAATTTCTTTTAAAACGCACTTTTCAATGTTCACATTTTTAATCGGATTGAATTTCAACCAGTTGATTAAGAACAATTCTTTTGTTTTTTGGTTGTAATTAATTTTCCCGTACTCTGCAAAGCGTTCTAATAACTTCATAACAGTTTCGCGGTTGTACCCTGTATCAGTTTCAATGATACGAAGTGGAAGCTCATAGATTCCTGATTGAGACGTCTTACTGTTTGTCATCAAATATAAGTAGAAATACTTTTCCTCCGGTGTAAGATCTAAAACAAATGAATCCTGCCAAAATGAAACATGTACTGGTCTATAAACTGCCATATTATTCATCCTCCCGTTTACATATCGCAAATCCGTCCTCTACACGTAATAAGCGATAATTCTCGTATCCTGTTTTGAGATATTGTTTTACTAAATAATTTAGGTGTTGCTCTGTTACCGCTTGCTGAAATACCTTAGGATTCAGCAACACTCTATGTAAGGTTTTGTCTAGAATCATGCAACACGCTCCGTTGTTATACGAATGCTAATTTGATATAATTAATCCTAAGATCTTTTGCAAAACCATTTATCTATCACTCTGCCAAGTGATAGATTTTTTATTTTCTACGTGTTACTAATGAGGCGTTAACTCCTCTTGCTCTTAAATCTTTAATCACTACACGATAACTCATCGATGCCTCATGTTCTTCTTTTGCATCACGAAGCATTTTAAATTCTTTCATACATCGTTCCAGTTCTTCTTCCCAATGATTTGATTCTTCGGCTGATTTTGCATAAAACATGTTATGAATACATGCAACCATACAGTTATGAACTTTATTCGCAAATGAAAAGTCTCCTGGGAGAACTAGATCATGAAGACGATCGTATTTATGTGTCATGAATTACATCTCCTTTCTATTTGAGTTGATGCTGTACGCATCGTTACAACCAGAAAGGAGCATTGTAGGGGATGGAGGAACAATCCCTTTCTGGTCATAACGACAAGCACAGTGGCTTGTCCAAATAATGAATAAAATGTTATAATTGCTTTGTAGAATTTATTGTTAGCTACTGTTCTCAGGCGGTAGCTTTTTCTTTTGCCCATTTATGTTTTAAAATGAATGATGCTTCGATAATTTTGATTCGAATCCCCACTAACTTCTTCTCTTGCTTTAACTCAACTGACTTTGAATCCTCACCTAGTATTTTCGCTATTTTTATTTCACCAGTTAACTTTGCATCATAACGAATTAGTTCCTTATATTCTCTTAAACTTGGTTTCTTGTAATCTACTGTCATTTTTCTTCCTCCTTTACAGCATCTTTGTTAAAGTCATTAAGCTATCCACCGATTGAATAATAACGTTCTCCGCCATAGCCTTTTGCAACCAACTTCTTTGTGTTTGCTCTATAATGCCAAAATGTACTTGTTCCAAAGCTTGTACTACACATTGAGTAGCTTGGATTGTATCGAAGATTTCTTTTGCATGAACTGCGTATTCATGTTTCTTTTTTTCATCAAGCTTCCATGACCTTGTTGCAACTTGTAAGTTCATGATTTCCTTTGCTGCTATAATCCCCTCTTCAGCCTGTTTAATGTAGTTGATCAATTGTAAATTCACATCTTGAGTTAAACGTGGATCTGTAGGTGGTAAGCCAACACCATAAATATGTTTAATCGCTTGTTGATTTAACTTTGCTCCTGTTGCATGACACCAATCCATCGCAAGCTCAAATTCTGGTTTAGAAAGTCCAGATTCAATACGAGTTAAGCGTTCATGTGTAATGCCAAGGTACTTAGATAGTCCTTTTTTCGTTTTCAGCTGAACATTATCACAACATTCTCTAGCATTCTGTAATAATTCCCCTATTGCTGAATTGCAGTATATGCTTGTTCCCATATCTGTTCGCCTCCATATTTAGTTTTCAAATGGTTACAATGAATTTAGTACATATGTAACTTGTCTATTTTTCATGTAAAAAGAGAGGAACTATTCCTCAATGTTTTCTTTCACTTGCATTTCTTTGATGATGGCCCAACCAGCCTTGTAATATGCTTGAAGGAGTTTATCAATATCCTTTTGCGATTTTGGCTCAGGAGCCACAACATGGACTTTCGTTTTTCCAAATTCATAAGTCGCTGCATATTCTTCCTGTTGGCTCATGGTGTCACCTCTTGAAGTGCTTTTTATATGTTTATGCGACGGATCTGTTGGTACTGCCATTTGAGTTGATGACATTTTCTCACCCCTTTGTACACTATGGTTTACATTTTAGTTAAAAAAGATCCTCTACACGCTTATTTAAAACTTTAGCGATTCTAATAGCAGCCCCGACACTAGGTTGTACTTTCAAATTTTCAATATTAGATAAATATGGCCTTGATACCTTCGCCTTTTTAGAAAGTAAGTCTTGAGACATATTCAATTGTTTACGAATTTTTGCTACATGGTTCATTCAATCACCACCTATGTATTCATTTGATTACAAAATAAATTGTACTCCATTGAATACACCTCGTCAACCATGAAGTACATTATTTTTTTAGCTTTTTTGTAAACGATAGATTACAATTGTATTCAAGGAGGGACAAGATATGAAAACATTAGGCATGATAATACGTGAATACCGTCAAGAACGTAACCTTTCATTAAGAGAATTTGCTACACGTTGCCAACTAAGCCATTCTTATATAGATAAATTAGAAAAGGGTATAGACCCTCGAAATGGAAAACCTGTTGAGCCAACATTAGCTGTCATTGAGCAAATTGCTAAAGCTATAAATAAAGATAAGACAAATTTATTAGAGGAAATTGGTTATCTTAATAGACCAAACGATATTAAATTATCTCCTAAAGATGAACGTGATATTGCACGTGACTTAGAAAAAACATTAAAGGATTTAGAAAACAGTGATGAAGCGTTAATGTTTGATGGAGAACCAATAGACGACCATACAAAAGAAATGATTCGTATTTCTCTGGAGAACTCAATGCGCATGGCAAAACAATTAGCAAAACAAAAATTCACTCCAAACAAGTATAAAAAAGATTGAACGGAGCGAGAAATGGAAATTAAAGAATACGCACTCAAAATCGTAGAAAAACATGAAACAACAAATCCATTTGAAATTGCTAGACGAAAAAATATTATAGTGTTGTTTGAAGACCTTGGGAATACTCTTGGTTTTTACAACACATACAAACGCTTTAAATTCATTCATATTAATAATCAAATCGACGAAACCACTCAACGTTTTGTGTGTGCTCATGAACTTGGACATGCTCTATTACACCCAAAAGCAAATACTCCATTTTTAAGAAATAAAACTCTATACTCTGTAGATCGATTAGAAATTGAAGCAAATACATTTGCAGTCGAACTTCTATTATCTGATGAAATGATTTCTGAATATCAGAATACTAATCTATCAATTCAAGAAATAGCAGAAATTCATGGCGTTCCAAGGGATTTTGCTCGTTTAAAAAATTTGTTACTGTACAATAATCATTTACGTTGAAATTATTACTTAATCGATACGATAGTTATTAAGTACAGGTATATCAGGTCATTTATACAAGCAATTACTAGATTTATATCGTAACTCTAAATCAAAAACTTAAGGAGTTGTGAAATTACTATGGATAAATTTATTGGACCAATTATTACTTTACTAATTGCCCTGATAACTAATGCTATTGCATTCTATCAATTTCGCATTAAATTTAAAACTTTCAACGAATTTGACAAATTGTTCCTGAATAAATCTGAGCAAAAAAAACTTACTGATTTTCAATTCCTTTCCGATTGGTTTCTATTGTTCTTTGCAATGTATTTAATGCCATTAATTGCATTCTGTCAATTTGAAAAACCATCCCATAATTGGAGTTTATACCTAGGGACGTTTGGGCTGCTATTTATGATGATTTCTATATGCTGTTTCGTACCCGTTTTTATTTACGCTTTTCAAAAAGACTTGCCGGTACAAAAATATTCTAAAGCCCGCAAATGGGGATTGGCGAATATGATATTAAGTTTAATTTGGTTCTATCCTATTTCTTATTTAGTGGTTACTAGTAAGAGTTGGCTGGCAATGCCTGCTATAATTTTATTTGCTCTTTTGTATAGTTTATTTTTAAACTTAGTTGCAAATCAAACAAAAAAGAAACCTTCTACTAAAGAATATCTAGTAGATATTCTCACTGAAGAAGAATTAAAACAAACTCCATTAATCCACGCTTATATTATCGATGATAAAAAATCAGTTTTATATCATGGTGGGGACCTCTCTAGAAAAACTTTTTATGTTTGCGATTTTTCTTCAAAAATATATTTAAAGTATACTCCATTTCAAGAACTCGATATAAACACAAATGAATTGAGAACAGAGAACGTTTCCCAGTGATCCAAAAACAACTTATACACAATAATTAACATAAAAATAAAAGGTGCGCCTCCCTTAAGAGGCCTTTCTTTTATTAATTATCATATTTATTTCTTCACAATGTTTGTTGTTCATATAATACATATTATTGAGGAGGTACTACTATGAAAACCGCAATCTACCTAAGAAAATCCCGTGCCGATCTCGAAGCCGAAGCACGTGGCGAAGGCGAAACGTTAGCAAAGCATCGCACTACCTTGCTAAAAATAGCGAAGGAAATGAACTTAAATGTTTTGTCTGTCCGTGAGGAAATCGTTTCTGGTGAGAGCTTAGTGAAACGCCCTGAAATGTTGGCGCTACTTGAAGAAATTGAAGATAACAAATATGATGCTGTTCTTTGCATGGATATGGACCGTTTAGGTCGTGGAGGTATGAAAGAGCAAGGAATCATTTTAGAGACGTTTAAACGCTCGAATACGAAGATTATGACACCTAGAAAGACTTATGACCTTAATGATGAGTGGGACGAAGAATACAGCGAATTTGAAGCGTTTATGGCACGTAAGGAGTTAAAGATTATTACACGCCGTATGCAACACGGCCGTGTCGCAAGTGTAGAGGCTGGAAATTACCTTGGCACACATGCACCATTCGGATATGATATCCATCGTTTAAATAAGCGAGAGCGTACTTTAACGATCAATTCAGAAGAAGCTTCTGTTGTAAGAATGATATTTGATTGGTATGCAAATGAGGATATGGGTGCTAACGCAATCAGAAGCAAGTTAAATGATCTTGGCTACAAAAGTAAGTTAGGTAATGAATGGAATCCCTACAGCATCTTGGATATATTGAAGAATAATGTGTACATCGGAAAAGTAACGTGGCAAAAACGAAAAGAAGTAAAACGTCCTGATGCTGTAAAAAGAAGTTGTGCACGCCAAGATAAGTCAGATTGGATTATTGCTGATGGCAAGCATGAGCCTATTATCTCAGAAAGTTTGTTTGAACAAGTACAGGAAAAATTAAATTCAAGATATCATGTCCCTTACAATACAAACGGAATTAAAAATCCACTGGCTGGTATTATTAAATGCGGTAAATGTGGTTACAGTATGGTCCAACGTTACCCGAAAAACCGAAAGGAAGCTATGGATTGTAAACACCGTGGCTGCGAAAACAAATCAAGCTATACTGAATTAATCGAGAAGCGTTTACTCGAGGCTTTAAAAGAATGGTATATCGATTATAAAGCTGATTTTGAAAAACATAAGCAAGATGACAAATTGAAAGAAACGCAAGTTATTCAAATGAATGAGGTTGCATTACGAAAGCTTGAAAAAGAATTAGTGGATGTCCAAAAACAAAAAAATAATTTACATGATTTATTAGAACGTGGCGTTTATACAGTCGATATGTTTTTAGAACGTTCGAATGTAGTTTCTGATCGCATG
Organism: Bacillus sp. MYb56; assembly: GCF_002976445.1. Classification (NCBI taxonomy): domain Bacteria; kingdom Bacillati; phylum Bacillota; class Bacilli; order Caryophanales; family Bacillaceae; genus Bacillus; species Bacillus sp. MYb56. The sequence continues at coordinate 36,315 of NZ_PCOH01000019.1, forward strand.
AATGAGATTACCGAAACGATGGAGAAGTTAAAGAAAGAAATTAAAACAGAAATTAAGAAGGAAAAAGTGAAAAAAGATACAATTCCTCAAGTGGAGCATGTTCTTGATCTGTACTTTAAAACAGATGATCCCAAAAAGAAAAACAGCCTCCTAAAGTCGGTTTTAGAAAAGGCTGTTTATAAGAAAGAAAAGTGGCAAAGACTCGATGATTTCGAACTTGTGCTTTATCCTAAGCTCCCTCAAGATGGCGACATATAAGCGTTCGTGCCTTGTCGTCACCTTGTTGGTGTAATTAGATTTACTCCATTAAGCCCTAAAGCATCATTCGTCGAAACAGCCAATACGACAGGCTTCCCATTTCTAAGCGTCGCTTTTGCTGCCATTAATACTGGAGAGTCTGTCATTGCATTTGCAAATTTACTCATCGAATTCCCTGTTAGTGGTGCAATCACCATGCAATCTAGTGGAATTTTCGGTCCTAGTGGCTCTGCGCCAACGATTGAATTAATTGCCTTAAAACCGGTTATTTCTTCGATCTTTTTAATCCATTCTTCCCCTTCGCCAAATCTAGTATTTGTTGATTGGACAGTATAAGAAACAACGGGACGTACTTCTGCACCTTCTGCAATTAACTTCTCTAAATGTGGCATAACTTCTTCATACGTACAATGTGACCCTGTAAATCCGAAACCAATTCGTTTTCCCTTCAAACTCATTTCTCATCATCCTCCTTTGCGATTGCATCTGCTATTAATAACTGAGAAAGAACATTCGCTAATATTTGTCCTGCTGTTTTCGGTGCAACAATCCCAGGAAGACCAGGTGCTAATAGTGCCTTCACTCCACGCTTCTCCGCATAGCGAAAGTCCGTGCCACCTGGCTTAGAAGCTAAATCAATAACTAGCGTATGAGCTGGCATTTTTGAAAGAACATTCGCTGTCACAACAAGATGCGGAATTGTATTAATAACAATATCGATATTACCTACTTCTTTCTCTATGTCTTGCATATGAAAAGGAGAAAACATCATTTCTGTAATACGAGCAATATGTTCCGAACGTCTCGCTCCAACTTTGACATGTGCTCCTAATGATTGAAAGGCTCTTGCAACACTCATACCAGTTCTACCAAATCCTAAAACCATTACATTCGATCCATGAATTGTGTAATCAGTATGTTGAATAACCATCATTAGTGTACCTTCTACGGTCGGAATAGAGTTATAGATTGCAACATCATCACGATCAAATAATTTTACAAGTTTGCGATTTGTAGTAGCTACGAGATTTTCCAAGTAAGGTGTACCAATACCTGAATATATAGTGAAGTTTTCTGGCGTCTTTTCAATTTGTTCTTTCGTTATGGAAACTTTCTCATTTGAAAAAATAGTATCTACTTCTCCTCTGGCATTCGTCCCTGCAACCGGCAAAATAATTGCATCTAAAGAAGTGAAATTTAAATCTTGTATACTTTCCTTTGCTGCCCCTGTGAAGCCATGATCTAACTGTTCAAACCCTATTAATGAAAGTTTCGCGTCCAGTTCGACTAACTTGCGAATTACTTCTAGCTGCCGTGCATCTCCTCCTATGACAGCAATATGCATCTCAGTCAACATTCCCTAATTCACCTTCTTTTTCTTTCATTTATAAGAAAAATGCCTACTTTTTCTTTTTCCTCCACATCATATGTAATGTACGAGTTTGAGGTGATTGAAAAACAAAAAGCACACGTGATTTATCTTCTTTATATAAAGATAAAAAAAAGACAACCAAAATGGTCATCTTTCACTATGATCTTGAATGGTTCGTAAGATCGCAAAGTATCATATCATTTCCAACCTTCTTTATTTTGCTCCATTCTACTCTCACTTCTTGCTGTTCTCTTTTAAAACCTCCCCATTTCCCAGCAGGTATAATAAGCGCTTGTATTTTTCCATCTCTCTCATCAATTTCTAAATCTGCATGACCTAAAACTCCCATTTTTTCTGCTCTTTCTAAATCCACAATCTCTTTGCCACTTAATTCACTTAAACGCATTAAATCTCCCCCTATCCTACTTTTTATGAAGGTTATCCTATAATAAGTACCTATTCTGCACATATAAAAAAAATAACCGTATCTCATATAAAAGAGATACAGTTATTTCCGAAAGCGAATGAATTACAAGATCGATTAAAGTTTCATTCCTTTTGGCAGTTTTCCATCTGGACTAATAAGTGCCGCAGAGAATTCATCGGTAAACATATTGCGAATTAACTCGTCTACATTTTGCTTTGTTACAGTGTTTACACTTTCAATAATCTCATCAAGAGAACGATGTTTACGAAGAAGCAATTCGTTTTTACCATTACGGCTCATACGACTATTCGTACTTTCTAAACTTAACATTAAGTTTCCTTTTAATTGTTCTTTACTGTTAACAAGCTCTTTTTCTGTAATACCTGTATTTTTCAACGTATTTAACGTTTCTTGCATTGTTTCATACAGTGTATCTAATTGTTTACTACCTGTTCCACCGTAAAGTGTTAACATTCCTGTATCTTCATAAGAAGAGTGATAAGAGAACACTGAGTACGCCAATCCACGTTGCTCACGTACTTCTTGGAATAAACGGCTACTCATACTACCGCCTAAAACATTATTTAATACAATTAAGTTATAAATATCTTCGTGTCCCATTTGCAAGCCTTTATATCCTAAACATAAATGAGCTTGTTCTGTTTCCTTCTTACGTGCTACTTTATTGAAATGGAAGATTGGGCTATGTACTTGTTCACGATTTGTTGTCCCTTCGTAACTACCGAAATATTGCTCTACAGTTTGTAAAAATGCTTCATCAATATTCCCTGCAATTGATACAACAACATTTTCAGGTGTGTAATGATCTTTCATATATTGACGTAACGTATCACCTGTAAATGTTTCAAGCGTTTCTTCTGTTCCTAAAATAGGATATCCAAGCGGATGCGTTTCATATGTTGCTTTCGTTAACATATCATGCACAATATCATCTGGCGCATCTTCGTACATTTTTATTTCTTCACATACAACATTCTTCTCTTTTTTCAGTTCTTCCTCATCAAATGTTGAATTAAAGAACATATCTGCTAAAACATCTAATGCATATTTAGCATGCTCATCTAGCACTTTCGCATAGTAACATGTATATTCTTTTGAAGTAAAAGCATTTACTTGTCCACCAATGCTATCAAATGATTCTGCAATCTCTCTTGCACTTCGCGTTTCTGTCCCTTTAAAGAACATATGTTCCAAAAAGTGCGAAACCCCATTATTTTTTTCATTTTCATTTCTTGAACCTGCGTGGATCCATATACCAATCGCAACCGAGCGTACAGTTGGTATATTCTCCATAACAATTCTTACACCATTTTTACACGTATATTTTTTAATCAAAAACTTTCCTCCTAATGCCAGTTTCTCTAAATAATTGCTATTATTTAATGATAACAAGTTTAGAGATGAATGTCATGCAAATGTATTTAATCCACACGTTTTTCATCTAGTAATTCTGTAATATTCCCCACTTTATATCCTTGTTCCTTTAAATTTTTAATCATAGTATCTAGCGCTTCTGTTGTAGATGAAGTAGGATGCATTAGCACAATAGCACCTGGATGTATTTTTCGCATTACTCTCTGCAATAGCACACCCGGTTCTGGCCGCTTCCAATCAATTGTATCTACAGTCCACATAATCGTCCCCATTTGGAAATCATCCGCTATTTTTACTACCTCATCCCGAAAGCTTCCACTTGGCGGAGCAAACCATCTCACTTTCTGATTTGTAGCTGCTTCTATCATTCGATTCGTTTTTTGTAATTGATCTCGTATTTCATCTGTAGACAGCGTTTTCATATTAGGGTGTGTGTAAGAATGATTTCCTACTTCTTGATTTGCATCGACAATCATTTTGGCAAATCGTAAGTTTTCTTTCACCCAGCGTCCTTCTAAAAAGAAAGTCGCCTTCACATCATGTTTTTTCAATATCTCTAATATACGTGGCAAATACTCATTACCCCAGGCCACATTAATTGTTAATCCCACCATCTTTTTATTTGGATGTCCTCGATAAATGGGAGCTGGTGGTAAATCTTCTAAGTGAACACTCGGTGATACTTCCTTAAATTCAAGTTGTTTTTGATCAAACTTCTTGATTTTCTTCATATTATTATAGGACGCTTCTATATCCACTTGTTTTCCATTATACCCAGGCGTCGCCTTCCAAATCTTATCAATCATCGCATTTTGCGGCATAATCTCGTACTGTTTTACATGCTTTTGAATCTCTTCATGCAAGTTATCCTGCGCAAAAACGGAATAAGAGCCACAACCCATATATAAAGAAAATATAAATATGTACGCTAATATACGAGCTTTCATATAAACCCTCCCATTAACTATAAAAAAGAAACCATTTTCTTCTTATCTTTGTTAATTTGAGCGTTATGATGAAAACTATACCTATACTCACATAAAAATCTAAATAAATCACATTTTTTACATAACAAAAAAAGCCAGCTAAACTGGCTTTCACTTATTGTTGCTCTTGTGCGTTTTCTTCTTTAGCTGCTTCTTCTTTAGCTGCTTCTTTTTCTTGCTCTTCTTTTAGCAATACTTTTCTAGATAAGTTTACACGACCTTGTTTGTCAATCTCGATAACTTTAACTGAAATCTCATCACCGATTTTCACAACGTCTTCTACCTTACCTACACGCTCAAGTGCAAGTTCAGAAATGTGAACAAGTCCATCTTTACCGCTAAATAATTCAACGAACGCACCGAATTTTTCAACGCGTTTAACTTTTCCTAAGTAGATTTCGCCTACTTGTACTTCGCGAACGATATCTTCGATAATTTTCTTCGCTTTTTCATTCATCTCTTGATTAATTGATGAAATGAATACTGTACCATCTTGCTCGATGTCAATTTTAACGCCAGTTTCTTCAATGATTTTATTGATTTGTTTACCACTTGGTCCAATAACATCACGAATTTTATCTGGGTTAATTGCCATTGTAATAATCTTCGGAGCATACGCAGATAACTCAATGCGAGGTTCAGCGATAACAGATAACATGTGATTTAGAATGTGCATACGACCAACTTTCGCTTGTTGTAATGCTTCTTCTAAAATCTCACGAGATAAACCATCGATTTTAATGTCCATTTGTAGTGCAGTTACACCTTTTGCAGTACCTGCTACTTTAAAGTCCATATCACCTAAATGGTCTTCCATTCCTTGAATATCTGTTAAAATTGTGTAATGCTCACCAGATTTCACTAGACCCATTGCAATACCAGCAACTGGTGCTTTAAGTGGTACACCCGCATCCATCATCGCTAATGTACTACCGCAAATACTCGCTTGTGAAGTAGAACCATTTGACTCTAATACTTCAGATACAAGACGAACTGTATATGGGAAATCCTTTTCAGATGGAAGTACAGGTTCAAGAGCACGTTCTCCTAGTGCTCCGTGACCAATTTCACGACGACCTGGTCCACGCATTGGTCTTGTTTCACCAACACTAAATGAAGGGAAATTATAATGGTGCATAAAGCGTTTTGACTCTTCTACACCTAGACCATCTAAAATTTGCACATCGCCTAATGCACCTAATGTACAAATACTTAATGCTTGCGTTTGTCCACGTGTGAATAGACCAGAACCATGTGTACGAGATAAAATGCCAACCTCTGATGCTAAAGGACGAATTTCGTCACCTTTACGACCATCTGGGCGGATTTTTTCAACTGTAATAAGACGACGTACTTCTTCTTTTACAATTTTATATAAAATCTCACTTACTTGTCCTAATGTATCAGCATCAGCTTCCTCAGCTTCGTAATGCTCAATTACACGCTTTTTCACTACGCTAATTGCATCTTCACGTGCATGTTTTTCGTGCACTTGAATTGCAGAATGCATATCTGTCTCAGCCATTTCACGTACAGCTTGGTTCAAATCAGCATCCACTTCATAAAGTTTCACTGCTGTTTTCTCTTTACCGACAGCTTGTACAATCTCTTCTTGGAATGCAATTAGACGTTTAATTTCATCGTGTCCAAACATAATTGCTTCTAACATTGTTTCTTCAGGTACTTGATCCGCTCCTGCTTCAACCATGTTAATTGCATCTTTCGTACCAGCTACAACAAGGTGCATATCACTTTGTTCTTGCTGTTCTACTGTTGGATTAATAACGAACTCGCCATTAATACGACCAACTGTCGCACCTGCGATTGGACCTTCAAATGGAATATCTGAAATAGATAATGCTAATGAAGAACCAAGCATAGCTGCCATCTCAGAAGAACAGTCTTGATCAACACTCATTACGATGCTGACAACTTGTACTTCATTACGGAAACCATCTGCGAAAAGTGGACGGATTGGACGGTCAATTAAACGACTTGCTAAAATTGCTTTTTCACTTGGACGGCCTTCGCGCTTAATAAAACCGCCTGGGATTTTTCCAACTGCATATAAACGCTCTTCATAGTTTACTGTAAGCGGGAAGAAATCTACATTTTTTGGCTCTTTTGATGCAGTTGCTGTAGATAGAACTGCTGTGTCGCCGTATCTTACTAATACTGCTCCGTTTGCTTGTTTTGCAAGCTGACTTGTTTCAATTGTTAGCTGACGACCAGCTAAATCTATCGAGAAGACTTGCTTTTCCTGACTCATTTAAGTACCCCTCTCAATTTAAAATATTCAATTCTTCTATGTAAATGGATAGTATATCACAATATTCTTTCCTCTAGTATTGCCGAAAATTAAGTAAGCTATAAAGAGTAGAAGATATATTTTTACCTAACAAAAAAGCGGGAATATTCCCGCTTCTTTGACTATCGACGTAAGCCAAGCTTTGTGATTAATTCACGGTAACGTGTGATATCGCTATTACGAAGGTAAGTAAGTAAGTTACGACGTTTACCAACCATCTTTAATAGACCACGACGTGAATGATGATCCTTCTTGTGAGTACGTAAGTGCTCGTTTAGAGTGTTAATTTGCTCCGTTAGGACAGCAATTTGAACCTCTGGAGAACCAGTATCAGTCTCATGAGTTCTAAATTGTGCAATGATTTCATTTTTACGCTCTTGTGCTAAAGCCATCCTATTTCACCTCCTAATAATTAAACCCCCAGTTACCTAGCAAGCATCGGTGAGTCGCAATGCCAAGTAATGGTTGTCATAAAGTACATAACATAGAATACTACTTTTCATTTGAAAAAGCAAGTATATTCTTTACGCTCGCAAAATATTCTTGGGCAACCTTTTTATCTTGAGCGATTTGCGCAACTAACTCATCAATTCCATTAAACTTTTTTTCTTCTCTTATACGCATGTGCCATTCCACTGTAACACTTTGATCGTATATGTCTTTATTAAATTCAAATAGATGCACTTCAATAGATAATTGACGCTCATTCTCTTTGAAAGTTGGTTTATATCCGATATTACATACACCATCATGCCATTCATCATGAACCTTCAACCTTACCGCATATACACCTACAGGTGGCAACAAATATTCATCACTTAAACCTACATTTGCAGTTGGGAAACCAATTTGACGTCCACGCTTATCACCGTGTACAACTGTTCCTTCTACCGTGTAAGCTCTCCCTAAAATAGATGGAATTTGTTCCATTTCACCGTTTCGAATTAACTTTCGTAATGAAGTAGAACTTACTTTTTCTTCTTGATATTCAACTTTTTCGATCACGGTCTGTGTAAACTCCCCTCTTGCATGAAATGGTAAAGTCTCCATCTTCCCTTTTCCTAAACGTCCATATGAATAATCAAAGCCTGCTACTACATGCTTTACATTTAAACCAATAATATACTCATCGACAAACTGCTGTGGTAATAATCCAGCAAATGGCTCATCGAATTTCACCACATATAAGATATCAATTCCTAAACTTGCGATGATTTCTTCTTTAAGGCGCATCGGTGTAATATACTCCACATGCGCTTCTTTTTTTCCTAATACAACAGATGGGTGTGGATGGAACGTCATGACAGCACTTTTACATCCTCTTTCATCCGCTATTTTTTTCGCTGTTCGAATCACACGTTGATGTCCTAAATGAATGCCATCAAAATATCCTAATGCCATTACAGTAGGTGGTAATTCTATTTTATTTTGTTCATGTGGATGAGTTAAATGAATAAGTTTCACGCTTGAATTCACCTTTTTCTGTAATAATCCTTCCAATAATTCATTATAGCTTTAGTTCTTGATTATTCACAAGTACTTTCATTGGCTTTAGCATTCCAGGGTGTTTTGGGTGATGTTCATAAATTGCTAAGCAACGATCATTTTTATCAAATACTGTAATAAATGGTGCTGTTGTTTCTAATTCATTCTTTAAGAACATACCGTTCTTTATTTTTTCAGCTTGCTTTTCATCTACAACCATTTTTGGAAACTTACTTAGCGCCTCATCAATTGAGATGAAAATAGACTCTACTGTTCCATTTTGCACGTTTTCTTCAATTTCTTCAAATGATATGCAATCTTCTAGTAAAAATTCACCAGATGCTGTTCTTACAAGGTGAGACATATGTGATGGAAATCCAAGTTTTTCACCTATCATTACTGCTAGTGTTCTTACATATGTTCCTTTACTACACGTTACACGGAAACGAAATGAAATATTTTCCCCTTCAAAAACTTCACGTTCATCAAGTAATACAAATTCATGAATTGTAATTGTACGAACTGGACGTTCAACTTCTTGTCCTGCCCTTGCATATTCGTATAGTTTTTTCCCGTTAACTTTTACAGCTGAGAACATCGGCGGCATTTGTTCAATTGTCCCTGTTAATTCCGCTAGTACCTCTTCTACTTCTTTACGCGTAATGACACGATTTACATCTTGTTTCTCCACAACTTCACCAGAAGCATCTTCTGTTGTTGTTGAAAATCCTAATGTCACTTCACCTTCGTATGTTTTTGTTTCACTTGTTAAAAATTGCGCAATTTTTGTTGCACGCCCAACGCAAATAGGTAATACTCCTGTTACATCTGGATCCAGTGTCCCTGTATGACCAATTCGTTTCTCACGCAATATCTTTCTTAATTTGAACACACAATCATGTGATGTCATTCCCTTTGGCTTATGTAATAATACTACACCTTCCATATACTCACCTCATCATTATTCTTTTGTAGTAATTGCAATTATGCAAAACTTATTTTACATTGAAAAAATGGATAGACAAATGTCTATCCATTATTCTTCACGTTTACCGTCTTTATTAATTTCATGTAAAAGTGTATCAATTCGATGACCATATCCGATAGACTCATCAAACTCAAAGGTAATTTCTGGTGTTTTACGAAGACGAATACGTTGGCCAATTTCTGAACGAATAAAGCCTTTTGCCTTCGCTAAACCTTTTAATGTATTTTCTTTCTGTTCTTCGTCACCTAAAACAGAAATGTATACTTTAGCAATTTGTAAATCTCCACTCACTTGTACATCTGTTACTGTAACAAATCCAATACGTGGGTCTTTAATTTTACGACTGATAATGTCGCCTAATTCTTTTTTCATTTGCTCGCCCACACGGTTCGCACGTAATTTCATAACTCTTCACCTCATTCAATACCATTCCAAATGTGTTATCGTACGTTCAATTTCAGGAAATGAATCGATATACTCAAGTACACGATTCATTTCTTTTTCACAGACAACACGATTTGAGGATACGGAAACAATTGCAATTTCTGTACGTTGCCATACATCTTGATGCCCAACTTCAGAAACAGCTACATTATAGCGCTGTTTCACACGAGTTAACACACGTTGCAAAATTGCTCGTTTCTCTTTTAAAGAATGCACATCGTAAATCATACACTCGAATGAGAGTGAAGCGATAATCATCGCTTCACTTCTTCCATAACGTATGCTTCAATGATGTCCCCTTCTTTAAGATCATTATATCTCTCAATTGTAATACCACACTCATAGTTTTGTGCAACTTCTTTTACGTCGTCTTTGAAACGTTTTAACGTATCAAGTTTTCCTTCGAAGACTACTACGCCATCACGGATAATACGAACGCCACTATCACGTGTAATTTTACCGTCTATTACGTAACAACCTGCGATTGTTCCAACTTTTGTTACTTTGAATGTTTGACGAACTTCCGCTTGACCGATTACTTTTTCTTCGAATTCTGGATCCAGCATACCTTGCATTGCTGATTCAATTTCTTCGATTACTTTATAGATAATACGGTGTAAACGAACATCAACTTTCTCTAATTCAGCTGTACGCTTCGCATTCACATCAGGGCGTACGTTAAATCCAATTACAATTGCATTAGATGCAGAAGCTAAAATAATATCAGATTCTGTAATCGCACCTACGCCTGTATGGATAATTTTTACTTTTACGCCTTCAACATCAATTTTACGAAGTGATGCTGCCATTGCTTCTACAGAACCTTGTACATCTGCTTTCACAATTAAGTTAATTTCTTTTACATCGCCCTCTTGGATTTGTTGGAATAAATCTTCCAGGCTGAATTTAGATTTCTCACCACGTTGTGCAACTAACGCTTCTTGTGCACGTGATTCACCAATTTGACGAGCTTTCTTCTCATCAGCGAATGCCATGAAACGATCTCCCGCTTGTGGCACTTCATTTAAACCTGTAATTTCAACAGGAGTTGATGGACCAGCAACTTTTACACGACGACCAATATCACTTACCATTGCACGAACACGACCGAATGATGTTCCAACAACAATTGGATCTCCAACTCGAAGTGTACCGTTTTGAACAAGTAATGTCGCGATAGTTCCTTTACCTTTATCAAGCTGTGCTTCAATTACAGTACCAGCTGCATAGCGATTTGGATTTGCTTTATATTCTTCTACTTCACTCACAAGAAGGATCATTTCTAGTAAGTTGTCAATTCCCTCGCCTTGAATCGCAGAAATTGGTACGAAAATCGTGTCTCCGCCCCAAGCTTCTGGAACTAATTCATATTCTGTTAATTCTTGCATTACACGATCAGGATTTGCCGCTGGTTTATCCATTTTATTCACAGCAACAATAATTGGTACTCCAGCTGCTTTCGCATGGCTAATCGCTTCAACTGTTTGTGGCATAACACCGTCATCAGCTGCAACAACAAGAATTGTAATATCTGTTACTTGTGCACCACGAGCACGCATTGTTGTAAATGCCGCGTGACCTGGTGTATCTAAGAACGTAATTTTCTTATCATTTACATCAACTTGGTATGCACCGATATGCTGAGTAATTCCACCAGCTTCGCCAGCAGTTACTTTTGAATTACGGATAGAGTCAAGCAATGTTGTTTTACCATGGTCAACGTGTCCCATAATTGTAACAACAGCTGGACGTTCTTTTAAGTTTTCTTCATCATCTTGCTCATCGATGAATGTTTCAAATTCAGTTTCACTTACAACTACTTCTTCTTCTACTTCAATACCGTAATCAGTAGCAATTAACTCAATTGTATCTTTATCTAAGTCTTGATTAATTGTCGCCATAATTCCTAGCATGAAGAGCTTTTTAATAATTTCAGATGGCTCTTTGCTTAACTTTTTAGCAAGGTCACCTACTGTAAGGCTTCCAGAGAAAGTGATTTTATCTGGTGTTTCTACTATTGGTGTTTGTTGTCTTCCAGCAAAGTTATCTTGACGTTTATCTTCATTTGCTTTGCCTTTTTTCTTATTCTTATTGCTGTTCTTTTTACTGCGAACAACTTTCTCTTCTACTTCAAACTCATCTGCAACAGAAGGTTTTTCCGCTCCAGCGCTATATTGATTATCTAATTTGTTTACTACTTCATCTTCTAACATTGTCATATGATTCGAAACCTCGATATTCATCTCTTTTAGTTTTGTCATAAGATCTTTACTTGAGATATTATTTTTTTTTGCATATTCATGTACTCGAATTTTACTCATACCTTCACCCCCGGTAATTTGTATCGAGCATGCTACGTAGCTTTTTCGCAAAGCCTTCATCTAAAACAGCTACAACGACTCGCTCGTCTCTCCCAATCGCATGCCCTAATTGTTGTCGATTTTCGACTTTTCTCATTGGTATGTTGTAGTACGTGGTTTTATCAATGATACGTTTTGTAGTGTTCGCTGACGCATCTTCAGAAAGCAATACTAGCTTTGCTTTGCCACTTCGTACTTCTTTTAAAACGAGTTCTTCACCCGAAATAATTTTTCGAGCGCGGTTTGCTAGTCCTAAAAATGATTTCCAATCAGACACTTATTTCGACTCCTTCTCAACAAGCTCAAGAAGCTCTTCGTACAGAGAACTGTCGATTTTCGCTTTTAGATGATGTTCCAAAATGTTTTTCTTTTGGGCTTGAATAATGCTTTCTTTATCTTTTGATAAATATGCACCTCGTCCTGATTTTTTTCCTGATAAATCAATAGACACTTCGCCCTCTTTGGAACGAACAATGCGAACTAGCTCTCGTTTTGATTTCATCTCTTGCGTCGCAATACATTTTCGTAACGGAACTTTTCGATTGCTCATACTCATCACCTCTATTCGATTTCGTCTTCAGCTGAATCGAATCCGAATGCGATTACGCTATCTTCTTCTGTCACAATACCAAGTTGTTTCGCATCAGACTCACTTTTAATATCAATTTTCCAGCCTGTTAATTTAGCTGCAAGACGCGCATTTTGTCCACGCTTACCAATCGCTAATGAAAGCTGGTGGTCTGGAACAACAACAGTTGTTGCTTTCTCTGCTTCATCTACAAGTACTTTAACAACCTGTGATGGACTTAAAGCATTTGCAACATATTCAACTGGGTCATTCGACCAGCGAACGATGTCAATCTTTTCACCTTTTAGTTCATCTACAACGCGTTGTACACGTTGTCCTTTCGGTCCTACACAAGAACCTACTGGATCAACATCGATATTCTCTGCATATACAGAAATTTTAGAACGGTCGCCTGCTTCACGTGCTACAGAGCGAATTTCTACAGTTCCATCATAAATTTCTGGAACTTCCATTTCGAATAAACGTTTTAAAAGACCAGGATGTGTACGTGATACGTAAATTTGTGGTCCTTTTGTTGTCTTTTCTACTTTTGTAATAAATACGCGAATACGATCATGTGGTTTATATTGCTCATTTGGCATTTGCTCACTTACAGGTAATAAAGCTTCTACTTTACCTAAGCTTACATAGATGAAACGAGCATCTTGGCGCTGTACAATACCAACCATAATGTCTTCTTCACGATCACTAAATTCTGAATAAATTACACCACGTTCCGCCTCACGAACTCGTTGTGTTACAACTTGTTTTGCAGTTTGCGCTGCAATACGACCAAAATCTTTTGGCGTTACTTCAATTTCTAGTACGTCACCATCTTGGTAGTTTGGATTAATTTGTCTTGCCTCTTCTACAGAGATTTCAAGACGTGGATCAAACACATTATCTACAACGTCCTTACGTGCTAAAACTTGAATTGTTCCCACTTCTGGGTTAAAGCTCACACGAACGTTTTGTGCTTGGTTAAAATTGCGTTTATAAGCAGAGATTAATGCTGCTTCAATCGCATCAATAATAATATCTTTGCTAATACCTTTTTCTGACTCTAATACGAGCAAAGCATCTAACAACTCAGTGCTCATGAAGATCCCCCTTCTTACTAAAACGTAACAGCAAGTCGCGCATTTGCAACTTTATCCATTGGAATTTGGATTTCTTTTTTACGTGTTTTAATTGTTAATAGTAGTGTAATTGTATTACCGTCGTAGGAAAGTAGCTTTCCTTCAAACATCTTCTCACCATCAATCGGCTTATATGTTTTAATTGCCACTTGTTTTCCTACCGCTTGCTGGAAGTCTTTCTCTTTCTTTAATGGACGTTCCGCTCCAGGAGATGATACATCCAAAAAGTAAAGATGAGGAATTGGATCCTCTTTATCTAAAGCTTCGCTTAAACGTTCACTTACCGCACCGCATTCTTCAATTTCGACTCCCTTTTCAGAATCGATGAATACGCGTAAGAACCAGTCTTGTCCTTCTTGCACATACTCTACATCTACAAGTTCAAGATTTAACTCTTCAACGATTGGCTGCGCAAATGCTTCTACAATTTCTGTGACTTTCTTATCCATAAACAGCCTCCTTCCTGCCGCCATGTACCATCTACAAGAAAAGATCCCGTTCATAAAGACGGTCTATCTTATTCTTTCTCGTTAGCTAACAAAAGCCCCTGCCGTTAAGCAGGGAATATCTGTCTTAGTATTACCAAATTTAAGAAGTAAAACTTGTAACAAAATATGTATATACGACAGAAATATCTTTACTATCTACATAAGCAAAATGTAGATAGTAACACGAAAGAGTGGGTTTCCCCACTCTCTTTTTCGCAAAATATACATGACATGGTTATCTCGGTTTATAGTATACCATAGCAAATGTTGATTTGCAAAGATTTTTCCTACCTATTAGAACAGTGACAATTGGTTTTGATCCGGTAAATCTCCTAGACAACCTTGACCATCTAAATACTCAATAATCGTTTTAGAAACCTTACTGCGCTGCTGTAAGTCTTCTTTTGATAAGAAATCACCATTTTTACGAGCTTCAACAATACTGAAAGCTGCGTTTGTACCAAGACCGGGAACTGCATTAAATGGAGGAATTAAAGTATCCCCATCAATTATAAATTCGGTTGCATGCGAGCGGTATAAATCAACCTTTTGGAATGAATAACCACGCTCACACATTTCAAGTGTCATTTCTAGTACCGTTAATAAACTCTTCTCTTTCGGTGCTGCATCCAATCCTTTTTGTGCAATTTCATCAATTTTTACACGTATGGATGCTGAACCTTTCGCCATCGCCTCTACATCAAAGTCATCTGCACGAACTGTAAAATATGCCGCATAGAATAAAAGTGCGAAATGTACTTTAAAGTATGCAATACGTACAGCCATAAGTACGTAAGCAGCCGCATGGGCTTTAGGGAACATGTACTTAATCTTCTTACATGAATCAATATACCAACCTGGTACATTGTTATTTCTCATTTCCTCTTCCCATTCTTCTGGTACACCTTTACCTTTACGCACCGACTCCATGATTTTGAAGGCTAATGATGGATCCAAGCCTTGATAAATTAAATATACCATGATGTCATCACGACAACCGATAACTTCACTCAGTGTACACGTACCGTTATAAATTAATTCATTCGCATTACCTAACCATACATCTGTACCATGGGACAGTCCAGAAATTTGGACAAGCTCTGAAAACGTCGTTGGTTTCGTTTCTTCTAACATTTGTCTTACGAATTTCGTACCAAACTCTGGTATACCAAGTGTACCTGTTTTACAGTTAATTTGTTCTTCCGTTACCCCTAAAGACTCTGGACCAGAGAAAATTTTCATTACTTCTGGATCATCCGTTGGGATTGTTTTCGGGTCAATACCACTTAAATCTTGAAGCATACGAATAACAGTCGGATCATCGTGTCCTAATATATCAAGTTTCAATAAATTATCATGAATTGAGTGGAAGTCAAAGTGCGTTGTTCTCCACTCAGCACCTATTGAATCAGCCGGAAACTGAATTGGTGAAAAGTCAAAAATATCCATGTAATCTGGTACAACGATAATACCACCTGGATGCTGTCCGGTCGTACGCTTTACACCTGTACATCCCGCAACTAAGCGATCAATCTCTGCATTTCGAATTGTTAAGTTATGATCATTAGCATAGCCTTTCACATACCCATAAGCGGTTTTTTCCGCAACCGTACCAATTGTTCCTGCGCGGTATACATAATCTTCACCGAACAGTAATTTCGTATAGTTATGGGCGCGCGGTTGGTATTCTCCGGAGAAATTCAAATCGATATCCGGTACCTTATCCCCTTTAAATCCAAGGAACGTTTCGAAAGGAATGTCATGCCCATCTTTCACATATGGAACATTACATGTTGGGCATTCTTTATCTGGTAAATCAAAACCAGAACCTACAGAACCGTCATTAAAGAACTCTGATTGTTTACACTTTGGACATACATAGTGCGGTGGTAATGGGTTTACTTCTGTAATTTCCATCATCGTTGCAACAAACGATGAACCTACCGATCCACGCGAACCTACTAGATAACCGTCCACTAATGATTTTTTCACAAGCTTATGTGAAATTAAATAAATAACGGCGAATCCATGTCCAATAATACTTTTCAATTCTTTTTCCAAACGAGCTTCTACAATTTCCGGTAGTTCATCTCCATAGATACTTCTTGCCATTATATAGCTCATATCACGTGTTTCATCATCAGCACCTTCAATTTTCGGTGTGTATAAATCATCTTTTACTGGACGAACATCACCAATTAATGATGCGATCTTGTGTGTATTTGTCACAACAATTTCTTTTGCTTTGTCTTCACCTAAGAATGAAAAACAATCTAGCATTTCATTTGTTGTACGGAAATGTACAGGCGGTAATGAATGGCGATTTAACGGATTAGCTCCTCCCTGCGAACTGACTAAAATTTTCCGATATATCGCGTCCTCTGGATCTAAATAATGCACATTCCCAGTAGCAACAACTGGCTTATCTAACGTCTCACCTAGTTTTACTAAGTTAGAAATTATTGTTTTTAACTGTCCTTCATCTCGAACGAGTTCACGTTCCACTAAATGACGTAACACTTCTGGAGGCATAACCTCAATGTAATCGTAAAACTGTGCAATTTCTTCTACTTCTTCAGGCGCTTTTTGCATCATAGCTTCAAATACTTCACCTTTGTCACAAGCTGTTCCTACTAAAATGCCTTCGCGATATTTTTTTAATAGTGATCGTGGTACACGTGGTACACGATAAAAGTAATTCAGGTGAGAATATGAAACAAGTTTATATAAGTTTTTCAACCCAACATCTGATGTGGCAAGTAACGTCATATGACTTGGACGCCCACGTTTATACGCATCCCCTTGTCCCATACTATCGTTTAGTTTATCGTGATATTCAAATCCCTTTTCAATCACATCTTTTAACATCTTCACAAGTAAATATCCCGTTGCTTCTGTATCATAAATCGCACGGTGATGTTGCGTTAATTCAATATCAAGCTTTTTACACATCGTATTTAATCGATGATTTTTCATTTCTGGGAATAAGAACCGTGCAAGTTCTAACGTATCAATAACTGGATTTTTCGTTTTTTCTATCCCAGCCTTTTTAAAACCTACGTTAATAAAGCCCATATCGAAGCTTGCGTTATGAGCAACAAGTGTATGGTCACCCATCCATTCCTCAAACTTTTTAAACACTTCGTCCACTTCTGGTGCATCAGTTAACATATCATCTGTAATACCTGTTAATTCAATAATCGTCGCCGATAATGGTTGATGAGGATTTGCGAAAGATTCAAAGCGATCAATAATTTCTCCACCTTTTACCTTTACAGCAGCTAACTCAATGACTGTATCATATACAGCAGATAACCCTGTTGTCTCAACGTCAAAGACAACATATGTTTCTTCTGCAAGTAGACGATGTGCTTCGTTATATGCTATCGGCACACCATCATTAACTAAATTTGCTTCTACACCATATAGAACTTTAACTCCAGCCTTTTTACCAGCAGAATATGCTTCTGGGAACGACTGTGCAACAGCATGGTCTGTAACTGCAATAGCCTCATGCCCCCATTTTCCGGCTTGGGCAACGAGCTTAGAAACAGAAGTAACAGCATCCATTTGACTCATTGGAGTATGAAGATGAAGTTCTACTCTTTTTTCCCCTTCTTTTGCTTTATCTTTACGAGAAGGTCCCGTTATTTCATTTATATCATTTGCGATCATAACTAAATCACGCACGAATGTATCATTTTGAACTGAACCACGCGCTTTTACCCAAGTTCCTTTTTTCAAAGATTGTAACATCGGGATATCTTCTTTATCACGTGAGAACATCTTAATCATAATAGAGTCCGTATAGTCAGTTATCTTTAAAGTTAATAATGTACGTCCACTACGAAGTTCTTTCGTCTCTACATGGAAAACATACCCTTGAACGGTTTTTCTTCTTTCTTCATCTTGAATTTCACGCAGCGGCGTAATCTCTTCATCTGGCTTAATAAGATAACCAAGCACAACTGGTCCTTCATGAACAACATCACTTTCTTCAGCTTGCCTTTTAGCCATCTCTTCCATAGCCTGTATAACTCGTTGACGATCTTCTTCCTGTGTTTGCTCACGAAACTTTTGCATTTCTTCTGCATTTTGCTTTATATGTGTGTCTAACTGAAAACGCGGGAATCCAAAAGCTTCGTATTGATCACCTACTGGTTTCGCAACGTTTTTCTTTAAAGTAGTAGATTCCAGCTCATTATTCACATTTAATAGCAACTTCACGCCATTGACCTGCGGAAGTTGCTTCTTTAAGTACGCGAACATAGGTGAAAATGTAATTCGTTCTGTACAAAGCGGCCAATATGCCTTCACTTCTTCTTCTGTAAATTGTTTATTCTCTGCTTCTAATGCAAATGTTGTTCTTGCAATATGAGAAAATGATTGCTTAAGCTTTGTTTCTAGCAACTCATATAATTCTGTCGGCAAAATACGTGGCACTTGTAAGTCAAAATGCCAACTTTTATTCGCTTTATCAATAACTAGCTTTTCAATACCACCGCCATGTAAATATTGATTTATAAGGTCTTCTGGTATTTGCAACTGTTGGAGCAAAATTTGAAATCGCTCTTGTTGTTCATTTGTTAATGACATAAGCACTCTCCTTCCATTTGCTATTATAAATTGAAACGTACTACAAAGAAAGATTTCTTCCTTCTTCTTTTACAAAATACGTTTACAAAGAAAGAGAAGGTACCTCATTACGAGGTACCTCTTCTTATTTTAAAATATTAGCAATATATGTTTGAAGTTCTTCTACTTTCACTTCTTCAGACTCGCCTGTAGCACGTACTTTCACTTCTACAATACCTTCGTCTGCTTTTTTACCAACTGTCACGCGAACTGGAAGGCCGAATAAATCTGCATCTGCAAATTTAACACCTGCACGTTCTGCACGATCATCTAGTAATACTTCGTACCCTTGTTCTTGTAATGAGTTGTAGATATTTTCACCCATTTCACGTTGTGCATCAGATTTCATATTTACTGGAATTACATGCACATGGAACGGTGCAACAGCTTTTGGCCAAACTAAACCGTTCTCATCATTAAACTGCTCTGCGATTGCTGCCACTGTACGAGATACACCGATACCGTAACAACCCATAATAAGTGGTTTTGTTTTTCCGTTTTCATCTAAGAACGTTGCGTTCATTGCCTCACTATAACGAGTTCCTAATTTGAATACATGACCAACTTCAATTCCACGTGCGAAAAGAATTGTTCCATTTCCATCTGGAGATTGGTCTCCTTCTTGGATGAAGCGTAAATCCGTATATTGACTTACTTTAAAGTCACGTTCTGGATTTACATTTACATAATGGACCCCTTCTTCGTTCGCTCCTGAACATCCGTTGACAATTGATGCTACAGCATGGTCAGCGATAATTTCGATATCCCCTGTAACACCAATCGGTCCTAAAGAACCCACTTCACAGTTTAATAACTCTTTTATTTCTTCATGTGAAGCAAGCTCAACGACTGAAGCTCCGTATACATTCTTCACTTTTACATCATTGACTTCATGATCGCCACGAACAAGTACTACTACTAATTTCGCATCTACTTTAAACACCATAGATTTAATGCATTTTTCCGCTGCGATATTTAAGAATGCAGATACTTCTTCAATAGCTTTTTGATCTGGAGTTGCTACTTTTTCAAGTGCTTTTTCGGCTTCATCACTCTTCGTATACATAGCAACAACAGGAGCCATTTCAATATTTGCCGCATAATCAGATGTATCAGAATACGCAATTGTATCTTCACCTACATCAGATAACACCATAAATTCGTGTGTATCTTTTCCACCCATTGCTCCAGAATCAGCGATAACTGCACGGAAATTCAAACCACAACGAGCAAAGATATTAGAATACGCTTTGTATAAACCGCTATATACTTCATCCAAACTTTCTTGTGTTGCATGGAAAGAATACGCATCTTTCATTAAAAATTCTCTTCCGCGTAATAAACCGAAACGTGGTCTTTGCTCATCACGGAATTTTGTTTGAATTTGATATAATGTTAATGGTAGTTTTTTGTATGATTTAATTTCATCACGTACAAGATCTGTAATTACTTCCTCATGAGTTGCCCCTAGCGCAAACTCGCGAGCATTACGATCTTTCATACGCATTAATTCTGATCCGTAAGAATACCAACGACCTGATTCTTGCCATAATTCAGAAGCTTGCATAGCTGGCATTAATAGTTCTACTGCCCCTGCGCGCTCCATTTCTTCACGAACAATACGTTCTACTTTGTGTAACACTTTTAAACCAAATGGTAGAAAACTATAAATACCAGAAGCATTTTGACGCATAAACCCTGCGCGAAGTAATAATTGATGACTCTTAATTTCAGCGTCTGCTGGAACTTCACGTAATGTAGGACTGAATACCATACTTTGTTTCATTTATTCGCACCTCTTCATTTTACTCTTACACGCAATAAAATCCCTCACCTCGAGTTAGGTGAGGAATTTTATTCTATGAGCTCTATTTCATTATAAACTTCTTCTTATTTTACAAGAAAAACTTACGGATGTCATTCCATGTTACAACTAACATAAGCAACATTAATAATGCAAACCCAATAAAGTGAACCATTCCTTCTTTTTGACGATCAATTGGTTTTCCTCGTAATGCTTCAATTAAGAAGAAGAACAAACGTCCACCGTCTAAAGCTGGGACTGGTAATAAATTAAATAAACCAAGGTTAATACTTAAAACTGCCGCTAAACTTAGTACACGCGTAAATCCATAATCTACAACTTGATCTGTTAGATTATAAATTCCTACTGGACCTGACAACTCATTAATAGAAAATTGACCCGTTACTAATTTCACAAGAGAATCAAAAATTAGTTTCGTCCATTCGTATGTTTGTTCAAACCCTGATTTAATAGAACCCATCACTGTTTTCTCTACAGGAGAATAAACACCAATTCTACCAACTTCGTCTTTTCCTTCTTTATCAAGCGTTGGTGTTACTTTCACATTAAATTGCTCACTATCACGCTTTACATGTAACGTAATTTCTTTATTTGGGTTTTCACGTACAATCGTTACAACATCTTTCCATGTACTAGTGTTTTTCCCATTGATTGCTTGAATTGTATCGTTTTCTTTTAATCCAGCTTGTTCTGCAGCACTATTCTCCATTACTTTTCCGACCATTGGTTTGTCAACAGGAACTCCTTGTACAAATCCAAGAATCACAAAAATAACAAATGCTAGAATAAAGTTCATTGCAGGACCTGCAAAGATTGTTAGAGCACGTTGGCCCAATTTTTTAGAGCCAAATTGTCTATTGTACGGAGCGATTTGAATTTCTTCTCCCGCAGAAATGATACGAGCTTTTTCATTTACTCGGAATGTTTGCAGCTCTTCCTCGTACTCTTCATAACCCAAAATTGTAAGATTATGCTCTAAATCAGCTTGTTCGACTTCAATGACACGAACATTTGGATATTTTTCATGTCCGTCAAAAACTAATTTCACAACTTCGTCTTTTTCATTTAATACAAGTCCAACCTTTTTTCCAGGTTTTAACTCAACTGTGTCCGCATCCTCGCCAGCCATTCTTACATAGCCACCAAGGGGCAGTAATCGAATCGTATACACCGTTTCATTCTTTTCAAATGAGAATATTTTCGGACCAAAACCAATCGCAAACTCGCGGCACAAAATACCTGCTCTTTTTGCGAAATATAGATGCCCTAGCTCATGGAAAAATACGAGTGCACCGAAAATTAATATAAAGGCAATCGCTGTATTCAATTCCATAACCACCTTTGCTAAATTTGTTCCATCACAAACCGTCTTGTGGCTGCGTCAATTTCCTGAATTTCCTCTAAGCTCGGACGTGCAATGACAGTGTGATGGTGCATTGCTTTTTCAATGAGGTCTTCCACTGTTAAGAAACCAATTCTCTTTTGTAAAAAAGCTTCAACAGCTACTTCATTTGCCGCGTTCATTACAGCCGGCATACTTCCACCTGTCTTTCCAGCTTCATACGCAAAACGTAGACAACGGAAACGCTCTTGATTCATTTTCTCAAAATGCAATGTTCCCATTTCCCATAAATTTAACTGTTTCGTGTCTGAAAGAGGTAATCTATCAGGATATGTAAGCGCGTATTGAATCGGTACTCGCATATCAGGTGAGCCAAGCTGTGCCATTACACTACGATCTTCAAATTCAACCATAGAATGAATAATACTTTCTTTATGTAGAACAACATCGATTTGCTCATAAGGGATACCAAAAAGCCAGTGTGCTTCAATTACTTCTAGCCCCTTATTCATCATTGTAGCAGAATCAATTGTAATTTTCGAACCCATTGACCAGTTTGGATGACGAAGTGCATCTTCTACGGTCACTTGATGCAATTCATCTCTCGTTTTATCACGAAAACTTCCGCCTGAAGCAGTTATAATTAAGCGAGAGATTCTTTTTTCATTTTCACCATTCAAGCATTGAAAAATAGCTGAATGTTCACTGTCTACTGGAAGTAACGATACATTATGTTTTCGTGCTGCTTCCATTACAAGATGCCCTGCAGTTACTAACGTTTCTTTATTTGCAATTCCAATTGTTTTTTTCGCCTCAATTGCGCGGAGTGTCGGTAACAACCCTACGCTACCTACAACAGCATTCACTACAATTTCTGTATCTGGGTGCAGCGCTACTTCTAATAAGCCTTCGCTACCATATACTACTTTTGTATTACCAGAAACAGCTTGTAATTTTAAAACATCTTCCTCTCTTTGCACAGAGACAATTTGCGGGGAAAATTCTTGAATTACCTTTACTGCATAATCAACATTTTTCCCTACAGAAAAAGCAACGAGACGGAATTGGTCTGGGTGCGAGCGTAACACATCTAATGTTTGTGTACCGATTGATCCGCTTGCACCTAGTAAACTAATGTTTTTCATGACTCCAACCCCTCGTTCATTTATTAATTGTATTGTAATAAGAAGTATAGAATTGGTAACACAAATAACCAACTATCTGTTCGATCTAAAATACCACCATGTCCAGGTAAAATTGTACCTGAATCCTTTACACCATAATGGCGTTTAAATGCAGATTGCACTAAATCACCAATTTGTCCAAAAATAGAAATGATAATCGTCAGAACGATTAAAACTCCTACATTCGCTTCAACTGGGAAGAACATATTGTAAACAAGTGCAACAACAATTCCACAAACAATACCGCCTAATGAACCTTCAATCGTTTTATTCGGACTAATTTCTGGCCATAATTTTCTTTTTCCAAATGCTTTCCCTATGAAATATGCACCTGAATCAGTTGCCCATATGACAAATAGTGCACAGAACACATATTTGATTCCTAATATTCTCGTTTCATTTAAATATAAGAATCCCATTCCAACATATGTCGTTGCCATAAGTAAAAATGAAGCATTGTCAAAAGTAAATGTATTCTTAGAAAGGACTGTATATGATAAAAGTAATAAAACAATCACAAATGTGATTTCTAATTTACCTAACCCAATCCACGTAAACAGATCTGATGCACTACTCGGAATTAAAATAATCCACAATAATACTGCAGCTAAAACTGTTGGTACCGAAATAAGCGTAAGCTTGTTCATACGAATTAATTCATATAAACCTATAGAAGCAAGTGCATACACTAAAACTGTAAAAGGCACGCCACCGTAAATTACGATGGGAATGAATAGCGCGGCAGCAATCACTCCAGTAATAATTCTCTGTTTCACTACCAAACCCTCTCTTTCTACACGCCTCCGAATCTGCGCCCTCTATGTTGAAAGTCTGTAATCGCATTTAGCAAATGTTCCTCGGTAAAATCTGGCCAATACACATCTGTAAACCAAAATTCCGAATAAGCAATTTGCCATAACATGAAATTACTAATACGTAGCTCTCCGCTTGTACGGATTAACAACTCTGGATCAGGTAAAGAACTCGTCATTAAGTAAGAAGAAATCTTTTCTTCACTTATTTCTTCCGAACGAATTTTTCCTTCCTCACTATCTTTCATCATATGTTGCACAGCAGAAACGATTTCATCTCGACTTCCATAGTTTAACGCGAAATTAAGAATTAATCCCGTATTCTCTTTCGTATCTTCCATAGCTTTTTCCATCGCTCTGCGCGTATGCGTAGGAAGACGATCTTTTTGCCCTATTACTCGGACTTGTACGTTTTCTTCAATCAACTCTGGTAAAAATGCACCTAAAAATTCTTCTGGAAGCTTCATCAAATAATCAACTTCTTTTTTCGGTCTTTTCCAGTTCTCAGTCGAAAAAGCATAAAGAGTTAATACTTTCACATCAAGCTTACTTGCAAATTTTGTGATTTTCTTCACAACTTGCATACCTTCATGATGACCAGCAATGCGAGGCATGGCTCTTCTCTTTGCCCATCTTCCATTACCATCCATAATAATAGCAATATGTTCTGGGATATATCCTTTTTTCACTTTTTCAATGAGATGATCAAACGATGTGACCTTTTTACTTTTAAAAAAAGGAAACTTTTTAAACATCATTCATACCCTCCAACAAGCAGACGTATGCCTAAAAGTGTAAAAAGACCCCCTTAAGAAGAGGGTCATATTTGCGAAATTATCGCTATTACACTTCCATAATTTCTTTTTCTTTATTTTTTGCGATTTCGTCAACTTTTGCAATATATTTATCTGTTTCTTTTTGGATATCTTCAGTATATCCTCTTAAATCATCTTCTGTAATGTCGCCAGCTTTTTCAAGCTTCTTAAGGTCATCATTACTGTCACGACGTACGTTACGAACAGCAACTTTTGCTTCCTCAGCATATTTCTTCACAACTTTTACAAGATCGCGACGACGCTCTTCTGTTAATGCAGGGAATGCAATACGAATTACAGTTCCATCATTAGAAGGGTTTAAGCCTAAATCTGCTTTTAAAATTGCTTTTTCAATATCACCGATAGAAGTTTTATCATAAGGTTGAATTACAAGCAAACGTGCTTCTGGAACTGTAATGTTCGCTAATTGCACAACTGGTGTTGGTGCACCATAGTAATCAACTTGTACCTTATCTAATACAGACGAGCTTGCACGACCAGCGCGAACTGTTGCTAATTCACGAGAATAAGCAGCAACTGCTTTTTCCATTTTTTCATTTGAAGACTTCAATACTTGTTGTCCCATAATTTATTTCCCCCTTACAACTGTTCCAATATTTTCGCCTAAAACGGCACGTTTAATGTTACCTTTTTCCATAACCGAGAATACAATTAATGAAATATCATTATCCATACATAAAGAAGAAGCTGTAGAATCCATTACACCTAAACCTGCTTTTAATACATCTAAGTAAGTAAGTGTTTCGTATTTCGTAGCTGTTGGGTCAATAGATGGATCTGCACTATATACGCCATCCACATTATTTTTCGCCATTAAAATAACGTCCGCTTCGATTTCAGCTGCACGTAATGCTGCTGTTGTATCTGTAGAGAAGTATGGGTTACCTGTACCTGCAGCAAAGATAACAACACGTTTTTTCTCTAAGTGACGAATTGCTTTACGACGAATGTAAGGCTCTGCCACTTGACGCATCTCAATTGAAGTTTGTACGCGAGTTTGAATTCCAATATTCTCTAAGCTATCTTGAAGAGCTAATGAATTCATAACTGTTGCTAACATGCCCATGTAATCTGCTCCTGCACGATCCATGCCCATTTCACTTCCAATTTTCCCACGCCAAATGTTACCGCCACCAACAACAACAGCAACCTCTACATCAAGTTCTGCAATTTCTTTCACTTGTTCCGCAACTGACTTAATAACAGCTGGGTTAATTCCAAATCCTTGCTCGCCAGCTAAAGCTTCTCCGCTCAGCTTTAAAACGACACGATTATATTTCGGTTTACTCATAATGAACCTCCAATTGCTTACATCTTTATTTTAAAAAAGGGAACACAATGTGTTCCCTAATCTGTATTAGTTGTTACCTTTTACTTGGTTCATTACTTCTTCAGCAAAGTTGTCTTCGCGTTTTTCGATACCTTCACCAACAGCGTAGCGAACGAATCCTTTTAATGTTCCGCCTTTAGACTCAACGAATTGACGAACTTTCATGTCAGGATTCTTAACGAATGTTTGGTCAAGTAAGCAAATCTCTTCAAAGAATTTGCCAAGACGGCCTTCTACCATTTTCGCAACGATTTTTTCAGGCTTGCCTTCGTTTAAAGCTTGTTGTGTTAATACTTGACGCTCATGCTCAACTTCTTCAGCTGTTACAGCATCGCGGTCGATGTATTTAGGGTTAACTGCTGCGATGTGCATTGCTACATCTTTAGCAGCTGCTTCGTCAGTAGAACCTTCAAGAACTGTTAATACACCAATACGTCCACCCATGTGTAGGTAAGCGCCGAATGCATCAACATCAGTTTTTGATACGATTTCGAAACGACGAAGTGTAAGTTTTTCACCAATTTTAGCGATTGCTTCGTTGATGTGCTCTTCTACTGTTTTGCCGCCTTCGATTGTTTGAGCCATAGCTTCTTCAACGTTAGCAGGTTTGTTAGCTAATAAGTGAGCAGCTAATTCTTTAATTAACGCTTGGAAACCTTCGTTTTTCGCAACGAAATCAGTCTCAGAGTTTAATTCTAAGATTAAACCTTCGTTACCGTTTGTTTCGATGAAAGTTAAACCTTCAGCAGCGATGCGGTCTGCTTTTTTAGCAGCTTTCGCAATACCTTTTTCACGTAAGAAGTCAATTGCTTTCTCCATGTCGCCGTTAGTTTCTGTTAAAGCTTTTTTGCAGTCCATCATACCTGCGCCAGTTTTTTCGCGAAGTTCTTTTACCATTTGTGCAGTGATTGCCATATTTTTCATCCTCCTAAAATATGTATTTATACCTTTTATAAAGGTGTTTATACCTTAAAAAAGGTGATAAAAGGCCGAACCCCTTATCACCTTTCCAAATTTGTTACGCAGTAACAGTTTCTTCACCTTGTTTTGTTTCAAGGATCGCGTCTGCCATTTTAGATGTAAGAAGTTTTACAGCACGAATTGCATCATCGTTTGCTGGAATAACGTGATCGATTTCGTCCGGATCACAGTTTGTATCAACGATACCGATGATTGGAATGTGTAATTTGCGTGCTTCAGCAACTGCAATACGCTCTTTACGAGGGTCTACTATGAATAATGCACTTGGAAGACCTTTCATATCTTTAATACCGCCTAAGAATTTCTCAAGACGCTCTAACTCTTTTTTAAGTTGAACAACTTCTTTCTTAGGAAGTACTTCGAAAGTACCATCTTCTTGCATTCTTTCGATATCTTTAAGACGCTTGATACGCTTTTGGATTGTTTGGAAGTTTGTTAAAGTTCCACCTAACCAACGTTGGTTAACGAAGTACATACCAGCACGAGTTGCTTCTTCTTTAATAGCTTCTTGTGCTTGTTTTTTAGTACCTACGAATAAAATGTCTCCACCTTCAGCAGCGATGTCACGCATCGTTCTGTAAGCTTCCTCAACTTTTTTCACAGTTTTTTGTAAGTCGATGATGTAGATACCGTTACGCTCTGTGAAGATGTAACGCTTCATTTTTGGGTTCCAACGACGAGTTTGATGTCCGAAATGAACACCAGCTTCAAGCAATTGTTTCATAGAAATTACTGACATAATTTAGTTCCTCCTAAATGGTTTTTTTGATATCCTCCGTTTACTTCATCTCTAAGCGAAACTACGAACGTAGCACCAACACTTAAATCAGTAAACGTGTGTACTTTGTACTGACACCACTGCTTACTATATCATACTGAAATATTACAATCAAGTCGAAAATGCGAACAATGTAAAACTTTCTTTTTTTCACGCTCAAATCCTAGTATTACCAACCTTCAATTCCTTTAAGCAAGGAATTGAAGGTTAATTAATAGTTTTCTAATGAATGTTGTCATGACGCCTTACGTAAGCAAAATCATTCACTTAAAAAAACAAAAAACTCTCCTCAAGCGAGGAGAGTTTTTTTATAAATTAGTTTGTTTTTAATTTAGCAAGTTCCTGTAGAAACTTGTCGTTTAGCACTTTAATGTATGTTCCTTTCATACCTAAAGAGCGAGACTCAATAACACCAGCACTTTCTAATTTACGTAGTGCATTTACGATTACCGAACGAGTAATTCCTACGCGATCAGCAATTTTACTTGCAACAAGTAAACCTTCTGTTCCATTTAATTCTTCGAAGATATGCTCGATTGCTTCTAACTCACTGTAAGATAATGAGCTAATCGCCATTTGAACAACAGCTTTACTACGTGCTTCCTCTTCGATTTCTTCTGCTTTTTCACGTAAGATTTCCATACCTACAACAGTTGAGCTGTATTCAGCAAGAATTAAATCATCGTCTAAGAACTCTTGACCAAGACGAGCTAATACTAGTGTACCTAGACGCTCACCGCCACCAACGATTGGTACGATTGTAGTTAAACCTTGACCGAATAATTCTCTATTTTCTACTGGGAATGCTGTGTAGTCACTATCCACACCTAAATTTGAAGATGTTTCTGTAACATTGAATAAACTTTGCGTATACTCTTCTGGGAATTGACGCTCTGCAAGCATGTGCTTCATACGTTCGTTTTCGATTTGTTGGTGAATCGCATATCCTAATAATTTACCGCGACGACTTACAACGAACACGTTCGCTTCAATTACTTCACACATTGTGTCAGACATCTCTCTAAAGTTTACAGGCTTTCCTGCTGCGCTCTGTAATAACGCATTTAATTTTCTCGTTTTTGCTAATAATTCCATTTCAAAATTTCCTCCTACATGTTACTTACATATTTTTTCATCACTTGGAAACTAGGGCGAGTCACCTGATGACACTATTACAAAATAAACTGGCTCACATCTTTATTTTTAGCTATTGTCGCTAATTTTTCCTCAACATATTGAGGTGTTATCGTTATTTTCTCTAACGTAATTTCAGATGCCTCAAACGATAAATCTTCAAGGAGCTTCTCCATAACAGTATGAAGTCTTCTCGCTCCAATATTATCTGTATCCTGATTAACTTGATAAGCAATCTCAGCAATCTTACGAATAGCTTCGTCTGAAAATTCAATTTCTATACCTTCAGTCGCTAATAACGCCGTGTACTGTTTAATTAGCGCATTGTCAGGCTCGATTAATATTTTAACAAAATCATCCGCCGATAATTTTGTTAATTCTACTCGAATCGGAAATCTCCCTTGCAATTCCGGAATTAAATCCGACGGTTTAGACATATGGAACGCTCCAGCTGCAACAAATAAAATATAATCGGTTTTTACTGATCCGTATTTCGTTGCTACATTCGATCCTTCTACAATCGGTAAAATGTCACGTTGCACACCTTCACGCGATACATCTACGCTATTCGACTGCTTACCAGCAATTTTGTCAATTTCATCGATAAAAATAATCCCGAGCTGTTCAGCACGATAAACAGCCTCTTGTGTAACTTCATCCATATCAATTAAGCGCTGTGCCTCTTCATTTGTCAAGAGTTTTCTTGCTTCTTTTACAGAAAGTTTACGTTTTTTCGTTTTTTTCGGCATGATACTTCCTAGTGCATCTTGGAAATTCATTCCCATTTGCTCCATGCCAGTTCCTTGCAACATATCAAACATAGAAGACTGTTGTTCCGTCACTTCAATCGATATCACTTCATCTTCAAGAAGGCCTGCCGCAAGCTTTCTTTCCACATCTTGACGTTTCTTTTCGATTTCATCATCTTCCTGTGCATCAGATGTTTGGTTTGAATTTTGATTACCACCAAAAAGCATTTCTAATGGATTTTTAAATCCAGATTGCTTCTCCGGACTCGGCACTAAAATTTCAACAAGACGTTGATTCGCTTGCTCTTCTGCTTTATCTTGAACTTTAACTACCATTTCCTCTTTCACAATGCGAACAGACGTTTCAACAAGGTCACGGACCATCGACTCTACATCTCGACCCACATATCCAACTTCTGTAAATTTCGTCGCTTCAACCTTAATAAAAGGTGCTCCAACGAGTTTCGCCATTCGCCGTGCTACCTCTGTTTTACCAACACCTGTCGGTCCAATCATTAAAATGTTTTTAGGTGCAATTTCATCACGTAAATTTTCAACTAATTTACTGCGACGGTATCGATTTCGTAGAGCTACAGCAACCGCTTTCTTTGCATCTTTTTGACCGATGATGTATTGATCTAATTTTTCCACAATTTGACGCGGAGTAAAATGTAAATGCATATAAAATGCCTCCCTTACGATTCTACAATTCTTCAACAATTATGTTGTGGTTCGTATAAACACAAATATCGCCTGCAATTTCTAAACTGGCCTTCGCAATTTGTTTCGCTGTTAAATGTTCACTTGCATGTTGCTTTAAAGCACGACCAGCAGCAAGTGCATAATGTCCGCCTGAACCAATTGCTAAAATACCATCATCTGGTTCAATCACTTCTCCTGTACCTGAAACAAGGAGCATCGTTGTTTTATCCATGACAATGAGCATTGCTTCTAGCTGACGTAGCATTTTATCACCACGCCATTGTTTCGCCATCTCAACTGCAGCGCGCTGCAAGTTGCCATTATACTCTTCTAATTTTCCTTCAAACATTTCAAAAAGAGTAAATGCATCAGCAACTGATCCTGCAAAACCAGCTAAAACTTTCCCTTGGAAAAGTTTGCGAACTTTGCGAGCTGTATGTTTCATTACAACAGCATTTCCCATCGTTACCTGACCATCTCCAGCCATTGCACATTCTCCATTATGATGAACTGCAAATATCGTTGTAGCGTGGAAATTTCCCATAGAAAAAACTCCTTTATATGTTTTTATAGCCTTAAAAGCAATTTATGCCCGCGGGTGATGCTTCATGTACACAGAACGCAATCTTTCTTTAGAGACATGCGTATAAATTTGTGTGGTTGACAAATTCTCATGACCTAATAGCTCCTGCACAGTACGTAAATCCGCTCCTTCATCCAACATATGTGTAGCAAATGTATGCCTTAACATATGGGGACTTATCCGCATTGTAAGTGAAGCTTTCTTAATGAGTTCGTTCAAAACATAACGTACACCCTGATCTGTTAACGGCTTACCTTTCGCATTTAAAAATACCATATGAGATTGTTCTTCAGTCTTTTGAGCTAACTGTTTTCTCCCGTTCTCTATATAAGTAATTAAAGCATCTTGTGCATAGCTTCCGAACGGAATATATCTTTGTTTTTTCCCTTTTCCCATCACTAAAATTGTTCCCACTGCAAAGTCAATGTCGGTAAGTTGCAAATTAACGCATTCGCTTACACGAATCCCAGTTGCATACATCAACTCTAATAAAGCTTGATTCCTTTGACCTAATGGTGCCCCTGTATCAGAAACTTCAAACAATTCCTCTAACTCTTCAGCATATAAAAACTTTGGGATTGACAATTCTTTCTTGGGAAGTGACGCAAGTGCAAACGGATTATCTTTTTGATAACCTTCACGCATCAAAAAACGATATAAACTTCGTAAGCTTGATACTTTCCTTGCGACAGATTTACGGGCTAACTTCTGATCGTGCAACGTCGTCAAGTATAAACGAACATCCGCGTATGTAACATCTAAAAAAGAGGATATGCCTTCTCGCTCCATAAATTGCACAAAATGTTCTAAATCATTTTGATAACTTGCAATTGTATATTTTGAATAATTTCTTTCAATTTGTAAATAACCAACGAATAATTGTAACAATTTCTTCACATTCACATCCATATAATTCACCTCAATAAAGGCTACTAAATCGTATCACAACTTAGTAGCCTTTGCAAGAAATTTAATTAAATATTTACAAAATTTTGAATTGTTTCCAAAGCGCGTGTAGCATATGCTTCATTTCGCTCTTGTTTCTTTTTAATTTTCTTCTCTAACGGTGTAAATAAACCGAAGTTTGCATTCATTGGCTGGAAGTTTTTCGCATTTGTCGCAGTAATATAATTTGCCATACTTCCCATTGCAGTTACAGGTGGTAATACAACTGGCTCTTCACCTTTTACAAGTCGAGCAGCGTTAATACCCGCTAATAATCCTGATGCTGCTGATTCAACATAACCCTCTACACCAGTCATTTGACCAGCGAAGAATAAATCATCACGTTGTTTATATTGATATGTTGGACGAAGTAAATTAGGCGAATTAATAAACGTATTACGATGCATTACACCATAACGTACAATCTCTGCGTTTTCTAGTCCTGGAATTAGCTGTAACACTTCTTTTTGTGGCCCCCACTTTAAATGTGTTTGGAAGCCTACAATATTATATAATGTTCCTGCTGCATCATCTTGACGTAACTGAACAACCGCATACGGTGTTTTCCCTGTTTTCGGATCTTCTAACCCAACAGGCTTCATCGGTCCAAATACTAACGTCTGTCTTCCTCTACTTGCCATAACTTCTACTGGCATACAACCTTCAAAGAAAATTTCTTTTTCAAATTCTTTTAAAGGCACTGTCTCAGCAGCAATTAAAGCCTCATAAAAACGATCAAACTCTTCTTCTGTCATTGGACAGTTTAAATATGCCGCTTCACCTTTATCATAACGGGATTTTAAATATACTTTATTCATGTCAATGCTGTCTTTCTCAACGATTGGCGCTGCAGCATCATAGAAATAAAAATAATCTTCACCTGTTAGTTTTTTTAATTGTGCAGAAAGATCCGGAGACGTAAGTGGACCTGTCGCGATAACAGTTGGTCCCTCTGGAATTTCAGTGATTTCCTCATTCATTACAGTTACGTTCGGATGATTTTTCACATATTCAGTCACTTTCGCCGCGAATTCATGACGGTCTACAGCTAAAGCACCTCCTGCTGGTACAGAGCACTCATCAGCTGCACGAATAATGACAGAATCCATTAGACGCATTTCTTCTTTAATAACACCAACAGCATTTGTCAATGTGTTTGCGCGAAGTGAGTTACTACATACTAATTCAGCAAATTTATCTGTATGATGAGCTGGTGTTTGCCTTACTGGTCTCATTTCATATAATTTTACTTGGACACCACGCTTTGCAATTTGGTAAGCTGCTTCGCTTCCTGCAAGACCTGCGCCAATGACGTTTACTACTTGTGTTGTCATATATATCACCTTTCCTTTTCTTCCCGAAAAAAATGTGAGCAGTTACGCTCACATTTGTTGTTCTTCTTCATAATCACACGAAATACATTGTACTTGCACGCCTTTTTTTAACTTTTTCTCTACGAGCATACCTTCACACTTCGGACATTTACGACCAATCGGCTTATCCCAAGATACAAAGTCACATTCTGGATACGTACCGCATCCGTAGAAAAGGCGTTTCTTTTTATTACTACGGCGTTCAATAATTTGCCCTTTATCACACTTCGGACAAGTAACACCGATTTCTTTTACAATCGGTTTTGTATTACGACATTCCGGGAAATTTGAACAAGCCATAAACTTCCCATATTTACCCATTTTAAAGACCATCGGGTGACTACATAATTCACAGTCTTCCCCAGCTGGTTCATCTTTAATTTCCACTTCACGCATTTCTTTTTCCGCTTTTTCTAAGCGCGGTTCAAATCCTACGTAGAAATCATCAACAATTTTCACCCAATTTGCATTTCCTTCTTCTACTTCATCAAGGCTTTGCTCCATATTGGCAGTAAATTCAATGTTAATAATTTCTGGGAAAAACTCTAAAATAAGTTCGATTACTATTCCACCAAGCTCAGTCGGAACGAAGCGTTTATTATCTAAAGCAACGTATCCTCGTTTTTGGATTGTTTCAAGTGTCGGTACATAAGTAGACGGTCTCCCAATTCCAAGCTCTTCAAGTGTTCTTACTAGACGAGCCTCTGTGTAACGCGGCGGAGGCTGTGTGTAATGTTGCTTTGGTTCTATATCTTTTGAAA
Source organism: Bacillus sp. MYb56 (assembly GCF_002976445.1). NCBI lineage: Bacteria > Bacillati > Bacillota > Bacilli > Caryophanales > Bacillaceae > Bacillus > Bacillus sp. MYb56. The sequence goes on from NZ_PCOH01000019.1 coordinate 70,503, forward strand.
ATACAGTTTCACCTACTTCTAACGGTGGCAACATCTTATCCTTTTCTTCCGCACCATCATCTTTCGACTCTACGTACACTTTCATAAATCCTGGGAACTTTACAACTGATCCACTTGCACGGAACTGAACATTGTTATTAATGAGTTTCGCTGTAACAGTATCCATTATAGCAGATGCCATTTGACTTGCAACAAATCGCTCCCAAATCAGTTTATACAAACGGAGTTGATCACGACTTAAGAAACTTTTTAGTTCCTCTGGCTTTCTCATTACCGAAGTAGGACGAATCGCCTCATGCGCATCTTGTGCTTTCGACTTTTTCGTTTCTTTCCTCTTCTCTGTTCCTATGTATTCCGCACCAAACGCCTCAGTAATGTAATCACGAGCCTCTGTTTGAGCTGTTTCTGAGATACGTGTTGAATCAGTTCTCATATACGTAATAAGACCTACAGTCCCTTGTTTTCCAAGATCTATCCCTTCATACAGCTGCTGTGCAAGCATCATTGTTTTCTTTGCTCGCATATTTAACTTACGCGCTGCCTCTTGTTGCAAGGAAGATGTTGTAAACGGTAATGCAGGGTTACGCTTTCGCTCTTTTCGCGTTACATTTTCAACCGAAAACGCATTGTCTTTCATCTTTTCGATTATTTCGTTCACTTGTGCTTCGTTCGTTAATTGAACTTTTTCACCATCTACACCGTAAAAGCTTGCTTCAAATGTGTCTTTCCCTTTCACAAATTCTGTTTTAATTGTCCAGAATTCTTCAGGTTCAAAACTTTGAATTTCTTTTTCACGTTCGATGATTAAACGAACTGCTACAGATTGTACGCGTCCTGCACTTAATCCTTTTTTTACTTTCTTCCATAATAAAGGACTAATATTGTAACCAACAAGACGATCGAGTATACGCCTTGCCTGTTGTGCATCTACTAAATCCATATTAATTGCACGAGGATATTTAAATGATTCTTTTATTGCATCTTTTGTAATCTCATTAAATACAACTCGGCAATCTGATTCAACGTCCACATTTAACGTATTTGCTAAATGCCAAGCAATTGCTTCTCCTTCACGATCCGGATCGGCCGCGAGATAGACTTTCTTTGCTTTTTTTGCCGCTGATTTTAAATCTTTTAAAACGGGACCCTTACCACGAATGGTAATATACTTCGGAGTGAAGTTATTCTTTACTTCTATCCCCATTTGGCTTTTAGGTAAATCGCGGACATGTCCCATGGACGCGACGACTTTGTATTTTTTCCCTAAATATTTTTCAATGGTCTTCGCCTTAGAAGGCGACTCCACGATTACGAGGTAATCTGACATGCTAGTGCCTCCTTAAGAGGTGGATTCAAGTCTTCATCAATCTTATTGATTTCTCTTGTTTTTGTCAATCAAGAATGAATATACCATACAGCGACAATCTACCATTTGTCAATAATTGTTTAATAAAAACATAAAAATATATGGTTAATTTAAAATTTCTTCAAGGATATCCTCCGCATTTCTTACTAGCTTGGCGCCTTGTTGAATTAGATGATTCGTTCCTGCTGCACTCTCTATAAATATAGGTCCAGGAAGCGCAAACACCTCTCTATTTTGTTCTAGCGCAAGGTCTGCAGTAATAAGGGATCCACTTCTCGTTTTTGCTTCTACAACTAAAACACCTTTACTTATACCGCTAATAATTCGATTTCTTTTTGGGAAATACCATTTTTTCGGCACATAATGGGGCGGATACTCTGTCAATAACAATATATAATCTTTCCACGTGTCATATAAACCTCTATTCTCCTTTGGATACATATAAGATAATCCGTGTCCTAATATTGCAATGGTCGGGCAATGCTGCCTTACTGTAACTTCATGAGCAATTGTATCTATCCCTCTTGCAAACCCACTAACAATAAGCCATTCTTTTTCAAGTAAAGGTTGTAAAATAAACTTCATACTCTCCTTTCCATATAAAGACGGTTCTCTCGTTCCAACAATCGCTAATTTATTTACTTTATTTAGAAAATCTCTTTCTCCTTTTCCGTATAAAACAAAAGGGGGATCTTGTATTTCTCGCAGTAATTGTGGATAGTCCTTATCCCATATTGTTATATAAAATATTCTCTTTTTTTCTAACTGGGATACATATTGTTGGAGATTTGAAATTTGAAGAAAATTTACTAGTTCTAAAGATTTTTTCGAGGATATTCCAGCGTAATATTCAAATTGTTTCGGACTAAAAGTGTATATTTCCTTCAGTTCTGGATCAACATATAGTAGTCTATCCATCGCCTTCCAATGATCCGCCAACATGTAATGAAGGTGCAATAAACGTTCTCTTTTCATCTCAATTCTCCTTACCCATAATTTTTATTATGTAAACAAAAAATGTGTAAAAAGACACCCTCTAATAAGAAGGTGTCTTTCAAAAAGATTAGTAGTTTTTACAAGTCTCAAATAATCCCTTTTCTTTTAAAACAGAGATTAATGTTTCACCCATAACAGCTGGTGTTTCCGCTACTTTAATACCACAAGCTTCCATTGTTTTAATCTTTTCAGCAGCAGTTCCTTTGCCGCCAGAAATGATCGCCCCAGCATGACCCATACGTTTGCCTTCAGGCGCTGTTTGACCACCAATGAAGCCTACAACTGGTTTTGTCATATTAGCTTGTACCCATTCTGCTGCTTCTTCTTCTGCCGTACCGCCGATTTCACCAATCATAATTACAGCATGCGTTTCTTCATCTTCATTAAATGCTTTTAACGCATCAATAAAGTCCGTACCGTTAACAGGGTCTCCCCCGATACCTACAGCAGTAGATTGGCCAATACCTTCTTGCGTTAACTGATGTACAGCTTCATACGTTAATGTACCAGAGCGAGATACGATACCAACATGACCTTTTTTGTGAATATATCCTGGCATAATACCAATTTTACATTCGTCAGGTGTAATGACACCAGGGCAGTTTGGTCCAAGTAAACGTGTATGTTTACCCGCCATATATCTCTTTACATTTACCATATCTAATACAGGGATTCCTTCAGTAATACATACTACTAAATCAATCTTTGCATCAACTGCTTCCATAATTGCATCAGCCGCAAAAGCGGGTGGAACGTATACAACTGAAGCGTTTGCGCCTGTTGCTTTCACAGCATCTTCTACTGTATCAAATACTGGTACGCCTTCAATATCAGTGCCACCTTTACCTGGTGTTACACCACCTACAATTTTCGTACCGTATTCAATCATTTGTTTTGTATGGAATAACCCTTGAGAACCTGTAATACCTTGAACAATAACTTTTGTATCTTTATTAACTAATACGCTCATTTTTCTCCCCCGCTTTCTATTAGCCCACTAGTGAAACAATTTTTTGTGCACCGTCTGCCATAGATTCTGCTGCAACAATATTTAAACCAGACTCATTTAAAATTTTCTTTCCTAGCTCTACGTTTGTACCTTCAAGACGTACAACTAAAGGCAACTCAAGACCTACCTGCTTCGTCGCTTCAATAACACCTTCTGCGATAACATCACACTTCATAATGCCACCAAAAATGTTAACGAAGATACCCTTTACATTTTTGTCAGAAAGGATAATTTTGAATGCTTCTGTAACTTTTTCAGCTGTTGCGCCGCCACCAACATCTAAGAAGTTAGCCGGGTCACCATGGTAATGTTTAATGATATCCATTGTAGCCATTGCTAAACCTGCACCATTAACCATACAACCGATATTTCCATCTAAAGGAATGTAGTTTAAATCATATTTAGAAGCTTCAATTTCTTTTGAATCTTCTTCTTCAAGATCACGAAGTTCTAAAATATCTTTATTGCGATATAACGCATTAGAATCAAAGTTTAATTTTGCATCTAACGCCATAACTTTACCGTCACCTGTTGTAACAAGTGGATTAATCTCAGCGATAGAGCAATCTTTTTCGATAAACGCGCTGTATAAGCCCATCATAAACTTCACAGCTTGTCCTACAAGTTCTTTTGGAATATTGATGTTAAACGCGATTCTACGCGCTTGGAAACCTTGTAAACCTACTGCTGGATCAATATATTCTTTAAAGATTTTTTCAGGCGTTTTTTCTGCTACTTCTTCAATTTCTGTTCCACCTTCTTCAGATGCCATTAAAACAACTTGAGAAGTTGCACGATCTAATACAAGACCTACATAATATTCTTTTTTAATATCGCAACCTTCTTCGATAAGTAAGCGTTTTACTTCCTTACCTTCAGGACCTGTTTGATGCGTCACAAGTGTAGTTCCTAAAATGCTTTCTGCATATGTACGAACTTCTTCTAAATTTTTCGCAACTTTTACACCGCCAGCTTTGCCGCGTCCACCAGCGTGAATTTGCGCTTTAACTACACATACTTCCGTTCCTAATTCTTTCGCTGCTTCTACAGCTTCTTCTACTGTAAATGCAACCTTCCCGTTCGGAACGCTAACCCCATAGCTTCTAAGGACTGCCTTACCTTGGTACTCATGGATATTCATGGTCCCATCCTCCCCTGTTTTCCTGTTTTACTCGAAAAGTTTTTTAATGTTTAAAAAACATTACATTGCCATTGTATAAGATGATTGGCACGCTGTCTACAATAAAGTGTCAGAAAACTGAAATCGCTTTATTCTTTTTCGAAAATAATAATGTTTATATACCAAAATAAAAAATAAGCTGTGAATATACAGCTTATTTTTGAATCATATCTTTAATTGGCGCGAATGATTTTCGATGTTCCTCTAATACTCCATGTACTTCAATCGCTTCTAAATGCTGTTTCGTCCCATATCCCATATGTTGTTCAAATCCATATGCAGGATACTTTCCTCCTAACTCTTTCATCATGCGATCTCTCGTCACTTTCGCAATAATAGATGCAGCTGAAATAGAGACACTTTTCGCATCACCTTTAATGATTGATGTTTGCGGAATTGATGTAGGAAGCTTCATCGCATCGATTAATAAATATTCTGGTGTACATGATAAATTAGCAACGGCATCTAACATCGCTTGCTTCGTCGCTTGATAAATATTTATTTCATCAATAACTTGTGGTGATATAATTCCAACTCCAATCGCAATTGCATGCTCTTTAATTTCATCATAAAAACGCTCACGTTTCGCTTCACTTAATTTTTTCGAGTCATTTAATCCTGGAATATAAAAATCTTCCGGAAGGACGACTGCCGCCGTCACAACCGGTCCTGCTAACGGCCCACGACCCACTTCATCAATACCAGCAATGTATGTGAGCCCTTTTTCACGTAACTCATTTTCGTACTTTGACATTTCTAGAAATTTTTCTCTTTCTTTTTGCGCTAACTCTTTTTGTTTATACCACTTCAAAATTAGTTTTTGAACACCTTTTCGCTCATCTTTCACTAACATTTGAAAACGCTCGTCTTCTTCATTCATAATTTCTTGCAGCAAACATTCCGCTTCATGAATAGTCATTTTTTGCATCTATTTACACTCCTTTTAAACGTAACCAAAAAGAAAAGACGTACAAACGCACGTCTTATACTTCTTCTACTTTTTCCGCATCTTCTACCTGCTCTGCAAACTCTTCTGGTGTTTCAAATGTCATTTTTCCTAATCTTCCACCACGAAGCTCACGAAGTATAAGCTCAGATGTTTTATCATAATCAATCATTCCGCCGCCCATTAAGCAACCTCTATTTTTTCCAATTGCATCAAATAACTCCACAATTTCTTCTGGAATGTCATTTAAATTATATCGCTCTTTTAAACGTTCCGGATAATGTTTTTCCATAAAACGTAACGCATAAATAGCTACATCCTGTAGATTTAATATAGAATCTTTAATTGCACCAGTCGTCGCTAAACGAAGACCAACTAATTCATCTTCAAATTTAGGCCACAAAATACCTGGTGTATCTAATAATTCCATTTCTTTCCCAACTTTAATCCACTGCTGGGCCGTTGTCACACCAGGACGATCTCCTGTTTTTGCTATATTCTTCTTCGCTAATTTATTAATTAGTGTAGATTTACCAACGTTTGGAATACCTACAATTAAAGCACGAATTGCTCTTGGTCTAATGCCTTTAGCAACCATTTTATCGAATTTTTCTTTGACAAGAACTTTACAAGCTGCTGCAATTTCTTTCATACCTTGTCCAGCTTGCGCATTAATTGAAATTGCCTTTTGACCTCTTTCATCAAAATATGCAATCCACTGCTTTGTAAGACGATCATCCGCCATATCCGCTTTATTTAAAACAACAAGCCTTGGTTTATGTGTAATAATTTCATCAATCATTGGATTACGAGAAGATAAAGGTAATCGAGCATCTACAAGCTCAATTACAACATCAATTAACTTTAATTTTTCTGTTACTTGGCGTCTAGCCTTTGCCATATGTCCTGGGAACCATTGAATTACCATGTTGCCACCTTCTTTTTCTTTTATTTCACAATACGTGCATCTTTTAACGGCCAATATAGCATATTTGCTTTACCAATCACTTGGTCCATTGAAATTGTACCAATCGAACGGCTATCTTTACTAAAACGACGATTATCGCCTAAAACAAATAATTGACCTTCTGGAACAGTTTTCTTTCCTGTCATTTCTTCAAGAGTAAAATCATATGTAAGCGGTCCGTCAGCAAGTTGTTTTTTCTGCTTATCTAAATACGGCTCCTCATAAGGTTTCCCGTTAACATATAGTTTATCATTACGGTATTCGATTTCGTCGCCTGGCAGGCCAATAATACGCTTAATATAATCTTTTTCTTCCGTCGCTCGGAATACAATAATATCAAAGCGTTTCGGATCACCTATGTGATAGCCAATTTTATTAACAATCATTCGATCACGGTCATGTAAAGTCGGCGACATCGATACACCGTCTACGAGAATTGGGGCAAAGAAAAACTGTCTAATTACGCCCGCTAATACAACAGCAATCAAAATTGCTTTGATCCATTCCCAAAGTGAGCTCTTCTCTTTCTTCATGCTTTCCCCTCCACTGTTATGTAAGCTGCTCGTATTATACCAAAATTTCATATAGATTGGAAAAAGGGAGCTTGTGTATTTACAAGCTCCCATACATGTCTTATCGAATTTCTTTAATACGTGCTTTTTTACCGCGAAGGTTACGTAAGTAGTATAACTTAGCACGACGTACTTTACCACGGCGAAGTACTTCGATGTTCGCGATTCTTGGCGTGTGAACTGGGAATGTACGCTCAACACCTACACCGTAAGAAATCTTACGAACTGTGAATGTTTCACTGATTCCGCCACCACGACGTTTAATTACAACACCTTCGAAAAGCTGAATTCTTTCACGAGTTCCCTCAACTACTTTTACGTGTACACGTAAAGTGTCTCCAGGACGGAATGAAGGAAGGTCAGTTTTCAATTGGCCTTTTGTGATTTCTGTGATTAATTGTTGCATATTAAATTCTCTCCTTTAAACAGATGCTCTTATAAAGTCTTATTAAATTACAGCGGAACATCGTTAATACGGCTACTGATTTCAGTAGCACAAATGTTATAATAGCATATTGCTAGGACTGTTGCAATAGAAAATATATCAAGCCCTTATCGGTCTTCTTTAATCTGTTCCAGCCATTTCTCTTCTTGCTTAGATAATTCTCGTTCTTCCAGTAAATCCGGTCTACGTGTGTACGTACGACGTAGTGACTCTTTATGGCGCCATTCATCAATGTTTTTATGATTTCCTGACATTAGTACATCCGGTACCTTCATACCACGAAAATCAGCAGGACGTGTATAATGTGGGTGTTCTAACAAACCTGTGCTAAAAGAGTCTTCCACTTGTGACGTTTGATTCCCAAGCACTCCTGGCAAAAGACGTACAACACTGTCAGTGACTACCATAGAAGCCAATTCTCCACCCGTTAATACGTAATCCCCAATAGAAATCTCATCTGTTACAAGATGCTCACGAATTCGTTCATCGTATCCTTCATAATGGCCACATACAAAAATAACATGCTCTTCTCCAGCAAGCTCTTCTGCCTTCTTCTGCGTGAAACGCTCTCCTTGTGGACACATTAAGACGATTCTCGGCTTACGGTCTGTTTCCTTCGTTAACTCTTCTACTGCGTCAAAGATAGGCTGTGGGGTTAATACCATACCAGCGCCCCCACCATACGGATAATCATCTACACTATTATGCTTACTAGTTGTATACTCACGAAAATTGACAACACGAAGCTCTACCGCTTCTTTTTCTTGTGCTTTCTTTAAAATTGAAGACCCAAATACACCCGTAAACATATCCGGAAACAATGTTAAAATGTCAATTTTCATTATAGTAGCCCTTCCATTACATGAATGGTTACTAATTTATTTTCAATGTTAACTTGAAGTACAACGTCATCAATATAAGGAATTAACAAATCTTGACCCTTTGGACGTTTAATCACCCAAACGTCATTCGCACCAGGAGATAGAATCTCTTTGATTGTCCCTAACGCTTCTCCTTCTTCCGTTACAACGTTGCAACCAATAATTTCATGGTAGTAGTATTCACCTTCAGCTAGTTCGCCTAACTGCTCTTCTGGTACTTTTATTAAAGAACCTTTTAACTTCTCTACTTCATCTACATTGTTGTATCCTTCAAGTGTTAATAAATCAAATGTCTTATGTTGACGATGAGAAGTTACCTTCACTGTAAGGTAGTCTGTACCTTTCTCATCCCATATGTATAACGTGTTCCCTACTTTATATCGCTCTTCTGGAAAATCAGTACGAGAAATAACACGAATTTCTCCTTTTACGCCATGAGTATTTACAATTTTCCCTACATTAAACCATTTTGTCATAAATAGTATGTCACCCCTGGTTTCTATATAAATTAAGCATTTCCATTTTATATATGGAACATGCAATTTCTCTTTAAATGTTAAAAAAGGGAGAGGAAATAACTCCTCGCCCTTTTTACGTTTATTGAATTTCCAGTGTGACGTTCTCATCATTATGATGTCCCACTGAATACAAGAGCATTCTAATCGCTTTCGCAACTTTCCCTTGCTTTCCAATGACTTTTCCAACATCCTCAGGATGTACAGTTAATCGATACTTTATTTCTCCGTTGCAAAGTTCCTGTGTAACTTTTACATCTCCAGGATGATCCACAAGAGGTTTAACAATTGTCTCGACTAACATTTTCATTGTCATTGCCTCAATTACTTACCTTGTTTAGATAAGTGGAATTTCTCCATGATACCTTGGTTAGAGAAAAGGTTACGAACTGTATCAGATGGTTTAGCACCATTTCCTAACCATTTTAATGCTGCTTCTTCGTTGATCTTAACTTCCGCTGGTTGAGCAACCGGATTGTAAGTACCGATTTCCTCAATGAAACGTCCGTCACGAGGAGAACGAGAATCTGCAACAACTACACGATAGAAAGGAGTTTTTTTAGCTCCCATACGTTTTAAACGAATTTTAACTGCCATTTATAAAGCACCTCCGAATTTATTTCACACAGATAATTATATTAGCAAAAAGACTATTGCTTTGTAAAGTATTTTTTCTTAACAGAGCCATCTTTTTTCCTTACATGAATGGAAACTTCAATCCACCTAGTCCTTTTTTCTTACCTTTTTGCATTCCCGTCATCGTCTTCATCATTTTTTTCATATCATCAAATTGCTTGATTAGACGATTGATTTCTTGTACCGTTGTACCGCTACCTTTGGCAATGCGCTTTTTACGACTAGCATTGATTATTTCCGGTTGTTCTCGTTCTACTTTAGTCATAGAACGAATAATTGCCTCAATATGCCCAATTTGTTTTTCATCAACTTGTGCATTTTTCAGCCCTTTAATTTTATTTGCACCAGGAAGCATTCCTAACAATTCGTCAAGCGGTCCAAGTTGACGCACTTGTCCAAGTTGTTCTAGGAAATCGTCAAGCGTAAACGAAAGCGTACGCATTTTTTGCTCAAGTTCTTTTGCTTTCTCTTCATCAACTGTAGCTTGCGCTTTTTCAATTAATGTTAAGACGTCGCCCATCCCTAAAATACGGGATGCCATACGTTCTGGATGGAACGCTTCAATTGCATCTAGTTTTTCACCCATACCAGCAAATTTAATTGGTGTATTTGTTACAGCCTTAATAGATAATGCCGCACCACCGCGCGTATCACCATCTAATTTCGTTAATACAACACCTGTTAATCCTAACTGTTCATGGAAACTTTGTGCTACATTTACCGCGTCTTGTCCTGTCATCGCATCGACAACAAGGAAAATTTCATCCGGTTTCGCAACTTCTTTGACTTTTGCTAATTCACCCATTAGTTCTTCATCAATATGCAGGCGACCCGCTGTATCGATTAAAACGTAATCGTGATGATCTTCTTTTGCTTTCGCAATCGCTTGTTTCGCAATTTCAACCGGACTTACTTGATCTCCTAAGGAGAAAACAGGCATGTCCAATTGCTTCCCTAATGTTTCAAGCTGTTTAATCGCTGCTGGACGGTAAATATCCGCTGCAACAAGCATCGGTTTACGATTATGCTTTTTACGAAGTAAATTTGCAAGCTTACCTGTCGTCGTTGTTTTACCCGCACCTTGCAGACCAACCATCATTATAACAGTAGGTGGCTTATTAGCAACAGCAATTTTGCTTTGCTCTCCGCCCATAAGTTCTGTAAGTTCTTCCTGTACGATTTTAATTACTTGTTGTCCAGGTGTCAAACTTTTCATTACATCTTGTCCGACAGCACGCTCAGACACACGCTTTATAAAATCTTTTACTACTTTAAAGTTAACATCCGCTTCTAAAAGAGCTAGACGAACTTCTCTCATCATTTCTTTTACATCGGCTTCAGAAACTTTTCCTTTGCCGCGGATTTTTTGCATTGTCTGTTGAAGTCGGTCGGCTAATCCTTCAAATGCCATATTGCCGCCCTCCTAATCTAATTTTTCGATAGCTTCAACAACTTGTTTCATTTCTTCATTTACATGCTCTTCTTCGCTGATTAGCTGTTTTAGCTTTGCAACAAGTCGCTGTCGCTCTTGAAACTTTTGAAGTAATACTAATTTATCTTCATATTCTTCAAGCATCGCTTCAGTCCGTTTAATGTTATCATACACGGCTTGGCGACTTACATCAAATTCTTCCGCAATTTCACCAAGAGATAAATCATCTAGATAATAAAGCGACATATAACTTCTTTGTTTTTGCGTTAACAACGATTGATAAAAATCAAATAAATAGTTCATTCTCGTTGTTTTCTCGAGCATGTTGGATCATCCTTTGTTAAGTGATTTCCCTTTACATGACTTAGTTTACATGGAGTATAAAAGAGTGTCAAGTTTTTTTCTTAACATCACATATTTTTATAAAAAAAGAAGCGGAAATACCGCTTCTTTCACTTACACTTCTTCTGTTTCTACTACGTTCGCAAACAAACCATAAACATATTGTTCTGGATCAAACTGTTGCAGATCATCCATTTGCTCTCCTAGCCCAACAAATTTCACCGGAACATCCATTTCGTTACGAATCGCTAAGACGATACCACCTTTAGCAGTTCCATCTAACTTCGTTAAAACAATACCAGTAACATTCGTGGCTTCACGGAATGTTTTCGCTTGGCTTAAACCATTTTGCCCTGTTGTTGCATCAATAACAAGTAATACTTCATGAGGAGCCCCTGGTACTTCACGCTCAATTACGCGCTTCACTTTCTCTAACTCATTCATTAAGTTTACTTTATTTTGTAAGCGTCCCGCTGTATCACATAGCAATACATCCACTTTACGGGCCTTTGCCGCTTGTACAGCATCATACATAACAGCCGCTGGATCAGATCCTGACCCTTGTTTAATTACTTCTACACCAACACGATCGCCCCATACTTCTAATTGCTCAATCGCCCCAGCACGGAATGTATCTCCTGCCGCCAATAGGACAGACTTACCTTCTGATTTAAATTTATGTGCAAGCTTACCAATCGTCGTCGTTTTCCCCACACCATTCACACCAACAAATAAAACTACTGTTAATTGATCCTCTTGTATATTAACTTCATTACTAAAATCGCTGTCACCTTTGTAAATGCCCACTAGCTTTTCAGAAATAACAGCCTGTACTTCTTTCGGATCTTGAATGTTACGACGTTGCACTTCTTCTTTCAACTGATCAATTAATTCCATCACTGTCGAAACTCCGACATCCGCACTAATTAAAATTTCTTCTAATTCTTCAAAGAAATCTTCGTCTATTTTGCGGTAACGGTACACTAAGTCATTTACTTTATCAGCAAATGAATTTCTCGTTTTTTCTAATCCTTGTTTAAACTTCTCTGTTACCGTATCCGTTTGTTTTGAAATTTTTTCTTTTAATTTTTTTAAAAAGCTCATACTTCCCATCCTTCCTATCTACTTGCAACAAGTTCTTCGCCATCATCTAAACGAACAGAAACAAGCTTCGACACCCCTGATTCTTGCATTGTTACACCGTACAATACATCAGACTCTTCCATTGTACCTTTTCGGTGTGTAATTACAATAAACTGCGTTTCATCACTAAATTTCTTTAAATACTGCGCAAAACGAGCAACGTTTGCCTCATCAAGAGCTGCTTCCACTTCATCTAGAACACAGAATGGAACTGGGCGTACTTTTAAAATACCAAATAAGAGCGCAATTGCCGTTAAAGCACGCTCTCCCCCTGAAAGTAAACCTAAATTTTGTAGTTTCTTCCCTGGTGGTTGCGCTACAATATCAATACCCGTATTTAGTAAATCTTCTGGGTTTGTCATTACTAAATCCGCTCTTCCACCTCCGAATAATTCAGAGAATACAGATTGAAACTCTGTTCGAATCCCTTCGAATGTAGTAGAAAAGCGTTTTTTCATCTCTTCATCCATTTCCGTAATAAGTTGATGCAATGTCGATTTCGCTTCTTCTAGGTCATCTCTTTGCTCTAATAAGAATGTATGGCGCTCTGCTACACGTTCATACTCATCAATTGCCCCTAAATTTACTGCGCCTAACTCTTCAATGGATAGTTTAATTAGTTTCACCTTTTTACGTGCATCTTCTGCAGGCATCATCATTGTATACTTAAGTTTTGCTGCTTCAAATGAAATAGTATATGTTTCACGTAAATGTTGCAATCTATTTTCCAGCTCTACATCAAGTCGGTTAATTTTCACTTCTTGATCTTTCAGCATCTCAAGAATATATTTATGTTTACCTATTGTTTCTTTCACACCGCGCTCTAAATGCTCGACTCTTTCTTGCAATGATACGCGTTGTTCACGACGAGAACGAATTAACTCCGAAGTTTGATTACGATCATACGCTTTCTTCTCAATCATATTCGTAATTTGTTCTTCGCCACTTGAATTAGATGTCATCTCTTGCTTTAAGAACGCTAAATCTTCTTTCGTTTTTACAAGCGTCGCATCAGTCTCTTCTTTTTCCTTCGTCAATCGTTCGACTTTTTCTTTTTGATTAGACAAACGTTGTTGTTGTTCAGCAGCTTGTACTTTTAGCTCCGTCATTTCCTTCTGAACTTTTTCTTTTGAAGAATATTGTTCACTTTTTTGTTTCGTTAAAACGACGATTTTGCTATCTAATTCCCCAATCTCAGCTTGAAGAGTCGCTAAAATCTTTTCTAACTCTTCTTTGCGCCCTTGCATTTTTACTTGATCTTGTAAAAATCCTTCAATCTCTAAATCGTAAATCGATAAACGATCATTAATACGATGTTCATCTAATTCTAAACGATTAATTTCTTCTCTTAGCTTCTGTTCATCTACACGTTCGGTCTCTACACCTTGGCGTAGCTCTCGTATTTGTACTTCTTTTTCTTGAATCTCTTGCTTTACTGCTTTAACAAAGTTTTCTAGCTTTGTTGTTTTTTCTTCCATGTCAGTTAGTTTTTTAGTCCACTCTTCAAGTTCACGTTGACGTCCCAATAAAGAGGATTTCGCCTGTTTTACAGCTCCACCCGTCATAGAACCACCCGGGTTCACTACGTCACCTTCGAGTGTTACAATACGATAGCGGTATTGCAGTTGTTTCGCTAACTCATTTGCTCCGCGTAAATCTTTCGCAACAACAACTGTACCTAATAAACTTGAAACTACATTCTCATATTTATTATTGTACTGCACAAGTTCTGCCGCTACACCGACAAACGATGGATGCTGATTCACAATGCGTAATTGATCAAATGATAGCGATCGGCTTTTAATAACAGCTTGAGGTAAAAACGTTGCACGGCCATGTTTATTTTGCTTTAAAAATGCAATTGCATTACGAGCATGCTCTTCTGTTTGTACTACGATATGTTGCATCGCTGCCCCAAGGGCGATTTCCATTGCGATTTCATATTCTTTCGGCACAGTCAGAAGTTCTGCAACAGCTCCCTCAATACCTTGTAGTCTATTTTCTCTAGCCTTTAATACTTCACGTACCCCTTGATAGAAGCCAGAGTAGTCCTCTTGCATCTCTTCTAACATTTCTTTACGAGAGCGCGCCTGTTGCACAAATTGATACGCTTGATACAGTTTCGTTTCATTTTCACTATACTGCGACTTACATTTCCCAAGTGCCGTTTCTGTCTTCTGTATGTTAGAAATAATGCCAGCTATTTTCTCTCTCGCTTGCTCATAGCTGTCTACAAGTTTCGCCTTTTTCGCTGTAATTTCCACACGCATCTGTACATACTTTTCATTTTCTTCATCAAGTCGTTCGTTTTTAGAGTTTTGCTGTTTTGATTGTTCTTCAATCATAGATAATTCATTACGAAGACTTGCTTGTTGATTTAAAAGTTCAATATAGTCACCTTTTAAATTCTCAATTTGTTCCTCTAAATTCTCAGCAAAAGTCGCAAGTAATTGCTCGTTATCATGCAATTTCTTCTCCAATTCTTTTACTTGATTCACAAATTGCATTAAAGCTTCTGTACTTGTTTCAATTTCGCCATCATAACTTGTAGTTTTCTCTGTTAACTCAACAATTAGCTTTTCAAGCTGCGCACAATGTGTCGTTGCATTTTGCTTTCTTTCCTTTAACAGCTCGCGTTGCCCTTCTAGTTTTTCTAGTTCTTTACTAGACAGAAGTAGAACTTCTTGTAAGGAATTTACAGATTCATCAACGGCTTGTAATTGCCCGCGTAATTCCTCAAGCTCTTCTTCACTTTTTTGTAAGTTCGCCGACATTTTAGCTTCTTCATCTTTATTATGCCCAAATTGATTTCGAAGCGCTTCCCACTTTTCATGTAATTCTTCAATTTCATGTACAATAAGCGCAGCTTCTACTTTCTCTAATTCTTCTTTTTTCTCAAGATAATCTTTCGCAATAGAAGCTTGTCTTTCTAGTGGTTCTACTTGACTACTTAATTCGTGAATAATATCTTGTACACGATTTAAGTTTTCTTGTGTTTCCGCCAATTTCCCTTCAGCTTTCTTTTTACGAAGTTTATATTTCAGCACACCCGCAGCTTCTTCAAATACACCACGACGTTCTTCTGATTTACTACTCAAAATCTCTTCGACTTTCCCCTGGCTAATAATCGAAAAAGCTTCCCTTCCCATACCAGAATCCATAAATAAATCAATAATATCTTTTAATCTACAAGATTGTTTATTAATATAAAAATCACTATCACCCGAACGAGATACACGACGCGTTACACACACCTCGTTATACTCAATCGGTAAGCGTTGGTCTTCATTATTTAAAGTTAATGTAACTTCAGCAACATTAACCGCTCTTCTCGTATCACTGCCGGCAAAAATAATATCCTCCATCTTTGCACCGCGTAATGACTTTGCAGATTGTTCACCAAGTACCCAGCGAATTGCATCAGTAATATTACTTTTCCCGCTCCCGTTAGGTCCTACTACAGAAGTTACACCTGGAACAAAATCGACAGATACACGCTCAGCAAAAGACTTAAATCCTGCTATTTCTAATCTTTTTAAAAACACGAAAGGCCTTCCTCCTATTCCCCGTTGTTGTAAACGTTGTCTATACGAAAACAAACTACTATACGGATTTCCCACTCCTTTTATTTATAAATAAAAGGAAAGTTTCATTCTATGCATAAGGAATCCCCCTCATTCAAAGGGGGATTCCTCATGATTGTTCTTTTAATTTTTTCAATGCTTCTGCAGCAGCTTGTTGCTCTGCCTCTTTTTTTGACTTACCACTTCCAAGACCTAATGCCTCATTATTTAAAGTTACACGGGACACAAATTCTCGGTTGTGGGCCGGTCCTTTTTCTTGCAAAATTTGATACTCAACATTGCCACTACCATCACGCTGAATCAATTCTTGCAATTGACTCTTATAATCCATCACATGAGAAAAAGCACCTTCATTAATTTTTGGATATACAACTTCTTTTAAGTATCCCCAAACTGTTTCTAGCCCTTGATCAAGATAAAGGGCACCAATAAACGCTTCAAAGACATCCGCTAATAAAGCTGGTCGTTCACGTCCACCCGTCATTTCCTCACCTTTCCCTAATAAAACAAGGCTACCAAATGACATTTCGTTTGCAAAACGAACAAGAGATGGCTCACATACAATAGCTGCACGTAGTTTTGTTAACTCTCCTTCGCTCATTGTCGGATATTTTTGAAACAGATACTGTGATACAGTGAGTTCCAATACAGCATCGCCAAGAAACTCAAGACGCTCATTGTCCTCATGCGGTTTTTTTCGATGCTCATTCACATACGATGAATGCGTAAACGCTTGAATCAATAATTTTTCATCTGTAAACGTAATACCTATCTCTTCTTGAAATACTTTAAAAGCTTCACGATATTTTGCTTCGTATTTTTTTTCTCTATGTTTTCGGTACGGCATAGGTCCCTCCAGATATAAGCCGAGAAGCCCCGTTAAAAAACGGGACTTCACTTAAGCATTATAGATGACTCTCTATGTAAGTCACAGCATCGCCAACAGTAGCAATCTTTTCAGCATCTTCATCAGAAATTTCCATTTCGAATTCATCTTCTAATTGCATTACAAGTTCTACTACATCTAGGGAGTCTGCGCCTAAATCTTCTTTGAAGCTTGCAGCTGGTACTACTTCAGTTTCTTCTACTCCTAAACGATCAACGACAATTTTGGTTACACGCTCTAAAACATCTGCCATTCTATTCACCTCCCCTCAAATATTATATAAAATATTGTCCAAAAAAACTAGGTGAAATCGATTCTTTTATTACATTACCATACCGCCATCAACATTTAACGTTTGACCTGTAACATATTTACTTTGATCAGAAGCAAAAAACGTTACAGTATTTGCGATATCTTGTGCTTCTCCAAACTGAGCTGCAGGAATTAATTTTAACATTTCGGCTTTTATATTTTCATCTAATACATCCGTCATATCAGTCGCAATAAACCCTGGAGCAATTGCATTTACAGTAATATTTCGGCTCGCTAATTCTTTTGCTGATGTTTTTGTTAATCCAATTACACCAGCTTTAGCAGCAACATAATTTGCTTGTCCTGGGTTTCCTGTTACACCAACAACAGAAGCGATATTAATAATACGTCCATGACGTTGACGCATCATATAGCGCGATACTGCTTTCGTACATAAGAAAACACCTTTTAAGTTTGTATTAATAACTGTATCCCATTCTTCTTCTTTCATACGCATTAATAAATTATCTTTTGTTACACCAGCGTTATTTACAAGAATATCAACTTGTCCAAACGTATCTACAGTTTGTTTCACCATTGCAGTAACATCATCAGCATTTGCAACATCTGCTCTTACTGCAATGGCATCTGAACCTAATTTCTTTATTTCATCAACTACTTCATTCGCCTTTTGCTCATTACCAGCATAATTTACTACAACATTTGCCCCTTGTTTCGCTAAATCAATAGCAATCGCACGACCAATCCCACGTGAAGCACCAGTTACTAATGCTACTTTCCCTTTTAACATCAGCTTTCTCCTCTCAAATTTGAAATGGTATCTCTTAATGTCTCTTCATCATATACCGCATATGCTTTCACTGAAGAATCAATCGACTTCATAAGACCAGCAAGTACTTTTCCAGGTCCGATTTCAATAAATGTATCTACCCCTTGATTCACCATATACTCAATAGATGGGTACCATAATACAGGCGAATAGAGCTGTTCAATTAGCTTTGCTTGAATATCTGTACCACGCGTAATAACATCTGCCGTAACATTTGCAATAACAGGAATATTCGTGTCTTGAATTGTAATTTCATTTAAAACACTTTGGAATTTCTCAGCAGCTGGTTTCATAAGCGAGGAATGAAACGGTCCACTTACTTTGAGCGGAATTGCTCTTTTAGCACCATTTTCTTTCGCTCTTTGAGAAGCAAGTTCTACTCCTTGCTTTGTTCCAGAAATAACAATTTGCTTCGTACTATTCATATTAGCAATTTGTACTGCATATCCTTCACTTGTTACTTCTTCTGTAACTCGTTTCAGCATATCCGGATCCGCACCTAAAATAGCTGCCATTGCACCTTCCCCGCCTGGAACAGCTTCTTCCATATATTCCCCGCGTTTCCTTACAGCATATACAGCGTCTTCGAATGTTAATGCACCAGCAGCTACAAGAGCGCTATATTCACCTAAA
Source organism: Bacillus sp. MYb56 (assembly GCF_002976445.1). NCBI lineage: Bacteria > Bacillati > Bacillota > Bacilli > Caryophanales > Bacillaceae > Bacillus > Bacillus sp. MYb56. The sequence continues at coordinate 89,138 of NZ_PCOH01000019.1, forward strand.
CTATGTCCTGCGACAAAATCAGGTGTAATATCATACTCCTTCAAAGCTGTTAAAATTGCAAAGCTCGTTGTTAATAGTGCCGGCTGCGCATTTGTTGTTAATGTTAACTTTTCTTGCGGTCCTTCAAAAATCACTTCTGAAAGAGAATCATGCAAAACCTCATCCGCTTTTGCAAACACTTTCGCAACCTCTTTATTATTCTCCGCTAACTGTCTACCCATTCCAACTGCCTGTGAACCTTGGCCCGGAAAAAGAAATGCTATTTTTCCCATTTCAAATCCTCCTCTTATTGAAGCGGCTCCTTCTCCATTACACTTGAAATTGTAGGAATTACTTCTTTCGCTACCATTTCTCTCGTTTGACGAATCGCACTAAATATCGATTGGTCATTAGAAGAACCGTGAGCCTTAATGACAGGAGCTTTCAATCCAAACAACGCCGCTCCCCCATACTCCGAATAATCCATTTTATCTTTCAATACCATAAGTTTTGGTTTTAATACCGCTGCTGCTAATTTGCTCGTAAACGAACTCATTAATTGTTCTTTTAACATAGAGAATAACGCAAGTGCTGTTCCTTCTAATGATTTTAGCGCTACATTACCCGTAAAACCATCACATACAACAACATCTGCTACACCTTGCAATAAATCTCTTGATTCAACGTTTCCAACGAAATTAATTGGTGCATCCTTGAGCATAGCAAAGACTTGTTTTGAAAGCTCGTTTCCTTTACCATCCTCTGTTCCAACGTTTAAAAGTCCAACGCGTGGATTTTTAATTCCTCTTACCTTCTCTGCGTAAACAGAGCCCATTACTGCATATTGATATAAATGAATTGGTTTTGCATCAACGTTGGCTCCAACATCTAACATAACAAAACCTTCTCCATCAACAGTTGGCATTGTAGGTGATAAAGCTGGTCGTTCAATTCCTTCCATACGACCAACAACAAACAATCCAGCTGCCATCAAAGCTCCTGTACTACCTGCTGATATACAAGCATCCGCTACGCCGTCTTTTACTTGCTGCGCCGCTAGTACCATTGAAGCTTGTTTTTTTCGACGAACCGCTCTTACTGGTTCGTCTGTCGATTCAATTTTTTCGTCCGTATGAAGTATAGTAATTCGCTCTTCACTCGTTAAATATTGACGAATTCCCTCTTCTTTCCCTACTAACGTAATATGTAAATCTGAGTATTCCTTAATAGCTTTCATTGCTCCTAATACTACAGCCTTTGGTGCATGATCGCCGCCCATTGCATCTATTGCGATTTTCATAAGTTGTTACCTTCCTCACTATAATTACTAGATCGATACATTTCAAAAGTGCCTGTAAAGACAAGTTCTTCTCCAACAAAACTACGCACTTTGACAACCGTCCGTCCTTTATCATTCTCTACATCTTCAACACGTACTTTTGCAACAACACGCTCTCCTAATTTTACAGGACGAATATATCGAATGGTGGACTTTGCAGTTAAAGCTAATTCTTCATCAATAACCGCAACAGCTAGTGAGTTTGCTTGTGCAAACAAATGATGCCCACGAGCAATTTGATTTCTTTTAAATACATGTTCTACCTTTACTTCAAAGATAGAAATCGCATGTCTATCTAATTCTATATCAATAATTTCTCCGACAACCTCTTCTAACGGTAAAGATTTCACGTCTTCTTCATGTTGTTTTGTAGCCACATGCTTAATTCGTTCTCTTAATTCAGGAATAGATAATTCCATACGATCAAGACGAACAGTTTGTATGCTCACTTGAAATTTTTCCGCTAAATCTTCATCCGTTATAAAAGGATTCGTTTCTATTGTTTGTTGTAATAATTCTTGTCTTTCTTTTTTACTTCTTCTTTTTTTCATACCGCACCATCCATTTTTATGACTAGGTACTAAAAGTAGTATATAATCATTAAAAGTAGAATGCAACAAAAACTTTTGCAGACTACTTTTAATCGAGCTTCTCTCCCTGGAACACACCTGTCCCATCAAGATAAGTACGCAGCGAAGCATACTGATCATTATGCCAAAACGCTTCTGAATCAACTAGTATCGCTGCATCTTGTCTTGCTGTTTCTAACGCCCGATAATCATGTACCATATCAGCAACCTTAAATTCTGGTAGACCACTTTGCTTACTTCCAAAGAAATCCCCAGGACCTCGTAACTCTAAATCTTTTTCTGACAATACAAATCCATCATTTGTTTCAGTCATAATGCGCATTCTTTCTTTTCCCGTTTCTGATTTCGGGTCCGCAATTAATAAACAATATGATTGTTCACTACCACGCCCAACACGCCCCCTCAGCTGATGGAGCTGTGATAAACCGAAACGTTCCGCGTCATAAATAACCATAACAGTCGCATTTGGTACATTCACGCCTACTTCAACAACTGTTGTCGACACAAGAATTTGCACTTTATTTTCACTAAACTGTCCCATTATCTCTTCTTTTTCTTGAGATGATAGTCTCCCATGCATTAATCCAACTTGGCATTTCCCTTGATAATGATGAGTCAGCATACTATGTAAGTCGATAGCATTTTGTACATCAAGCTTCTCAGACTCTTCAATAAGAGGGCAAATAACATATGCCTGTCTTCCTTTTTTTATCTCTTTCTCCACAAAGCCGAGGACACGATCTAACATATCATGTTTTGCCCAGTACGTTTCGATTACCTTTCTACCAGCTGGCATTTCGTCGATAATAGAAACGTCCATCTCTCCAAATGCAGTGATAGCTAACGTACGCGGGATTGGGGTCGCCGTCATAAACAATACATCTGGACTTTCACCTTTCTCACGTAAAACCCGGCGCTGCACCACACCAAATCGATGCTGTTCATCGGTAATAACGAGACCTAACCTATGAAATATAACTTCGTCTTGAATTAAAGCGTGCGTTCCAACAAGGATGTCTACTTCTCCCTGTTCTAATCTCGACAAAATTTCTCGACGTCTCGCACCTTTAACAGAACTTGTTAGCAATTCAACCTTCATACCGAAATGTGAAAACGTCTCCGCGAGCGACTGATAATGTTGCTCGGCTAAAATTTCTGTAGGAACCATCAAAGCACCTTGATAATGAGCCAATTTCGCCGCATAAAGAGCAATCGCAGCAACAACTGTTTTCCCAGAACCTACATCCCCTTGCAATAATCGATTCATTCGGTACGGAGATATCATATCTTTCATTATTTCATCTACAACCCGGCGTTGTGCGCCAGTTAATGGGAACGGAAGCGCATCAGTAAACTCTTGCAATTCTACTAATGAAATTTCCTTTTTCGTCCCTTTCGAGTTTTCCCTTTCCATTTTCCGTAATGTTTGCATTTTCAACTGAAACAAGAAAAACTCCTCATATACAAAACGGCGACGCGCTTGCTTTAAGTCTTCCTGTCCCACTGGAAAATGTAACCCTCTGAGCGCTTCATAGCGTGATAATAATTTATATCGACTTAACAAACCATCTGGTAACACTTCGACTATAGAATCTCCATACTCCTTAAATGCTTGTGCAACAAACCGGCGCATCTGTTTTACTGTCAGTTTTCCTTTCACTGAATATACAGGTTCTACTTCTTGTTGTCGTACAACCGGTCCAAAATTCAGTTCTGATACAGCAATTGTTTGGCGATGCTGATCCCATTTACCAGTAATCGTTACCGTTTCATCTAAATTTAACTTTTGTTTATAGTATGGTCTATTAAAACATACAGCTGTAATTAAATAACGACCGACGAGAACACGAACTGTAAGACGTGACTTCTTCTTCCCATAATATTGCAGTAAAGGAGCACTATGAACTTTCCCCTCAACCGTTACACGCTCGTCATGCTTTACTTCAGCAAGATCTTTCATCGCATAGTCTTCATAGCGGTACGGAAAATGTTCTAATAGATGAGAAACTGTATAAATTCCCATCTCGTGTAACAACTCAGATGTTTCTCCTCCGATTCCCTTTACATCCGTAACAGGAACTTGTACAACTTCATTCAATATTCTCACGCTCCGTCACATTATTTTCTTTGATTCATTCTATTGATTATCCATTATTATCATTGACATCTGTAATCGCTCTCTTTCACCTTATATATTCTATCATAGGCATTCTAAGAGAAACTACTCTAATCCCTCTATATAAAGTGAAACTATAATCAGTGGGCGCTTACGGGCAGTTAATCTCCCACTTAACTTCTTTGCTCCAGCCGAATATAGGGGTGGAAGTTTTACTGCCCACAAATAGCGGGATAAAACAAAGTTGTACAATACGTAAGAAAAGAGCCTCACTATTAGCAGCAAGGCTCTTTTCTATCATCAATATGCTAGCCTTTTGAATAAAAACTAGTAATAAACTTCATATCACTATTTCTTATCCATTAGCTAGTAAGTAACCCATTTATTTTCAAATCGAATCTTTTCTTATTCTACAGAGAAGATGAAAGAATACACCGGTTGGTTCCCTGCATGTACTTCTACTTCTGCATCTTCAAAGTTCTCTTCTACAAACGCAACTAATTTAGCCACTTCTTCATCTGTTGCATCTTCACCTTGTAGAATCGTTACGATTTCAGAATCCTCATCAATTAGCGCTTCTAGTAATTGCTTTGCAGCTCCTACTTTCTCAGCATTTGTAGATACAATTTTCCCATCTGCAATACACATAAAATCATCTTTTTGAATCGCTACACCGTCAATTTCCGTATCACGAACAGCATACGTAATCTGACCTGTTTTCACATGAGCTAAAGCTTCTTTCATGTTTTCTTCATTCTCTTCTAGCGTTCCAACTGGATTAAATGCTAACATTGCAGCCATACCTTGAGGAACTGTTTTTGAACGAATAACAATAACTTCTTGTTCTACAACTGACGCTGCTTGTTCTGCTGCCATCACGATATTCCCGTTATTTGGTAAGATGATGATTTTTTCAGCATTCGCCTCTTCAATCGCCTTCACAATATCCTCCGTACTCGGATTCATCGTTTGGCCACCTTCGATAACTTTCGTTGCACCAATGCTCTCAAATAGAGTTTTAATACCCGATCCCATAGCTACAGTTACAATACCATACGGTTGTTTCTCTATTGGCTGATTCGTTTGTTCAGGTACCATGCTAGGTTCATCTAATAAAGCAGTATGCTGTTCACGCATATTTTCTACTTTGATCTTAATTAGACTACCGTAACGTTGTCCATAGTTCATAGGATCTCCAGGATGTTCCGCATGAATATGAACCTTTACAACCTCATCATCCGATACAACAAGTAGTGAATCTCCGTACACACTAATATCTTCACGGAATTTTTGTTCAGAGAAATTATGTTCCTTCATTTTTCCAGGCTCTAATTTCACCATGAACTCCGTACAATATCCATACTTAATATCTTCTGTACTCAATTGGCTTTGTACACTACGGTGATGTTCTGCACGTACCATGTCATTCATAGATGGTTGGGCAGGCATATCAGAAGAAATCGTTTCTCCTTTTAAGTCAGCTAAAAATCCTTCATATACAACAACAAGACCTTTACCACCGCTATCTACAACGCCAACTTGTTTTAATACAGGTAATAAATCTGGCGTACGATTTAACGATGCGTTTGCTTCTTTTACAACGTCTTCCATAAACAAAACAAAGTCGCGCTGTTTTTTCGCAACTGTCACTGCATATTTACCCGTTTCTCTTGCAACCGTTAAAATCGTTCCTTCAATTGGTTTCATAACCGCTTTGTAAGCTGCCTCTACTCCAGCTTCTAAAGCTGCAGCAAAATCAACTGTCGTTAATTCTTCTTTTTGTTCAATGGATTTAGAGAAACCACGGAATAACTGAGATAAAATAACCCCAGAGTTACCACGAGCTCCCATTAATAATCCTTTGGCTAAACTTACACCGACTTTACCAGCATGCTGCGAAGGATTTGCTTTCACTTCACGTGCGCCTGAAGTCATTGATAAGTTCATGTTTGTACCGGTATCGCCATCTGGAACTGGGAATACGTTTAATGCATCAACAAGCTGAACATTATTTGTTAAATTATTGGCTCCTTGAATGATCATTTGTGATAAACGTTTTCCATCAATTTTTTGAATTGACACAGATTTTCCTCCTTAATGCACATTACAAGTTTATTACTTTAACTCCTTGTACGTAGATGTTTACAGAATCTACTGCTAGTCCTACAGTTTGATCTAATGTATATTTCACTTTAGTCTGCACGTTATGTGCTACTTCTGAAATTTTCGTACCATAGCTCACAATAATATACATATCAATATGTACTTCATCTTCATTTTTACGAACAATAACGCCTCTAGTGAAGTTTTCTTTTCGTAAAATTTCTGTTAATCCATCTTTTAACTGATTTTTTGATGCCATACCTACGATACCGTAGCAATCTACTGCGGCACCTCCAGCAATTGTTGCAATTACATCTGTACTAATATCAATTTGACCGTACTTCGTTTTAATTTCAATTGACATCTCGTTTCCCCCTTCATAAATGGTGAAAGTGAGCTAGACTACTTTAGTTACTATCATATAATCTTTTTAAAGAAAATTCCATCGTTCTTTCTTTTTCACTCTCATATTTTATGTTTTAAATTACATTTTTTTATGATGAGCAAAATAGTCCATTGTTATTATACAACATGTACCACTATAATATGTCAAGCAATTTTTCTTGATTTCACCTTTTCTTCATTGACATATAGTGTCAAGTATTTTTTCTTGATTTCTTTTTCCTACGGTGTTGCATTCTCTTTTTAGTTGTGTTAAATTATAGTAGTGTTTTTAGCATCGCATAAAAGACTAATATTGAAAAATTACGTATGTTACGGTAGTTAAGGGAGGGAAATATAAATGGCTCGTGTTTGTGCTATCACTGGAAGAAAAGCTCGTTCTGGTAACTCTCGTTCTCACGCAATGAACGCTACAAAACGTAAATGGGGCGCTAACCTTCAAAAAGTTCGCGTACGCATCGACGGAAAAGTTCAACGTGTTTACGTTTCTGCTAGAGCATTAAAATCTGGCAAAATCGAACGTGTTTAATAATAAAAAAAAGAGCCGCTAGGCTCTTTTTTTATTATACCATTGGAAAAAGCACCGGTAATAGGTGCTTTTTTTAGTCTTTTTTGAAGGTATTTAACATCGCACGAACAATTCCACCAAGAAATTTAGGTAACTTAATTGTATAAAATCTCATGGTTTCCCTCCTAATCCCCATTACTCCACTTGTTCACTATATGATGCAAGGAGCAAAATTGTTTCTTCAATCAGTGCTTCTTATCATCATTAATATGCCAGAAGTGAATGAAAAAGTACCTTTTTCCTCAACGAGTTCATTACTAATACAAAGTGTCGATCCCCACTCTATTGTTTTATTAGTAAGGGGATACTTAAAACCGTGAAGTGTAATACCTTCTACCCTTTCAGTAACTGGTACAAATGATACGTATGGAAAATGTTCGTTTCCTTCAATTATATACATACCAAACTTTTTCACCATTATTTCATTTTTATTGTCCACAATACACATTTCTATATTTACTTCTAATCCCTTTAAAAGCATCTGAATATTTGCTAAACCATGATCAAGTCTTCCACCAGTAGCACCAAAAATACGAATTAATTTTGGTTTCTGTTCTAAAGCCCAGCTAATTGCAATTTCTAAATCTGTTTGATCTTTTTCTCGCGGGACGATATGTAATTCATTTGTTTGTTGCCTCATCCATGCTAATTCCTCATCAGTAACTGAATCATAATCCCCAAACGCAACAGCCGGAGTGATTCCTCTTTTCAACAAACGGTACACTCCTCTATCAACGGCCGCCCAAACTACTTCTTCATTTTCATACCGCGAAAAATCTGCGCAGTATTCTGCAGGTCCTCCCGCTAAAATATGAATAATCATTTTTCCTTCCCCTTCTATTGTAAAAAGGCAATCTGCCATTCGGTAGATTGCCTTTCTCCTTATTTGCCACTCTAACATGTATAAATAGTGAAGTCTTAATGAACTAGAAGCTTCACTAGGATAAAGGTTCGTTCATTCTTTATCCGCGAATTACACGAATTGCTTCACCACGGTCTTTTTGATTGTATACTGCTGATCCCGCTACAAGAACATTCGCTCCTGCTTCAATACAAAGTCTTGCCGTTTCAGCGTTGACACCACCATCAACTTCAATTTCCACTTCTAGATTTCGCTCTTTAACCATTTCTGCAACTTGTTTGATTTTCGGTAATACAGAATGAATAAACTTCTGCCCGCCAAATCCAGGATTTACTGTCATAAGTAATACCATGTCTATATCTTCTAATACATGCTCAATCGTTGAAACTGGAGTATGCGGATTTAATACAACCCCTGCTTTAATGTCATGAGATTTAATTAACTGAATTGTACGATGTAAATGAGGACACGCTTCTACATGAACAGTAATAATATCCGCTCCCGCTTTTGCGAAAGTTGGGATATAGTTATCAGGATTTTCAATCATTAAATGTACATCTAACGGTAATGATGTAATCGGACGGATTGCTTCTACAATTAATGGTCCAATCGTAATATTTGGTACGAAATGCCCATCCATTACATCGACGTGAATGTAGTCAGCTCCGCCTTTTTCTACATCTTTAATCTCTTCCCCTAATCTTGAAAAATCTGCTGATAAAATCGATGGTGCAATTTTAATCATGACTAATACCTCGGCTTTCTCTCTCTAATTTCTTCTACGAATTGTTTGTAATTCTTATAACGATATTCGGTAATCTTTCCTTCTTCAACCGCAGCTTTCACCGCACATTTCGGTTCAGCAAGGTGTGTACACCCTCTAAATTTACAGTATTGGCTCGCTTCTTTCAACTCTGGAAAACAATATGTAAGATCTTCTACCTCTATATCTATGAAATCAAGCGAACTAAAACCAGGTGTATCCGCAACAAGTCCGCTTCCAACTGTAATTAATTCTACGTGTCTTGTCGTATGCTTTCCACGTCCTAAATGTGAAGAAATATCATTAGTTTTCAACTCTAAATCTGGACGTAATACGTTTAGCATTGAAGATTTCCCAACACCAGATTGGCCTGCAACGACGGAAATACAACCTTCTAAGAATGGTTTCAGAATATCAATACTTTCCGATGTATTTATAGAAGTAAACAACACATCATAACCCATTTCACGATAATCATTTGCATAAGATTCAACAGTTTCTCTCATTTTTTCATCTACTAAATCCATCTTACTAATACAAATAATTGGTTTAATGTTATGATATTCAATTAATACTAAAAATCGATCTAACAGTCCTGGATTAAAATCTGGTTCTACCGCAGAGAAAACAAGAATAGCTTGATCAACATTAGCAATAGGAGGTCTAACAAGTTCATTTTTCCGATCAAATACTTCTAACACATAACCTTCATTCGGATTATCCGCTTGAAAAACAACTTGGTCTCCTACAAGTGGCGTAATTTTATTCTTTCTAAATACACCACGCCCACGACATTGTGTAATCCCTTCCTCATTCTGCACATAATAAAACCCACTTAGAGCTTTTACAATTTTTCCTTCTGGCATATAATTCTCCTTTATTTTGTATAAAATGAAACTGCAATTAAATATGAATAGACTAGCGTTCTTTAAACAATTAGTTCAAAGCCCACCAAATATATATCCAGGTTCATATATTTAATCTACCATCAAATTTGAAATATTATTTACAACAGTATCACTTTTACAGCTTTTTGAATCATATATTTTTGCCTGTTATACAGTCCACGATGTAGACAGCATAACAGGCAAGAGTAATAAATTCCATTTTCTATATAAGGACGATGGAATTCACTATTATTGAGCTGGATATGGTACTTCCTTGTCCATAATCGTTACTCCATCTCGGACAATTTTATAGTGTCCCTTTGCACCTTCTTGAATTACAAATTCTAAAGAAATAATCGCTGACTCAGTAATTGTTCTCGTTTCAACTGGTTTATCCATTTTTTGCTGCATATCTTCTTTATAAATTTCTATTGTTTGCGGCTTTTTCTCACCTGTTGCAGAAGCTTCATATGGGATAGAAATGTTATCCACTTTTACCGTTTTCGTCACTTTAGGCTTCGGACCATCGGAGATAACAATCGATACTTTATCTCCTTCTTTTAAAGGTGTCCCAGGCTTTGGTAACTGTGAAATAACAAGACCTTTATCAACCGTATCTGAATACTCTCTTTTTATATCAGAAACAAGCTTTCTTTCATTTAAATAACCTTTTACACTATTTTCAGTCCATCCTGAAAAATCACCTGGTCTTATTTGATAAGGTCCTTTACTTACCCAAATTTTCAGTTCTTGTTCTGTCTCTATAACCATTTGATCAGGCGTTGGTATTTGCTCTACAATTTCACCTTTCGGCTTATCATTTTCAATATAATTTATTGTAACTTGTTTATATTCTTCTTCTAACTCAGCTCTTATACTCTCGAAATCTTTTCCTGTCAAATCACGCATCTTACTTTTCTTTTTCCCACCTGATTGATAGATAGTAATTTTAGAGTTTTCTTTCACTACTCTTCCTGCTATAGGATCTGTTTTTATCACTTTTCCGGCTTCAACATCATCTGTATATACAAGATTAGGTTCAGTAACTTCAAAACCTTTTTCAACTAATGTATTTACAGCTGTCGTATATTTCATACCAGCCACATCAGGAACCTTCACATCTTTCGGAATAAAGAAGCCTGGAATAACAGTAAGTGCTAATGTTATCCCTATCGCTAAAAGTAAAAATGTTGTAATTAAAACTTTCAGCCATTTATTATTTCGCTTTTTCTTCTTACCTGATTTGGTCTCTTCTTTTCTTACTTGTTCATCCACTTTACTTCCTTTTAATACAATCGTTTCATCACTTACATTTTGAAATAGTTGTTCTTGTTGAATAATTGGAATCGCTTTCGTTGCTTCCATATCTTCTGGTATGTAAAATGGTTGTTCATTTATTCGTTCTGGGTATAGTGCTGTTTCAATATCTCGTTTCATCGCGTTAGCAGATTGATATCGATGGAACGGATCTTTCGCAGTTGCCTTTAATATAATATTTTCAACACTTTGTGGAATATTGTCATTCCATCTTTTTGGAGATGGCATTTCATTTTGTAAATGTTTTAACGCAATTGCAACAGCAGATTCACCAGAAAACGGTTGTCTTCCTGTTAACAATTCAAACATAACAATCCCAAGTGAATAAATATCTGATTGTTTATTCGCTATACCGCCGCGCGCTTGTTCTGGTGATAAATAATGCACCGAACCGAGCACCGAATTTGTATGTGTAATTGTTGCTGCACTTGTAGCTGTCGCAATTCCAAAGTCTGTTACTTTGACCACTCCGTCATCTCGAATCAAAATATTGTGCGGTTTAATATCACGATGTACAATCTCAAAATGATGGGCGTGTGCCATAGCGGACGTTAACTGCTCCATTATATCAAGAGCCTCTCCTATCGGTAACATCCCTCGATCAATTATGTATTGCTTCAATGTTCGTCCAGGTACATATTCCATTACAAGATAATATATATCATCCTCTTCCCCAACATCATACATATTCACAATATTTGGATGCGACAACGTTGTAACAGATTGCGCTTCTCGATGGAAACGTTTAATAAACTCTTCGTTATTTGAATAGTCGAGTCTTAATATTTTTACCGCTACATCTCGGCCGAGTATATCATCATGAGCTAAATATACATTGGCCATTCCTCCACCGCCAATCATTTTCAGCAGCTTATAACGGTCATTTAAGCGTTTTCCAATCAGCACGTTGCACTTCACCTACTTTCGTTTGTCGAATCCGTATAATCAATAATAACGAGGGTAATATTATCTTCTCCACCACGATCATTTGCTAATTGAATGAGATGCTCTCCCTTCGCCTCGAGCTGTTCATTCAATTGTAAAATTTGTTGCATATCAGCAATAGAAACTTTGTTAGACAATCCATCTGAGCAAAGAAGTAATTGATCATCTTCTTCAAGCACCAATGTTTTAACATCTAATCCAACTGTTTCTTCATTTCCTAATGCTCTTAACAAAACATTCTTTTTCGGGTGATATTCTGCATCTTCCTTTGAAATTTCGCCATGTCTTACAAGTTCATTTACAAGCGAATGATCTTCCGTTACAAGCGTCATTTTCCCCTCTGATACCATATAACACCGACTATCTCCTATATGACCTATCGTCACAAAATTCGATGTACAAATGGCTATTATAAGTGTTGTTCCCATGCCATTACATTCTGCATGCTGCTTAGAGTAAGCATATATGCGCTCATTAATAATTCCAACGTTAGTATGTAACCACTTTTCTACCTTTTTAGGCTCATTCATATTATGCGTTTGCTTCCAATAATCATGGAATAATTGAATAGCCATCGAGCTAGCTACATCGCCAGCTCGATGACCTCCCATTCCATCTGCTACTACCGCTAAAATATTTCCATCTAAATTGCGAAAAACTCCTGCACTATCTTCATTATGTTGACGAACTTTTCCTTTATCCGATAGAAACACGGCTTTCATCTAGTCACCTCGTCTCTTCTTTGCGCTCCTTTGCACGCAACTGACCGCAGGCTGCATCAATATCATGACCTTGTTCACGGCGAATGGTTACATTCACTCCACGATCTTTTAGCGTCTTTTCAAATAAGAAAATTTGCTCTCGTGGCGTACGTACATAATCACGTTCTGGCACGTAGTTTACCGGAATTAAGTTTACATGACATTTTACACCTTTTAAGAGCGCAGCAAGTTCTTCAGCGTGCTCAACTTGGTCATTTTCTCCTCCAAATAAGCCATATTCAAATGTAATACGACGCCCTGTTCTATTTACATAGTATTTAACAGCTTCCATTAAATCAGGTAGCTTATAAGCACGGTTGATCGGCATTAATTTTGAACGTATCTCTGTATTTGCAGCATGCAATGAAATCGCAAAATTAATTTGCATATCTTCTTCAGCGAACTTATAAATTTTTGGAACAATTCCACTTGTTGAAACTGTCATATGTCTTGCACCAATATGAATTCCTTTTTCATGATTTACAATGCGTAAGAATGACATTAAGTTATCATAATTATCAAATGGTTCTCCAATTCCCATAACAACAAGAGAACTTACACGTTCTTCTGTTTCATCAAGCGCACGCTGAACTTCTACTACTTGCGCTACAATTTCTCCAGCCTCTAAGTTTCGTTTTAACCCACCAAGTGTAGAAGCACAGAACGTACAGCCAATGCGGCAACCCACCTGTGTTGTTACACAAATGGAATTTCCATATTCATGTCGCATTAGTACAGTTTCAATAGAGTATCCATCGTATAACTGGAATAGGAATTTAATCGTTCCATCCGAAGACGTTTGTTTTACTAAAGTGTTTAAAGTAGTAATATCAAAGGAATTCGACAATTTATCGCGCAATCCTTTAGCAAGGTTTGACATATCCTCATAATTTTTTACACGTTTTTTATATAGCCAATCAAAAATTTGTCCTGCACGGAACTTAGGTTCTCCTTGTTCCTTTAACCAATCTTGCATTTCATGAAGTTGTAAAGAATAAATTGATGGTTTCTTTGTTTCTAGATTTTTCTTTTGTTTTTTTACAGTCGTTTCCATGATGCTACACCTTCTTTCTTAAACAAGCAATATAAAAGCCATCTGTTGCAAAATAATGCGGTAAAATTCGTACTTGACCTTCATCAATATACGGATTTAACTTTTCTGGCATGCGATCTTTTATCGTAGTATCCCATTCAAATTCAGGATGCTCTTGTAAAAATTGCTTTATTACTTGTTCATTTTCTATTTTTTCAATTGTGCACGTACTATAAACAAGGCGACCACCTTGTTTTAACAATGGTGCTATTTTTTCTAGTATCGCAAGTTGAATCGTTGATAACCTTTCACTATCGCCCTTATCTTTACCTAACTTAATATCAGGTTTACGTCTAATAACACCAAATCCAGAACATGGTGCATCTACTAATATTTTGTCAAAAGATTCATTTGCAAAATGCTCTTGAACTTTTCTAGCATCTAAAGCCATCGTTTCTACATTTTCTAAACCAAGTCTCTTCGCCTGTTGTTCAATTAAACGTACTTTATGTGCGTGTAAATCAAGCGACATTACCTTACCAGTTCCGTCCAAACGCTCTGCAATATGAGTTGTTTTTCCGCCAGGAGCAGCACAACTATCTAGAACTGTATCTCCTTTATTCGGTTCTAAAGCACGTGCTACAAGCATTGAGCTTTCATCTTGAATAGAAAGGAAACCTTTTTTGAACGCTTCTGTATGTGCGACATTTCCTCTTTCAATTTGAATTGCATCCTCTGACAATTCACCACGTTTTGCTTCTATACCCTCATCAGCTAATAACGCAACCGCTTCTTCTACCGTTACTTTATCAACATTTACACGTGCTGTTGGTACAGGTGGCAACATATTTACTTCACACATTTTCTCTGCTGTCTCTAAACCATATTCGGATGCCCATTCTTGTACAAGCCACATTGGATGACTCGTTGCAATCGCAAGACGTTCTACTGGATTTTCGATTTCTTCTAACGAAGGTACACCTTCTCGCTGAATTGAACGCAATACTCCGTTCACCATGCCTGAAATCCCTTTATGCCCACGACGCTTTGCAATCTCAACTGCTTCATGAATAGCGGCTCTTTCTGGAACTCGGTCTAAATATAGCATTTGATATAGAGATAGGCGAAGCAACACTCTTACCCACGCTTCAACCTTTTTTCTTAAAAATGGTTGTAAATAATAATCTAGTGTGTCACGACGTTGAATTGTTCCATATACCATTTCAGTTAATAAACCAATATCTTTTCTGTCAATTGTATTTTTTTCAATCAAATTATTTAAAAGTAAGTTGCTATATGCACCACTTTTTTCTACTTGAATTAAGCCATCCAGAGCTAACTCACGAACATTTTGTCTCATGCATTTTCTCCTAACTTCGTACCAATTTCAGGTTTTGTTCCACGTAAAAATTGTGAACAACTCATACGCTTTTTACCAGATGGTTGCAATTCAGTGATTTTAACGCCTGTCTCGTTCCCTGTTGCAACAACAAATCCATCTTCTTCAAGAGCTACTATTGTACCTGGTTCAGCTTTCTCTGTAATAGAGACCTTCTCTCCCCACCATACTTTAATAACTTGTCCTGCCAAAGTCGTATAAGCAACTGGCCATGGATTCAATCCGCGAATGTGATTGTATACTTCTTCACCTGTTTTTGTCCAATCAATTATCTCTTGCTCACGTTTTATATTATATGCAAACGTCACTTCAGCTTCACTTTGTTTAATTGGTTCTAGTTTACCCTGAATTAGTAAAGGAACCGTTTTAGATAACAGGTGTGCTCCTGCTTCGCTTAACTTATCAAATAATGAACCTGTTGTTTCACGCTCTTCAATTTCTACTTCTACTTGCGTTAATATATCGCCCGCATCTAATTTTTCTACCATATACATAATTGTAATACCTGTTTTCTCTTTACCTTCCATGATCGCATAATGAATTGGTGCACCACCGCGAAGTTCTGGAAGTAATGATGCGTGGACATTAATACATCCATACTTTGGCGCTTCTAAAATTTCATTCGGTACGATTTGTCCAAATGCTGCTGTTACAATTAAGTCTGGCTCTAGTGCTAATACTTTTTCATATTCGTCTTTTTCACGAATTTTTAACGGCTGTACTACTGGAATACCATGTTTCTCCGCTTCTACTTTAACAGGAGTAGGTGTTAAAACCTTTTTTCTACCAACTGGACGATCAGGTTGCGTTACAACACCAACTACGTCATATCCGTCCTCGATAAGACGACGAAGCACCGGCACAGAAAAGTCCGGTGTCCCCATAAATACTACTTTCATCATTCAAAAACCGCTCCTTTTAAACCTATTCTAATTCGCCTGCTTCATAATACCTTTTCACTTTAGATGTAAATAAAACACCGTGTAAATGATCGATTTCATGCTGAATTGCACGCGCTAAGAAGTCATCCGCTTCTAATAAAAATATTTTACCGCGACGATTTTGTGCACGTACTTTAATGTAATCTGCACGCTCCACTTCACCATAAAGTCCCGGAAAGCTTAAGCAGCCTTCGGGACCTACTTGTTCACCACGTTTTTCTAAAATAACAGGATTAATTAATTCAATTTTACCCGTATCATCACCTATATCAACAACAGCAACTTGTAAGCTTACACCCACTTGTGGCGCAGCTAAACCAACTCCGTCTGCAATTAACATTGTTTCATGCATATCTTTTAACAATTTCACTAACTTTTTATCAAAGTTAATTACTCTTTCGCATGGTGTTTCTAACACTTCATTTGGATGCTTTACAATTTCTAAAACTGCCATATTTCCCTCCGCTACATTAACATTGTTGGATTAAAATCAATTGAGATTTGTAGCTCTTTTTGCATTTCTGCTTGATAATGTTCATTTACCATTTTGAGCACGTTCTTTAAGTTTGGTTCCCGTTTGTATTTTATCATGCATTGGTAACGATATCTATCTTTTATCCTTGGAATTGCTGAAGCAACCGGCCCTAACACCATCGTTTGCCTTGAACAATGCGTTCGTAAATGACCGACAATTTTTTCCGTCACTTGGACTGCCTTTAATAACTCCGGATGAGATACAGTTACAAGTACAACGTAGTAATATGGCGGATATTGTCTCATTTGCCTCATTTGCATTTCGTGCTCATAAAATACATCATATTGTTGATTCTTTGCTAATTCTACACTGTAATGTTCCGGCGTATACGTTTGAATTACAACTTCACCTGGCAATTCATGTCTTCCTGCACGTCCACTCACTTGTGTCAATAGCTGATACGTCTTTTCACTCGCCCGAAAATCAGGTAGATGAAGCATCGTATCCGCCGTTAAAACGCCAACAAGCGTCACCTTCGGAAAATCAAGCCCTTTTGCAATCATTTGTGTTCCAAGTAATATATCTGCTTTCTCTTCACCAAACGCCTTTAATAATTTTTCATGCATTCCTTTACGGCTTGTTGTATCCACATCCATTCGAATGACCCGCGCCTCAGGGAATAGTTTTGTGATTTCTTCTTCAACCTTTTGCGTCCCTGTACCAAAGAAACGAATATACGTACTATTACAAGCAGGACACTCCGTTGGCATATTTTCCTCATGACTACAATAATGACACTTTAAACGATGGTTCATTTTGTGATATGTCAACGAAATATCACAATGCGGACATTGTACGACATACCCACAATCACGACACATCACAAACGTAGAATGACCCCTTCTATTTAAAAAGAGAACCATTTGTTCTTTTTTTTCTAATCGATCTGCTATTTTTTCATGCAGTGCCTTTGAAAACATTGAGCGATTTCCATCACGAAGCTCTTCACGCATATCAACAATTTCTACAGTCGGCAAAGCTTGTTTGTTCATACGTTTTTCCATTGTAAGCAACCCATAGACACCTTTTTTCGCTCTAGCAAACGATTCAAGTGTCGGCGTTGCACTTCCGAGAACGATTGGACACTTATGGTATTGTCCTCTCCACACTGCTACATCTCTTGCATGATACTTTGGGTTATCCTCTTGCTTATAACTTGATTCATGCTCTTCATCAATAATAATGATTCCTAAATTTTCGAATGGAGCAAAAATAGCTGAACGCGCACCAACTACAACTTTCACTTCTTTTCTTAATATCTTTCGCCATTCATCATATTTCTCGCCAACAGAAAGCGCACTGTGAAGAACTGCAACTTGCGAACCGAACCTACCTTTAAAGCGATCTACCATCTGGGGCGTTAGCGCAATTTCAGGAACAAGCACAATTGCTTCTTTTCCTTTCTCGAGCACCGCTGCTATAGATTGTAAATACACTTCAGTCTTACCACTTCCTGTAACACCATATAGTAAAAATGGATTGTAAGTTTCATTTGTAATTGATGACAAAATCGGTGTAATTACTTGTTTTTGTTCCTCAGTAAGCGGAAATGGTTTCGTTTGTTCAAAATCATCATCGTCATACGGACTCCGGTATACCTCTACATACTTTTCTGAGATTAGACCCTTTTTAACAAGTGCTTTTATTGGAGCATCTGTTATTTGTAATTCTTCTGTTAAATTTTTTAACGGTACACTTTTGTAGTTTTCTACAAAATAATAGAGTACATCTTGTTGTTTTTTACTTTTCAGTTCAAATGCTGCTAATTCCAATTTATCTGCCGGCAACTCCGGTTGAACTACTCTTTGTTTCTTCTTCTGCACTTTATCCTTTACTTGATAAACCACTTCAGTCGTACCATTTTTAATTTCTTGTTGAATAGTGCGATATAGGTGCGGCTGTGCTTCGATAACTTCCCAATCTATCGTTTCCTTCCCTTGAAATAAAGAAAGAATTTCTGGTGCTACTTCTTCTCGGTTACGAAGTTGCAGACGCTTTTTATATGTTGCTTTAATCGCCGTCGGAAGCATCACCTGAAAAGCTGAAATCATATAACATAACGTTTCACTTGTAAGCCAATACCCAAGTTTTAATAATTCATCATTTAAAACCGGAGTGACATCTAATATTTCATACAACGCTTTTAACTTTTTACTTTCTAGTTCAACCGAATCCTTTATGCCAATAATAAAACCTTGCAATTTCCTCGGACCGAATGGGACTACTACACGCATTCCTGTTTGCACGATATCTTCCCATTTTTTAGGGATAATATAATCAAACGGTCGATCTGTTTGACGTGCAGGTACATCAACAATTACACTTGCAAACTTCATACATAATCATCTTCTAACATCATTTCTATTTGCTTTAATATTTCACGAGCCACTTCTTTCTTCGTTAAAAGTGGCAGCTCAATGATTTCTCCATCTTTTCTATACATTGTCACAATATTTGTATCCGTACCAAACCCAGCTCCTTGCGCTTTCACGTCATTCGCAACAATCATATTTGCATTTTTCTCACGTAATTTTCTCGTTGCGTATTCCTCTATGTTTGTCGTTTCAGCTGCGAAACCGATAAGTAACTGTCGGTCCTTCTTCTCACCTAACGTTTTTAAAATATCCACTGTTCTTTCTAATTCAATTACAGCATCGCCATTTTTCTTTTTCATTTTATTATCATGAACATATTTCGGACGGTAATCTGCAACGGCTGCTGTTTTGATGACAACATCCACACTCTGATAATGCTGAAGGACTGCCTCTAACATATCTTGTGCAGATTCCACTTGTATTGTTGTGACATGTAATGGTGACTCTAATGCTGTCGGTCCTGACACAAGTATGACATCAGCACCTAAGCCTGCTGCAACTTCTGCGATCGCATACCCCATCTTTCCAGAAGAAAAATTCGTCATAAAACGAACCGGATCAATCTTTTCACGTGTCGGTCCAGCTGTTATTAATATTCGTTTTCCTTGCAATGGTTGTTGTTCCGAGAAAGCCTCTTCTAATCGTCCAATAATCGCTTCAGGTTCTTCCAGTCTTCCTTTTGCTACATAACCACATGCTAAAAAACCTTCCCCAGGCTCAATAAATGTATATCCTAATGTTTTTAACGTCATCATGTTTTTTTGAACAATTTTATTTTCATACATATGCACATTCATAGCAGGTGCAATCCACACTGGAGCTGTAGTAGCTAACAAAGTAGTTGTAATCATATCATCAGCAATACCGCCAGCTAACTTTCCAATGCAATTAGCTGTAGCAGGTGCAACAAGTACAACATCTGCCCAATCCGCTAAATCAATATGAGCAATAACAGCGGAGTCTCTCTCATCAAACGTATCCGTATATACATCATGGCGAGAAAGTGCTTGAAATGTAAGAGGCGTAACAAACTTCATTGCCGACTCACTCATCATTACTTTTACAAGAGCGCCAGCTTGTGTCAATTTACTTGTTAACGCAGCCGCTTTAAAAACTGCAATGCCTCCTGTTACACATAGAAGTATCTTTTTCCCTTTTAGCATATGACTCGTCCTCTTTCTTTTTCAAACTTATTCTACTGAAATAGAATTTCCAGCTCGTCAGTACCAGTATTTCGTTCCGTCTTTTTCGATTCCTTTTCATCCCTATCGTAAAAAAATAACAACCTACTTGTAAATAGGTTGTTACCGTTACATAGAAAATTATAAAGTCTATGTTTTAATTTGTCGAAAAGAATGTCTTAATCAATTATTGTGTCATCGCTTGGTACATATTTTAATACTTCTAAATCGATTTCTTCTAATGCTTTACCTACACATTTATAAGAAACAGGCTTTTCAATAACACAATTGTCAGCAATTTGCATTTCACGTGCACGCTTTGCAGCTACTGTTACAAGTGTATATTTAGAATCGATTTTTGTTAATAATGAGTCAATTGATGGATTTAACATAATTATAGACCCTCCGTCATTTCTTTATAGTATTTTGCCACTCTTTCGCGGCGGCAATGTTCACCAACCACAATTGCTTTAATTCGGTCGCAAGCTAATTCAACTTGATCGTTTTCTACAACATAGTCATAAGCGTCCATCATTTCGATTTCTTCTTTCGCTACAGTTAAACGATTTTCAATAACATCTTCAGTTTCTGTACCACGGCCGACAATTCGGTTCTTTAGTTCAGATAAACTTGGAGGTGCTAAGAAAATAAATACACCTGCTGGGAAGGCTTTCTTAACTTGAATTGCTCCTTGCACTTCAATTTCTAAGAACACATCTTTTCCTTCTTGTAACGTTTTTTCAACATAATCAATCGGTGTTCCGTAATAATTACCAACGAACTCAGCCCATTCAAGTAACTTTTCATTACGAATCATTTCTTCAAATTCTTCTCTCTCTTTAAAGAAATAATCCACACCATCTACTTCACCTTCACGCGGTTTACGTGTCGTTACTGAAATAGAGTACTGAAAACGTGTGTCTTCATGGCTAAACAGCTCTTTTCGAACCGTTCCTTTCCCGACACCAGAAGGTCCCGAAAGAACGATGAGCAATCCTCTTCTACTTCTCATAAATATGTAAAACCTACCCTTCCTCACTTAAATCTTCTTTATTATTCAAACGATGTGCAATCGTCTCTGGCTGAATTGGACTTAATACTACATGCCCATCATCCATAACAATAACCGCCCTTGTTTTTCTCCCATACGTAGCATCAAGCAAAGCATTATGTTCACGCGCTTCCTGTACTGTCCGTTTAATAGGAGCTGACTCCGGACTTACAATAGCAATAATTCGATGAGCAGATACAATATTTCCGTATCCAATATTTAAAAACCGCATGGCCATAGTTTGCGCCTCCTAGTAAGTCTATCCGATTTCTCCACCACGTATAACTTTATATATTTTTTGAAAGCTACTCAATATTTTGTACTTGTTCACGAATTTTTTCAAGGTTATTTTTCATTTCTACGACATATTTTGAAATTGTTAAGTCATTTGCCTTAGAACCTATCGTATTAACTTCCCTATGCATCTCTTGCACGATGAAGTCCATTTTCCTTCCAACAGGCTCTGTAATTTGCAGTGCTTCACGAAATTGATCTAAATGACTTTGTAATCGAACTAATTCTTCGTGAATATCTGAACGCTCTGCAAATATTGCTACTTCTGTCAGCAATCGTTGTTCATCTAAATCTTGGTTATGTAATTCTTTTAAGCGATTTTCTAATCGTTCACGATATTTTTGTGTAACAATTGGTGCATGTGGAATAATTGCATTTACACAATTATGAATCTCTTGCAAACGATATGCTATATCTTTATGTAATCGTTCTCCTTCGCCATCTCTCATCGTTTTCAACATATGAGCAGCTTGACGAACAGCTTCATATAAACCGGTTTCAAATTGTTCATTTACATTTTCTATTTCTTCAACTGCCGTTACTTCTGGCATTCCCATTAGTTGCCCGAGTGTAATAGAATCTTGTAATTGAAATTTCCCTTTTATATCTTCCATAATGGATTGGTACTGCTTGAGAAGTTCCCAATTCACAGTTAGTTTTCTTTCAACAAGCCCTTCGCCTGTTATACTAATAGACACTTCAATACGTCCACGGCGAACTTGCTTTGCAATTATTTTACGAATCTTGTCTTCAAACGCCATCATTTGCTTCGGAAGCCGAATACTCATTTCTAAAAAACGATGGTTCACCGACTTCATTTCTACTGTTATTTGAAAAGTATCGTTTTCTACCTTCGATCTTCCAAATCCTGTCATACTACAAATCATCTTTATCACATCCAAGCCATGAAATAACTCAATGAAAAAGGCAATAGAGATGCGACTCTACTACCTTCTGTAAATTATATCATATTTTCATATCATTGACTATTTCAAGTTTAATCCCTTCTTATATAACAGCTGCTTTTTCTTTTTCCCCTTTTTTCTTGTTAATAAGGATCCTACTAATAAGAAGGTCGGAATAGATGATAATCCTCCAATTAACAACCAATCTCGTGCTTGTATCGGCATTGTGCTAAAAATCGGCTGTAATGGTGGATAATATATAACTACAAGCATTAACAGTAAAGAAATAATAACCGCCCCTACTAAATATATATTTCCAAACGGGTTGCGGTGAAATATAGAATGTTCACTACGACAATCAAATACATGAATAAGCTGAGCCAGTACTAATGTTGCGAAGGCTACCGTTTGTGCATACTTCAATTCATTCGGATGCTGGTTAAATGCAATAATAAACGCTACTAATGTCACTGCTCCGATTAAAAAACCACGACTTATAATTTTCCACGCAAGCCCTCTAGCGAACACCCCTTCTTTCGGATGGCGTGGTGTTCTCTTCATCACATCTCCTTCAGCCTTATCCAAACCTAATGCCATCGCTGGTAAACCGTCAGTAACTAAGTTCACCCATAAAATTTGAATTGGAACCATCGGCAATGGCAGTGCAAGTAACATCGCAAATAACATAACTAAAATTTCACCAACGTTAGATGCTAACAAATACCGAATAAACTTCCGAATATTTTCATATATGTTTCTACCTTCTTTAATCGCCGATTTAATCGTAGCAAAGTTATCATCTAACAACACAAGTGAAGAAGCTTCTTTTGCAACATCTGTCCCTGTAATTCCCATCGCAATCCCTATATCAGCTGTTTTAATAGCTGGAGCATCGTTCACTCCATCACCTGTCATAGCTACTATATGTCCCTTATTTTGCAGCGCCTTAACGATTTTCAATTTATGCTCAGGAGACACACGAGCGAATACATACGTATCTTCTACAATATCTTCTAATGCCTCTACATCCATATTCGTAAGTTCTACACCTTCAACAACGCGTCCACCCGCCGGTAAAACCCCTAGCTGTTCCGCAATTGCCATTGCCGTCACTTTATGATCTCCCGTAATCATTACCGTTCTAATACCAGCTTCCTTACACTCTTTCACCGCTTGCGCCACTTCTAGTCTTGGCGGATCTATCATTCCTTGTATTCCAACAAGCATAAAATCCTGCTCGACTTCTCTTTCATGTTCAATTGAATCTGTAGCTTTTAACGGTTTAAATGCCACCGCAATCGTTCGTAAAGCTTGACTTCCTAAACTATGAATCGCTGCCTGCACTTCTTTTCGATACATTTCACTTAAAGGCTGCTGCTTATTTCCCCACAAAATTGTTTGACTCATCTGCAAAAGAACATCTGGTGCTCCTTTTGTAATAACAAATTTTTTACCTTCACGATCACGAACGATAACGCTCATCATTTTTCTAGTTGAATCAAAAGGAAATTCACGAATGACTTCAAACTTTCCTTTAAGAGCTTCACGTGATATTCCCGCCTTCATTGCAGCAGCAACGAGAGCTCCCTCTGTTGGATCTCCATCTAACACATACGTCTTTTTCTTTTGAATAACATTCGCATTATTACATAAACAGCCAAATGTAAGTAGTTGATACAGTGATTTCGTCTTAGTAGGGTCAATTACTTCTTCACCTTTCATAAACGAACCTGTTGGCTCATAGCCTTGACCTGTTACTTTCCACAATTCTCCGCCTGACCACATATGTGTTACCATCATTTTATTTTGTGTCATTGTTCCTGTTTTATCTGAGCAAATAACAGAAGCACAGCCTAACGTTTCTACAGCTGGCAACTTTCGCACAATTGCCCTCTTTTTAATCATACGCTGTACACCAAGTGATAGCGCAACCGTAACGATAGCTGGCAATCCTTCTGGAATAGCTGCAACAGCAAGCGAAACCCCAGCCAAAAACATGTGATACACTTCATTCCCTTGATATACACCAGCTAGTACAACAAGAGCCGTCAAAATAAGAGCAACAATAATTAAAATTTTTCCAAGCTGTTCTAATCTTCTTTGTAATGGCGTTTCCATTTGCTCAGCATTTTGCAACATATTTGCAATTTGCCCCATAGCTGTATTCATTCCAGTTGCTACGACTACCCCTGTTCCAGCACCTCTCGTTATCATCGTCCCCATAAATGCCATGTTTTTTTGATCACCAATTGAAACATCTTGACCTTGTAACGCATCTACCCTCTTTTGTACAGGCAATGACTCTCCTGTAAGAGCCGATTCTTCAATATATAAACTTGAAGATTCCACAAGGCGAACATCCGCGCCAATACGGTCACCACTAGAAAATTTAATAATATCACCCAGTACAAGCGCTTTTGACGGCGCTTTTATCCACTTCCCATTTCTTAGTACAGTAACTTGAGGAGCTGCCAATTCTTTTAAAGCTTCCAACGATTTTTCAGCTTTCCTCTCTTGGAAGAAACCGAGGACACCATTAATAATAACAATTGCAACAATTGCAATCGAATCAATATACTCTCCTAAAAAAGCTGAAATAATTGTAGCACCAAATAAAACAAGTACCATAAAATCTTTAAATTGCGCTAAAAACACCATAAGCGCAGAAGGCCGCTTTGCTTCTTGCAATTCATTTGTACCAAATTTCTTTAATCGGCCCTCTGCTTCTTGCTCTGTAAGACCTACCTCCACATTCGTATTCGTTCTTTCCTCCACTTCATGTGCTCGCATTTCATACCAGTTCATCCTGCCATCGACCTCCTGATTCCAGACATACTCTAATGAAAGCTTATTCAGCCTCGTCCAAAAAAATGCTATAATTAACTTTTAGTTAGAAAGGAGTGTTCATTCATGGCATTCGATGGATTATTTACAAGAGCAATTACACATGAAATTGCAAATTCTCTTCAAACAGGAAGAATTTCAAAAATATATCAACCCTCAAAATATGAAGTTTTATTACATATTCGAGCAAACGGAAAAAACCAAAAGCTAATTCTTTCATCTCACCCTACATATGCGCGTATGCACTTAACAAATCAAAACTACAATTCACCAGCGCTACCGCCGATGTTTTGTATGCTTCTTCGCAAACATTTAGAAGGTGGATTTATTGAAAAAATTGAACAAATTGACTTAGAACGTATTATTCAAATTACAGTCCGCAGTCGCAATGAAATCGGTGACGAATCAGTAAAAACATTAGTAATCGAAATAATGGGACGACACAGTAATATTATCTTAGTAGATACGAAAACAAATGTTATTTTAGATAGCTTAAAACACGTTTCTTTAGCGGTAAACCGACATCGTACTGTATATGCTGGAGCTGAATATGTTGCCCCACCGGCACAACATAAAGTTAATCCGCTTCTTATCGAAACAGAAGATGATTTTATTAAACCGCTAGACTTTTTATCTGGCAACATGGACAAACAACTTGTCGGAGCATTCATGGGGATTTCCCCATTATTTGCAAAAGAAGTTGTAAAAAAAGCAGGTATGGCAAATGAAAAAGCATTATCTGAAGCTTTCTTCAGCTTGCAAAAACCTTTGCTAACACATCAGTACGTGCCAGCAATGATAACAGCAAATGGAAAAGAGTTCTTTTACCTATTCCCTCTTTCTCACTTACAAGGAAACGAAAAAACATTTTCATCTGTTAGTGAATTATTAGATCGTTTCTTCTTTGGTAAAGCAGAGCGCGATCGTGTAAAACAACAAGCTCACGATTTAGAACGCTTTATGCAAAATGAAAAAACAAAAAACGAAAAGAAGCTAATTAAACTAGAAAAAACATTACAAGATGCCGGAAAAGCAGATAAATATCAACTATTTGGAGAGCTACTTACAGCCAATATGTACGCTTTGAAAAAAGGTGATAAAGAGATAGAAGTCGTTAACTATTACGACGAAAATGGTGGGACTGTAAAAATCACATTAAATCCTTTAAAAACACCCTCTGAAAATGCACAACGCTATTTCCAAAAGTACCAAAAAGCGAAAAATTCAGTGGCTATTGTAGAAGAACAAATCGTAAAAACAAATGAAGAAATTCTTTATTTCGATGGCTTACTTCAACAAATGGAGGTTGCTTCTTCAAAAGATATTGAAGAGATTCGTGAAGAACTGACCGAAGAAGGTTATGTACGTAATCGTAAGAAGAAAAACACAAAGAAAAAACCGACAAAACCAGTATTGGACAAATATTTAGCTAGTGATGGCACAGAAATTTTCGTCGGTAAAAACAATAAGCAAAATGATTATTTAACAATGAAATTCTCCCGTCGTGATGAAATTTGGTTACATACGAAAGACATACCTGGGTCCCACGTTGTCATTCGTTCTCTTGAACCTACGGAAGAGACTTTACAAGAGGCCGCTAAAATCGCTGCTTATTACAGTAAAGCAAAAGATTCTAGTTCTGTTCCTGTAGATTTCACAAAGGTACGCCATGTCAAAAAACCGAGCGGTGCAAAACTTGGATTTGTTACATATGACAATCAGCAAACTGTATATGTAACACCGGATGCTGATACTGTAATGAAATTAAAAGCATAAATATTAAAAAATGCGTTGCTTGCAAGCGACGCATTTTTTATATGGTTTCAATTCAGTTCATATATCCATTCACTCATTCATAACATCTTTCTTCCCTTCAATATTGTCAAAAAAATTGACAGTGTCATTTCACATCTGTATAAATTTTTTTACAGTATGTATATAAAGTGCACCTCCAATCAATATTTTTTCATCCCCCCACTGATTATTGAAGTAATCTTGATTTTATGAACAAACCGCCTCTCACAAATAGCGGGCTAATTTTTCATCTCCCCTAAAACATATGTAGTTCCTACTATCTTTTTTCCTCAAATATATATTTTGGCACGCTATTTGCTTTATTCAATACTGTGAAAAGGGGGAAATTAACATGACTTTAAGAATTAATAAAATCCAAAATCAACTACAAAAATATGAAATTGACGGATTACTTATTACAAAAAAAGAAAATCGCCAATATGCAACAGGCTTTACAGGCAGCGCTGGCGTCGTCTTAATCTCTGCGGATAAAGCGGTTTTTATAACTGATTTTCGCTACGTAGATCAAGCGAAATCACAAATAAAAGACGCTGAAATTGTTATGCATAAAGGAAATTTAGAGAAAGAAGTTGCAAATCAAGTATCGAAATTAAACATTCAAAAACTTGGAATTGAAGAAAATAACATGACATTACAACAATATAAAAACTTACAAAAATACGTACATGCGGAAATGGTTCAAGTGTGCGAAATCATCGAAAATATTCGTATTATTAAAGACATGCCTGAAATAGAAACAATGAAAATCGCAGCTAATATTGCTGACGAAGCATTTCACCACATCCTTACGTTTCTAAAACCAGGAATAAGTGAAAATGATGTACGAGATGAGTTAGAATTTTTCATGCGAAAAAAAGGGGCTACATCCTCTTCATTTCAAATCATTGTAGCTTCTGGTGTTCGTTCTTCACTTCCTCATGGAGTTGCATCAAATAAAATAATCGAACGAGGCGACGTCGTTACATTAGATTTCGGTGCACTTTACGATGGATATTGTTCCGATATAACACGTACTGTAGCAATTGGGGAACCATCAGAAGAATTCAAAAAGATATACAATGTTGTACGAGAAGCGTTAAAACGTGGGACGGAAGCAATTAAACCTGGGGAAACTGCGAAAAGTATCGATGATATAACGAGAGATTACATTACAGAACATGGATACGGTCAATATTTTGGACACTCTACCGGTCATGGTCTTGGGTTAGAAATACATGAACCTCTTCGCCTATCCCAAGAAAGTAAGGCTACTTTAGAAGAAGGTATGGTTGTTACCGTTGAACCTGGTATTTACATACCGAACTGGGGCGGTTGTAGAATTGAAGATGATATCGTCATTACAAAAGACGGATATGAAGTTATTACAAAATCAAATCGGGAACTAATTGTTATCCCTTGTTAAAATCATAGAAAAAAATGCCACCGAATAAGGTGGCATTTTCTTTTATTCATTAGCGAATAGCTTTTCGTTTACTTTTTTAGCGATTACCGCTACCGACATTAATATACATATTAAATATAGCAATTTCGCAATAAATAACCACCCTTGAAACATTACAATTCCATCTATTATCTCATTTCCTTTCAATAACAAAAACGGAATTGTGCTAATTATAATGACAAACTCGATGCTGAAAACAATTTTCTTTTTTCGGCTATATGCTTTCCATTCCTTCCAGCGATACATAGGTGCAAAAATCAATACTCCTATACATAATATAAATGGCACCCATTCACTTTTAAGAAATTGCCCTGAAATAACTGATAATAGTAAACAAACGAGCACACCATAATACCGATACGATAAACTTAACTAAATCTATGCAATTCAATCAAATTTACACAAGTTAGTGCTTCATCGTGTTCTCGCAACCCCAAAGGGACGAGGGGTATAACACTCCACACGAGGCAGTATCGTTACCTCCTATTATCAAGCTTTTATTTTACCCATCTTGATAAATTTATCGAAGCATTTAAATCTCTATCATGATGGCTATTGCACCCAACACAACGCCACTCACGTATTTTTAAACTCCACTGTCCTTCTGGTTGAACTGAATGGTCGTATTTTACTCCGCAACATGAGCAAATCTTGCTTGAGGCGAACCATTTATCAGCTTTTACATACTCAATGCCATACTTCTCGCACTTGTATGACAAACATTGAAAGAAGAAGTTTAATTTTTGAAATAAAAATGCTTTCGATAGTTTTTTGTTTTTTAACAGGTTTGAGATAGGTAAGTCTTC
>NZ_PCOH01000020.1:0-115198 GCF_002976445.1 Bacillus sp. MYb56
TACTGTGTACGTGTACGCATTTCCTTGTCCATCATACTTTGGTAGGTCTTTGAAGCTAAAATTCCAGTTGCCTTCTTTATCAGCTTTCACTTCTTGCTTGTTAAACTCTTTACCATTTTGAAGCAATTGAACCGTAATACTTTCTGGGCGTGTGTTGAACTTATTGTTGTAGTCTTCCCAGACTTTCTTACCACTAACTTCTGTTTTGTCCGTATTTTTGTAAGTGTTCGTAATCGTTGTTCCGTCTACTTTTGTTTCATATCCGTTTACTTTTACTTCACTTACTGTGTACGTGTACGCATTTCCTTGTCCATCGTACTTTGGTAGATCTTTAAAGCTGAAATTCCAGTTGCCTTCTTTATCAGCTTTCACTTCTTGCTTGTTAAACTCTTTACCATTTTGAAGCAATTGAACCGTGATGCTTTCTGGGCGTTTACCAAACTTATTGTTGTTGTCATTCCACATCTTCGTTCCTGAAACAGATGTAGCTTTCACTTTATTTGGAATATCCAGTTCGACTCCATTTTCATCATCTGATTTTATTTCAAACTCTACTTTTTTCTGAGGATCGAAATCAATATAGTCTGGAGCTGAAGCCTCTTCTACATAATATTTACCTGGTGATAATTGAGGAGTTTCAACTACCCCTTTTTCATTTGTTTTATATTCGCCCCCAACTTGTTCACCAGACTCTTTATACAACTTAAACGAAACATTCGGAATTACTTTTTCTTTATTTCCTTCAATATGCTTAACAATTTTCAGCTTTCCTTTTGGAACCTTGTTACCAGTAGCACCACCGCCAGCTGTCATATTTTCGACTGGGTGACTACCCGATTCATTAACTGGTTCTTCGTTTAGAACTTGGTAATCAATCGTATAATCATTCTTAAAAAACTCTTGCTTCTTTCCGGCTTCCGTTATAGTAGATGTATAACCAATCGAAAAGGCAGCAAGACCCGCTTTATCCTTATTAAGCACAACTTTAAATGATCTGTCACCAGTAAAGGTAATCGTTCCGTAACCTTGCTGTTCAAACTCTTGTAGCGTTAAATATCGATTACCTAGGTAATTATCTACACTTATATAGAAACTATCCTTATTAAGTGTTTGACCTTCCTGTAAATTATCAGTCACAACAATATCACGACTTAACTCTTCTTTATTTAAATTTATATTCAAGAACCAACGTACTTCATTGTCCTTACCTGAGTTCATATCACCAGTTTTATAAAAAAACGGTGGCTTTCCAGGATCTGTGCCACCGCCACTACTTGGACCGGTAATTGTTACAGACTGCTTATCTACAGTTGTACCGAAATTGGTTTCAATCTCTTTCTTTTGATCCGTTCCTACATTAGTGGCTTCCACGAAAAAGTTTAAATACCCTTGAATATTTTCATATGTGCTCACTTTATCATTAAATGTACATACCACAGTACCTGCAGTGACTTTACAAGTACCATAGTCATCTAATGGAAACTCCCTATCTAATCCTTTTAATTCTGGAGGCAGTGTTAATGTTAGTGTGTCTCCAGGCTTCAGACTAAGTCCATCTTTTTCACTGAAGTTTACAGTGACTTTAGTCCGTTCTGTGGTACTTAGATTTGTTTTACCAATCTGAAAACTATCCACAAGTCCTGCTGTGTTTAGTTCTTGTGCATTTGCTACTATAGGTAGCAAACTCTGACCTATAGTAAACATGAAAATCATTATAATCGAAAAAATCGAAGTAACTCTTTTTAAATACATATTTTATGTTATCCTCCTATAAAATTAAAAATAGATAGATCCTGGTACAAGCATACTATAACAAAGGTTCTACAATTCAATGTCATTAAGCCAATTTACTAAAATATGTTTGACAGCTATTATCATCTTTTTCTCTTTTTCAATCCTTCTATTACTTAGAAACTTGCAGTTTGGCTCTTATATAGATTCGTCTAATTCCCCTGACATTTCATTTCTCGTATATACTGTTTAACAAAAACAGATACAGGACAAATTTTGATAAAGAAATTCAAATTACAAGTACACATGAACGGACCATAGAATAACTTTAAAGTCAGAAGAAGACAGTTCGAAAAGTACTCACGATAAAACTCATAACAGTCTTTCGTCTTATTATGCCGTAGAGTTCTCGAAATTTCTTCATATTCAGCGCAAACGTTTGCCCTATAAATACAGAAAAATTCGTTACCGATAAGTATGGCCTAGCTACTTCACAGTAAATATGCATTTGGTCAACTTCCTTACTTATCCTCCTAAAGAATAACAAGAAGTACCATCTATAATCGAAATTAGCATATCAGCCAAGGAAAGTTCGAACTGTGAAACATACTTGGATACTCGTATTCTAAAAGATGTTATTGAAGATGCGTTTTCTGCCATTATAAGTTGCGGTGAAATTGGCCATATGTTAAAACCTTTTGTGTTTAGTTACACAGCCGACCTACACACCGAAACAAGTAGAACAAGAAGCGTTCCACCGCCAGCATTATATAATTAAAAACGCTCTGGATGAAGTATTGTTTGCCTATGCAAGATGATAGTCATATTCTCCAAATTTGAATACAGTGGACCGAATTTGGGGGTAACTAAAAAAGAGTATGATTGTCAACTGATTTCATGTAAATCGCATAGAAATACAAAATTCAGCCTTTTCATTTTTGGAGTATATAAATGAGTGTCGAGAAAAAACACTTTGCCTAATGGGTTCCATGGCTATGTCGAAGAATTAAAATGAGCTTATATATGATGATAATATCAAAACCGAGAGATTTATATCCTTTCATTATTTTTTATCAAATCATGAAAACTTCAATTGTACTATATGTACTATTTTAAACATATCCCCCTAGTTTCTTGACTAAGCTGGAAGTTTTCAAGATTAATTACTAATTGGTTAGATACTTGGTTAGATGAATTGTTATTTTAGTATTTGGCATAGCTGTAACAATGTTTTTTACAACAATCACACCATTTCCTAGTAACATTCCACCAACTAATAATACATATATGGATTTTTGATAATTTTACCCCCAACAGTCTATTATTCTAGAATCGTTCCTAAAAATCAATAGTTAATTGGTATTTTACTATTTTCACTTCATCACCATAACATATAT
This sequence comes from Bacillus sp. MYb56, assembly GCF_002976445.1. NCBI lineage: Bacteria > Bacillati > Bacillota > Bacilli > Caryophanales > Bacillaceae > Bacillus > Bacillus sp. MYb56. The sequence goes on from NZ_PCOH01000020.1 coordinate 3,129, forward strand.
TTGTCACATGTATTTATATTAGAAAACTGAAATAAAAAAAAGAGACAGCTCTGCCATCTCTTTTTTATTTCAGTTTACCCTCATCAAGACGTACGTGAGGTTCTTCCCCATACGTCTTTTCGTTGATCTTCTTTCTTTGACATCTAATCAGTGTATAGACTGATCAGATGTCTTTATATCAACTTGTATATCACTTCTAAACAAAAATAAGTATCTTTTCTTTTGTCTATTACATTTTTTCTGGTGCAGATACTCCTACGATTGCTAATGCATTTTGAAGTGTAGTGCGTACTGCTTTCATTAATTCGTAACGAGCTTTACTTAATTCTAAGTTATCTTGGTTTAATACTTTTTCTGCATTGTAGAAGCTGTGTAATGCTGCTGCTAATTCAAATGCATAGCTTGTAATGCGGTGTGGCAGACGTTTTTGCGCTGCATCCGCAACTACAGCTGGGAATTCACCAAGTTTTTTCAGTAACTCTACTTCTTTCTCAGAAGTAACAAGTTTGTAATTCACGTCTCCGCCTGTAGCTAATCCTAACTCTTCACCTTGACGAAGGATACTGCATACGCGAGCATGAGCATATTGTGCATAGTATACTGGGTTTTCATTAGATTTTGATACAGCTAAGTCCATATCAAAGTCTAAATGAGAATCACCGCTACGCATTGCGAAGAAGTAACGCATTGCGTCCACGCCTACTTCTTCCATAAGCTCACGAAGTGTAACTGCTTTACCTGTACGCTTACTCATCTTCATTTTTTCACCATTTTGGTACAGTTGTACCATTTGGATGATTTCTACTTCAAGTGTTTCTTTATCGTAACCTAGCGCTTGAATAGCAGCTTTCATACGAGGAATGTAACCGTGGTGGTCAGCACCCCAAATGTTGATTAGCTTATCAAAACCACGCTCTAATTTATCACGGTGGTAAGCGATATCTGGCGTTAAGTATGTGTAAGAACCGTCGTTTTTAATTAATACACGGTTTTTATCGTCACCATAAGTCATTGAACGGAACCAAGTTGCTCCGCCTTCTTCAAAGATTTCATCACGCTCTTTTAATACAGCAAGAGCTTGATCAATTTTTCCGTTTTTGTATAATGATGTTTCTGAGAACCACACATCGAAGTTAACACGGAAGCTTTCTAAGTCTTTTTGAAGTTTTGCTAACTCATATTTTAAACCGTATGAACGATAGAATTCATAACTTTCTTCTGCATCAGCTTTTGCATAACGATCGCCAAACTCTTCAGCTAAGCGTTTACCGATTCCAATGATGTCCGCACCATGGTAACCGTCTTCTGGCATTTCTTTCTCTAAACCTAAAGCTTGCATGTAACGAGCTTCAACAGAAAGAGCTAAGTTATGAATTTGGTTACCAGCATCATTAATGTAGTACTCACGAGATACATCATATCCTGCTTTTGCTAATACGTTACATAAAGTGTCACCTACTGCCGCACCACGTGCATGTCCTAAGTGAAGATCACCTGTTGGATTCGCAGATACGAACTCAATTTGTACTTTTTCACCTTTACCAGTATTCGTTTCACCGTATGCTTCACCAGCGTTGACGATTGTTGGGATTAAGTCTGTTAAGTAGCTATTATCCATGTAGAAGTTAATGAAACCAGGACCAGCGATTTCAATTTTTTCAATAGAAGCTTTTGCTTTATCGAAGTTTGCAACTAAGTCTTCTGCAATCATACGAGGTGCTTTTTTCGCAACGCGTGCAAGTTGCATTGCCATATTTGTAGAGAAGTCACCATTTGTTTTATCTTTTGGAGATTCTAATACAACGTTTGGAATTTGTTCTTCTGTCGCTAGTTCTGCCTTTAATACAGCAGCTTGAATTTCTTCTTTAATCAATCCTTTTACTTGTTCTAAAGAATTCATTATTTTGCCTCCTTCAAATTAAGTGTAATTGTATATCTGCCAGCTTCTTGTTCACTTAGAAGCAATGCGTACGTTAAGAAGAGTTGTCCTTTTTTCTTTTCATCCGACCATTTAAAAAGAACGTTATCAGTTTTCGTTTGCAATGCAAACGTACCAAGTTCACTCGTATACGTACCAGTTGTCCATTCACCTTTCACATGCGTCTGACGCATAGAAATAGCACCTGAACGCATAATGAGAACTTGTTCATCTTGAATTTTAATAATTGTTTTCACTTCGCCTTGTTCGTTCGGCTCTTGGAATGTTATATATGTACCTTGACCTTTTACATAGTATTGACCATTTGCTTCAAAAGCAACGGTTTCCTTCCTCGCCCCTTCACGGATTTCTGTTACGAAATGAACGTGTACCGGCAAGCCTGCAAGTTGTTTCTTCACGTCTTGCACACCCTTCAAATGTTATAGATATTAAATACTACTTATAATAAATCACTTTTCCTATCATATCAAAAAAAGACTCTGTCTGTCTGCTGAAAAATCAGGAAAACTCCTTTTCAAAAAATAATTCACCTTCACTTTATTTCATATGTTAAAATATTTTTTAAATCTAAATATTCTTTCATTTAAAGGGGTGAATTTGGTGCTACCAACAAAATTAAAAAAAGGTGATGAAATAAGGGTTATTTCACCATCTTGTAGTTCAAGTATTGTCTCAAATGAAAACAGAGACCTTGCTATAAAAAGATTAAGCGACATAGGCTTTCAAGTTACATTCTCAAAATATGCTGATGAGATAGATCGATTCGCTTCCTCTTCTATTTCTTCACGAGTTCAAGACCTCCACGAAGCATTTAGAGATCCTAATGTAAAAGCCATTTTGACGACACTTGGCGGATACAACTCTAATGGTTTATTGAAACATCTCGATTATGATTTAATTCGAGAAAATCCGAAAATTTTCTGCGGTTATTCTGATATTACCGCTTTAAGTAACGCGATTTATGCTAAAACAGGCTTAGTTACATATTCAGGTCCTCACTTCTCTTCATTTGGAATGGAGAAAGGGCTCGATTATACGACCGATTACTTTTTAAAGTGCTTAACTTCTCATGAACCTATTGAAATACTACCAGCTGAAACTTGGAGCGATGACTCTTGGTATATGGATCAAGAAAATCGAGAATTTATTAAAAATGAAGGATATGTTTCAATTCAAGAAGGGGAAGCGATGGGAGATATTATTGGTGGCAATATGAGCACATTTAATTTACTGCAAGGTACACCATATATGCCAAGCTTACAGGGCAAAATTTTATTTCTTGAAGAGGATAGTTTAACAGGAAAATCTACCCTAAAAACTTTTGATCGATATTTACATTCTCTTATGCATCAACCTGACTTTGAACATGTAAAAGGCATTGTTATAGGACGAATGCAAAAAGGAGCAGAATGTACGATAGAAGACATTCAAGAAATGATTGCTTCAAAGCCTGAACTTACACATATACCTATCATTGCAAATACAAGTTTCGGACATACAACTCCTATTTTTACTTTCCCAATTGGCGGAAGGGCAAAAATCATTTCTAATAAAGAAAGTTCAGCTATCACCATTTTAACGCACTAAAAAAGGAGCGAACGATTCGCTCCTTTTATGGTTTTTCTATTTTTTGCAACGCTTTTTGCGGGATTGATTCTTTCGAGATTTCAGCCCATCCTTTTCCCTGCATACCTTTTGCATAAATTTTTATAAAAGCACCCGTATGCAATTCACGGTTCACCATTCTTTTAATAACTTGTAGCTTTCCATCTTCTGTATACCCTTTAAATGTATACAAATATTCATCGTCTTTTTTCTCACTTTTATCTATAACAGCATAATAATCTTGTATTTCTTTATTTGAAAAGAAGTTGTCTACAAAAGCATGCACACCTTCTGTTTTCGTGTTTAAATAATATGCTGTTCCACCTAAAATAATGGCGAACACAGCTAAAACTTTAATTACCAATTTCATAAATGCGCCTCCTGTTTGCACTTCTTTCTCACTAGCCGTATGTCTATACCTGTATTATACGAAAAAAGGCATACTATACTCTATCGAAATGCCTTACACTTTCCTTACATTATTGTAAGAGTTTTTCACCTTACAGCAATTTCCCAATAAAAATTTTTTCCGTTTAACAAACTTTTATATTATTATTGAATGATACAAATTTTTATTACAAAAATCAAAGGAGACAATTTTCAAATGGCTATCTTGCAAGGTTTAGCACTATTACTTGTTGTACTTTGTCTATTTACACTTTTCAGTTACCGTGCGCCTTACGGAATGAAAGCAATGGGCGCTTTAGCTAATGCAGCAATCGCAAGTTTTCTTATTGAAGCATTTCACCGTTATATTGGTGGAGAAATGTTTCATAATGACTTTTTACAATCAGTAGGAGTAGCTTCTGGTAGCATGAGCGGTGTCGCAGCGGCAATTTTAGTCGCATTAGCAATCGGTGTCTCACCCGTATACGCTGTTTTAATCGGTATAGCTACTAGTGGATTCGGTATTTTACCAGGATTTTTCGCTGGATACGTTTGTGCTTTCGTCGTGAAATTTCTCGAAAAGAAATTACCAGCTGGTGTAGAATTTTTAGCAATTCTATGTATTGCCGCACCAATTTCACGTGGAATGGCCATGCTTATGGATCCACTCGTTAACGCAACACTCGGTAAAATCGGTTCTATGATTTCAGTTGCGACTACAGAAAGTCCTATCATTATGGGTATTATGCTTGGTGGATTAATAACAGTTATTTCTACATCTCCATTAAGTTCTATGGCACTAACTGCAATGCTTGGATTAACTGGTTTACCAATGGCAATTGGTAGTCTTGCCGTAGCAGCTTCTGCCCCAATGAACTTCATTTTCTTTAAACGACTAAAAATCTGTTCAAAGAAAGATACAATCGCCGTGGCAATCGAGCCGTTAACACAGGCCGATGTTGTCTCAGCAAATCCAATTCCTATCTATATGACAAACTTTGTTGGCGGTGCGCTTGCCGGTATTATTACGTCGCTATTCCAGCTCGTTAATAATGCACCAGGGACAGCATCACCAATTCCAGGACTTCTCGTACTGTTCGGATTTAATGATGTAATAAAAGTAACGATTGCTGCCGTATTATGTGGAATCGTTACCACTATTATTGGATACGTCGGTTCCATTGTGTTCCGCAAATATCCAATCCGTTCTGCTGATGAAATTCGCGGAATTACTTCGGAAGAGAAAGTTGCGTAAAGAAAGGGAGCTATTCTCATCGTTTGAGAATAGCTCTTTTTTATGTCGCATGACGGTAAGTGAAATTATATTGAACACAACTCCGCATATATCGACGTTTCGACAAAGGATATCGACTTAACTACTAAATAAGACAATAATAACCTACCTATTAATAAAAGAAGCCGGCTCAAAACACTTTTTGAGTCGGCTTCACTTTTACTTTATCCAGCTACAGCGGCTAGAATGATCGGTGGCTTCGCTTCTTCCTTCGAGGCAAAAAACGCCTCTACGTCTGAAGCTCCATCCCCCTCACATTCTGAGCGAGCTGCCTACGCTTTTATTTAACCCAACCGAGCAGCATTTCCCGCACGAATTTGCTTGCTGCGATTGGTGTTTGATCACTATGATCGTAGACTGGAGCTACTTCTACTAAGTCTGCTCCGACTACTTTTATATTTGAATTTGCAATTGCTACGATGGACTCTAATAGTTCTTTAGATGTGATACCTCCAGCTTCTAATGTTCCTGTTCCAGGAGCGTGAGCTGGGTCTAATACGTCGATGTCAATTGTGACATAGACTGGGCGTCCTGCAAGTTTCGGTAATACTTCCTTTAACGGTTCTAATACGTCAAATTTATATAAGTTCATACCTACTTCTTTTGCCCATTCGAATTCTTCCTTCATTCCAGAACGAATACCGAAAGAATATACGTTTTCCGGACCAATTAAATCGCACACTTTACGAATTGGTGTAGAGTGGGATAAAGGCTCTCCCTCATATGACTCACGTAAGTCAGTATGAGCATCCATATGGATGATTGCTAAATCCGGATATTTTTTTGCCATTGCCTTAAAAATTGGCCAAGACACTAAGTGCTCTCCGCCGAGACCTAGTGGAAACTTACCGGCATCTAATAGTTTTGTTACATATTCTTCAATCATGTCTATGCTGCGCTGTGGATTCCCAAATGGTAATGGGATATCACCCGCATCAAAATATTTTACCTCTTCTAGTTCACGATCTAAATACGGACTATATTCTTCAAGACCGATTGATACTTCACGAATACGTGCAGGGCCAAAGCGAGATCCTGGACGGAAACTTACTGTCCAATCCATAGGCATCCCGTAAATAACTGCCTCTGACTCTTCAAAACTTGGATGACTTTTAATAAATACTTTACCTGAATAAGCTTCATCAAAACGCATATTCTTTTCCTCCTTATGTGGAACTTAAGGTATCCCAACCTTTCACTATTTCTCAAATTTGGAGCGCATTGCTCCTCTTTCTCGATTTACCTGGGCCTTCTTGTTATCACAAGAAGACTACTTCATTTGTAGCAGTGTAAGTAACTAGCATGTTCAAGCCTTCTAGACAAACACCTTAAATGAGTTACTTACACTTTATTTATTTCAATTTAACGCTCTTACTTAATTAAATCGCCAACAAATTTCGGTAATGCGAATGCTGCATTGTGTAATTCTTTTGTGTAATATTTCGTTTCGATTTCATGGAAACGCTCTTCACTTACTTCTAATGGATCATGTTTTTTAGATCCGATTGTGAACGTCCAAAGTCCACTTGGATACGTCGGAATGTTTGCTGTGTATAGACGAGTAATTGGGAAAATCTCTTTTACGTCTTTAAACACAGTTGTAATTAGTTCTGGTGTAAACCAAGGGTTGTCCGTTTGAGCAACGAAAATACCATCTTCTTTTAACGCTTTAGAAATTCCAGCGTAGAAGCCTTTTGTAAATAGGTTTACTGCTGGGCCTACTGGCTCAGTAGAATCTACCATAATTACGTCATATTCATTTTCGCTTTCTGCGATGTGTAGGAAACCGTCTCCTACTTTTACTTCTACACGCTCATCATCTAATGCGCCTGCAATTGATGGTAAGTATTGTTTAGAGTACTCAATTACTTTTCCATCAATTTCAACAAGAGTTGCTTTCTTTACGCTTGGGTGTTTTAATACTTCACGAATAACACCACCATCGCCACCACCTACTACTAATACGTTTTCAGGGTTTGGATGTGTAAATAAAGGTACGTGCGCTACCATTTCATGATAAACGAACTCGTCCTTTTCTGTTGTCATAACCATGCCATCTAAAATAAGCATGTTTCCGAACTCTTCCGTTTCAACCATATCAAGTTTTTGGAATTCTGTTTGCTCCGTATGTAATGTGCGGTTAATACGCGCCGTAATTCCAAAATGCTTTGTTTGCTTTTCAGTGAACCATAGTTCCATCGTACAATCACGCCTTTCAATGCAAATTTATAATAGGGACATCATTAATGTCCCCTAACAAAAATAAAACAAAACATCCAAAAAGTATAGTTAAAAGTACAAAAATACCGAAAATATATTTTAGTCAGAGGGTTCTAACATATATGTGAAAAGGGATTGCTCTATAATAGGAAAGAAAACCCTTTCTTAAGAAAGGGTTTTTGTCTCTATTTCTACCGGTTTACGAATCGGAATTAAGATCATTACGCAACCAACTAACACAACAATTCCACCGACTAAAAACGGACTTTGTGGTGAAACTGTATGACCGATGACTCCTGATAAAATTGGAGCAATCGCGCCTCCTAACCAACGAACGAAGTTATAAACACCTGATGTAACAGATCTTTCATAAGGTGAAATATCCATTACATAACTTGTAAATAACGCGTTATTTAAGCCTGATGCTAATCCTGATAGAACGATTAACACGATTTGTAACCACATAATTTTAACGAAGAATAGTGCAATTAAGAAAATCGCAAATACGAGTAAACTACCTTTTAACAATGTTTTTGGTTCATATTTACCTTCTAGCTTATGCGCTAAAATTGCTGATCCGTAAGCTAATGCTAATCCCCATCCGCAAAATACAAATCCTAATTGAATAGCAGATAAATGCATAATAAGTGGTGAATATGCTAACACGACGAAAAATCCGTAGTAGTATAACATTCCCGAAATAGCACCTTGCATAAACGGTTTATACTTCACCAGGTTAAGTAATTCTCCTACGCCTGCCGCTTTACGCTTCACTTTTCGCTCCGGTTCTTTTACAAAAAAGAAAACTAAAATAAATGCTAAAGAAATTAAAATACTCGTCGCAAAAAATGGGTAACGCCAAGAATGTCCACCTAATATACCACCTAACAATGGGCCACCTGCCATCCCTAAACCGATAGCTGCTTCATATAATCCTACCGCTTCATGAACTTCTTTACTTAATGCAATTAATAATGTCATCGCCGTTGCGAAGAACATCGCATTTCCTAATCCCCACCCCGCGCGGAAAAGAGATAATTGAGCAATCGTTTGCGATATACCACATATAAATGCAAATACAGTTACAATCGCAAGACCGATCGTCATCATTCGTTTATCACCAAATCTTGATGCAAATATTCCAGCTGGTAACATCATAATTGCCATCGTTAAAATATATGCTGTAAATAACATCTCGACTTGCCAATGCGAAGCACCAATTTGTTCAGCAATACTTGGTAAAATTGGGTCGACTACTCCTATACCTGAAAAGGCAAGGAAGGTAGCCACCACTGTAATCAATCTCCCTAATTTTTGTTTGCTCTCCATTTTGATTACTCTCCTTTTGTATTCTCTAAAAATGTAACTGCACGGCTTAAACTATCCTCTAGCTCTGCCTTAACACGCTGCATTTGCTCCATTTTTTCGTCTAACGTTTGCACTTGTTTTTCAAGCATCTCTTTAATTTCTTGAATCACTTCACGGTCACGCGGATTCTCACTATTTCTTCTTTGTTCCATTCTTTCTTTTAACGATAAGAAATGTTGCATTTCTTGAAGCGTAATTCCTAGTACTTCTTTCGCTTCCACAATCCTTTTAATTCTCGCAATGTCCTCGTCTGTATACAGGCGAATGTTCCCTTCACTGCGTTCTGGGGGATGAATTAAACCAATTTCCTCATAATAACGAAGTGTACGCTTTGTTAAACCAACTTGCTTTGTTACTTCATCAATTTTATACATGTGTATTCCTCCCTTCACTGATTATTACATTTTACGTTAACGTTAACTTTTGTGCAACTGTTATACTTTTGTAAATGTTTGTCATATGAATTGTATTTTTCTCAAAGCAGTTTCATAATGAAAGAAAAGAGATGATAAGGAGATTTCCACATGAATAAACCACTTATTTTCGCTCATCGCGGGGTAAAAGGAACACACCCAGAAAATACGATGATTGCCTTCCAAGAGGCTGAACGCATTGGGGCTCACGGAATTGAACTTGATGTTCATCTATCAAAAGATGGTGAACTAGTTGTTATTCATGATGAAACGGTGGACCGCACAACAAATGGCGTGGGACTTGTTTCTGAGAAAACTGTAGAGGAATTACAAGCTTTAGATGCTGGTAGCCATAAAGATCCTTCTTTCCATGAGGCGAAAATCCCAACATTACGAGAAGTATTTATTTGGCTCTCTACAACAAATTTACAACTTAACATTGAATTAAAAACAGATGTTCTTCATTATCCAAATATTGAAGAAAAAGTTGTTGCTCTTGTTCGTGAATATCATCTATCCAATCAAATTGCATTTTCATCATTTAACCACGATTCCGTTTCATTATTAGCAGAAATTGCTCCAGAAATTCCAAGAGCGATTTTGTACGATACACCACTTGCAGATCCTATTGCTGAAGCAAAAAGGCGCGAGGCGACTGGATTACATCCAAACTTTCAATTATTAACGAAAGAGTTTGTCCAATTAGCACAGGGGCAAGGATACGTTTTTCGTCCTTACACCATTAATGAATATAAAGATTTACAAACTATGATTGACTATGGTGTAGATGTCATCATTACCGATTGGCCAGCACGTGCCTTTGAGCTCCTTTCTTAATTGAAGGGGCTTTTTTGTTTTCAAAATTTCATTGTTTAAAATAAACGAAAACCCTCAATACTAATACAATAATGCTTGTATTAATGAGGGGCTGAAAAAGATGGATCAAACTATGAATCCAAAACTTAAAAAATATAAACGTCTTTTCTTCACCGTAATGTTTTCTTGTGTTCTTTTTTTCGTTTTTTCCTTTTTTATTATCATTATAGCTGCAAAAATTATGGGGCCTCCCCCTGTTGCAGTGCCGCAAACGAGTGTCTTTTACGCTAATGATGACACTGTTATAGGGCAAAGTAATGAAACACAAAAGCGCTATAATGTATCTCTTGATGAAATTTCTCCTTATGTAAAAGAGGCAACACTATCTATTGAAGATCAACGATTCTACAAACATCATGGATTTGATATAAAGCGCATTGTTGGTGCCATTGTTGCCGATTTAAAAGCAATGGCAAAAGTACAAGGTGCTAGTACTATTACACAACAGTATGCTCGTAACCTATACTTAGATCATGATAAAACGTGGAAGCGTAAACTATTAGAGGCAATGTATACCGTTCGCCTTGAAGTGAACTATAATAAAAATCATATTTTAGAAGGATATTTAAATACAATTTATTACGGGCATGGTGCTTACGGAATCGAAGCTGCTTCTCGCCTGTATTTCGATAAAACTGCAAAAGAATTAACATTAGCGGAAGCTAGTATGCTCGCAGGCATTCCGAAAGGACCTAGCTTCTACTCTCCCTTTTTAAAAGAAGAGCGTGCTAAAGGGCGTCAATCTCTCATACTAGATGAAATGGTAGAACAAGGTTATATTACAAAACAGCAAGCTGCCTCGGCAAAAAAGGAACCGCTAACTTTCGCCTCATTAGATACGAAAAAAGTGGCAGAGGTCGCGCCTTATTTCCAAGATGCTGTACAAGCTTCTCTTCTTCGTGATATCGGATTAGATGAGCAAGCCTTACAGCGAGGTGGCTTACGTATTTATACAACGCTAGACCCTAAATTACAATCTGTAGCAGAGCAAGCTGTAAAAAATCATATACCTGAAACAACAAACATCCAAACTGCCCTCGTCTCTATGAATCCAAAAACGGGTGAAGTGGCTGCCCTTGTTGGTGGAACTGATTATAATACGAGTCAATTTAACAGGGCTACACAAGCCGCTCGTCAGCCCGGGTCTACATTTAAGCCGTTCTTATATTATGCAGCCTTAGAACGAGGATTCACCCCTGCCACACGCTTAAAAAGCGAATACACTGTATTCACTTTAGGTGACGGTGTTTCCAAATATAAACCGAAAAATTATAAAAACTATTATGCAGACGACTTTGTGACAATGGCACAAGCACTCGCTGTTTCTGATAACGTATATGCTGTGAAGACAAATCTATTTTTAGGCGAAGACATTCTTACAAAAACAGCGAAGCAATTCGGTATTACTAGCGCATTAAAAGATGTTCCGTCTCTTGCTCTCGGCACATCTCCTGTAAAACCAATTGAAATGGTCAATGCTTATAGCATGTTTGCAAACGGCGGGAAAGAAGTAAAACCAATCTTTATAAGGCGCATCGTTGATCATGAAGGAAATATGCTATACGACGCTCATTTAGAAAGTAAACAAGTTCTAGATAAAAGCAAAGCCTTTGTGATGGAAGAAATGATGGCAGGCATGTTTAATAAAAAACTAAGCAGTTATGCCGCTGTGACCGGTCAATCGATGTTATCAAAACTATCAAGAACATATGCTGGAAAGTCTGGTTCTACAGAAACTGATAGTTGGATGATTGGATTTACCCCGCAGCTCGTAACAGGGGTTTGGATTGGATACGATCAACCTAAATCCATTTCAAACGTAGCAGAACAAGGATACGCAAAAAAAATATGGACCGATACAATGGAAAAAGGATTAGATGGACAGCCTAAACAAGAGTTCAAACAACCAGCAGATGTTGTTGCAGTCGATGTTAATCCTGAAAACGGTAAGATTGCTACAAAAAATTGTCCCATTTCTGTGAAAATGTATTTCGCAAAAGGTACAGAGCCAACAGAGTATTGTATGGATCACGTTGATGATAAGGAAGAGTTCGAAAAGGTTAGTGAAGAGAAGAAAAAGACGGGTTGGTGGAAAAAATATCTCCCGTGGTAAAAAAATAGCTGACGGAAATCCGTCAGCTATTTTTATTCGCCTAATAATGCGTGGCGCAATTCTTCACTAGATTCGTTCCAAATTGCTTCATTATGCTCTTTTAAGAATGTACCAAGTACTTTTTTAGATGATTCATCCATATGATCAATCATGATGTGACGCTTTAGTGATTTATCCATTTTATTTACATGCTCTGGAAGTGATTTATATCCGCGGCGAATTTCACGATCAACTGTCATTTCACAGGCTGTTGCACCTGCGTAATAAGCACCGTTTGGTGTTCTTTCAATTGTTACCCAAACAAGCCAAAACGGTTTTCCGTTTGGAACTTCATCTTTATTTGTTAAAAACTTAATTCCTTTTTCTACTGTACTACGCGCATGCATCGCACCGATATCAACGAACGCAGTTTTCTCTAATACATCAACAAATACAGGAGAAATATTTTCTAAACTTAATGCCCCAACGCCAAAACCACCATGTCCATCTGTTGAATCATTTTTCACGATATTAAAACCGATTTTTTTCTTTTTCTCTGTCATATGTAAACTCCTCCTCGCTTAATGATTAAAAAAGCCTGAAAATAGGCGCAATGATATTTTGTAAAAATACTAATACATATGGAATAACAACATTGAAAATAGGTTGAATTGTGTAATTGCTAAGCGGTGTAATAACAAGAATTAATAACGCAATTGATCCATACTTTTCATACTGTGTCATTTTCGCACGAATATTTGCTGGTGCTAAATCTTCCACAACGCGATAACCATCAAGTGGCGGGATTGGTAATAAATTAAATACAAGTAAAACAATATTAAGCATAATAAAAATTTGGAAAAATTGATCCAGCGTATCTGCTACTGCAAGTGGCATCGCATCTAACACACCAAATGTTATTAAGCTATACCAAATAATTAAACCAATTGCACTTAAGATAAGATTACTTATCGGTCCCGCAATAGAAACTAATATTCCTGCAAGACGCGGTCTTTTAAAGTTATATGGGTTAACAGGCACGGGTCTTGCCCAACCGAATCCAAGAATTAATACAGCAATCATACCGATAGGATCTAAATGAGCCATCGGTGATAACGTTAAACGCCCTTGCTTTTTCGCTGTATCGTCTCCAAATTTATATGCAACATACGCATGTGCAAATTCATGCACAGATAGCGCAATAATAATCGCCATTGCTACCAACGGAATTTGTTGCAATGGGTATCTAAATAACTGATCCATACTTCATCTCCTCTTCAATATGTCAAAAAAAGAAATTATTTGTTTTTCCGATTGTTCTTCCTCATAATCCGCTATAATAAGAGTGTAACTTACATAAAAGGAGCGATTATATATGCCATACGTAACAGTGAAAATGCTAGAAGGACGCACAGAAGAACAAAAGAAAGCTCTTGCTGAGAAAGTAACAGCAGCAGTAAGCGAAACAACTGGTGCTCCTGAAGAAAACATCGTTGTTTTCATCGAAGAAATGTCTAAAAACCATTATGCAGTTGGCGGAAAACGCTTAAGCGACAAATAATTTCAAGTTTTTTCATAAGAAGCAGCTCTTAGCTGCTTCTTATTTCTTTCCTTCTAACAACTCGATAATTCTCTCTTTATATTTTCCTTTTCTTCCATCTTCATAGATTAAATCATGCGGATAGAATAGCTTTTGATCCGTTCGCTTCTTACCTGTAATCGCCTCAACAATATCCGATTCACGCGAAAGCTCTCTAAGTTCCCCGTTCGGCATAAGAAGTAAGATTGGCAGACGCTCTTCTTCTTCTCCTGCGCGGTAAAAGTCATACGGTAAGTCTGATGTTGAATCAACAACTAAATAATACTCTGGGTCTAGTCCAATTTTTTTAAATAAGCTACTTAGCTCCATCCAATTATCTAAACCGTGCTTATCTGTAAACTCCACATATTTAAATAGATTTCGATTCATAAAACGACGGCATAAGTCACTTAAAATCGGATCTTCTTCCTCTTGCCATACTTGGAAGTAATAATACATTACGTTCTCGTCTAGCTTTAAATAATCCTCTACTGTTACTTCTTCTTCAAATAAAGAATAGAAATGAACAGGATGATTTTTAAACGCATAATACTTCTCATGCAACGATTTAGCTCGGTGTAAAATCTTCGTTAAAATTACTTCTGCACTACGTGTTACCGGATGAAAATATACTTGCCAATACATTTGATAACGGCTCATAATATAATGCTCTACAGCATGCATACCACTATTTTTAATGACAACTTGATTACCGTACGGGCGCATGACACGCAGTATACGTTCCATATCAAAGTTCCCATACTTTACACCAGTAAAATATGCATCTCTTAATAAATAATCCATACGATCGGCATCAATTTGGCTCGAAATCATACTAATCGCTAATTTATTAGTAGATGTTTTCGCAATTACATCTGCTACCTTTTGCGGGAAATCCTTATCCACACGGCTTAACACACGATTAATTTCCGTATCACCAACGATAATCTTTTGGGTAAATTTCTCATGATCTAACGAAAATACTTTTTCAAACGAGTGAGAAAATGGGCCGTGACCGACATCATGAAGTAATGACGCACATAAACATAACAATCTATCTTCAGCATTCCAGTTCGGTCTGCCATCAAACACATCATCAATCATACGACGAATAATTTCATATACACCTAACGAATGAGTAAAGCGACTATGCTCTGCACCGTGAAATGTAAAAAATGTCGTACCAAGCTGCTTAATACGGCGCAAGCGTTGAAATTCTTTCGTTCCGATTAAATCCCAAATAACGCGATCACGCACGTGTACATATTTATGTACTGGGTCTTTAAACACTTTTGTTTCGCTGAGTTTGTCGTTTAAATATACCACTTTCCGACATCCCCCTTTCTTTACTGCATTCTTACTATATATTATAAACGATATAGGAAACAGAAAGAAATGAAAGACTATATTAATTCCTGTTATATAAAGAAAAATCACCTTTACCAAAGCAAAGGTGATTTTTCTTTATATATTATTTTCCTAAAATGAACTCAGTAACTTCGTCTAGGATCATTTCTTTACCTAGTGGGAAGTATCCTTTGTTTACATCTTCATTACTGATTGTAAATACATGGTTGTTTTTAACAGCGTTCATATTTTTCCAAATTGATTCTTCTTGGAATTCTTTTAGACGCTGAGAACCGTCACCAGTTGTAAATACGAATAAGTAATCTGGGTTGTAATCAATTAAAGCTTCTTTTTGTATTTGTACTAACGGTTTATCAGTTGGTGTACCTTTAACTGCTGGTAATTTTAAATCACCAAAGATTACGCTACCGTAACCGTAGTCACCGTATACACGGAATGCATTTGGATATGCAGCCATTTTCATGAATGTTGCATCGCCAGTTTTAGCAACGATTTTGTCATGTAATTTGCTTGCTTTTTCATCATACTTTTTGAACCATTCTTTTGTTTCTTTCTCTTTACCGAAGATTTGACCTACTTCTTCGAATTTTGGACGCCATTGGTCTAATGGAGTTTTTAACATAACTGTTGGTGCAATTTTAGATAATTGATCATAAATCTTTTCTTGACGATTGTTTACAATAATTAAATCTGGTTTTGCAGCAGCCACTGCTTCGATGTTAATTTTATCGCCCCACGCAGAACCAACCGGTTTTACATCTTTCAATTTCTTCTCAATATGTGAATCAATTTTTTCTTGTGTTGTATTTGCAGTAATAATCGGTTTCATATCGAAAATTAATAATTCTTCTGTTGAACCACTAAGGTCAGCAATTTTCTTTGGATTTGCAGGAATTTTAATTTCCCCTTTTGCGTGTTGTACAGTGCGCTCTTCAGTTTTCGCATCTGCTTTCTTTTCTTCTTCTTTGTTAGAACAAGCTGCAAATAGTACAGAAGTAACAACTAGTACCATTGCTAATAGTGCCATTTTAAAATTCTTCATATTCCGACTCCTTCTAGCTGTATTTCTCTTATAATTTGCATGTAACTATAAGAAACGAAACAACATTTAATTAATATATTTTTATTAACTGTTGTTTATAACCCGTTCTAACGGGCGTTCAACTTCCCATCCGTGGGTAAGAAGCTCAACGTCCATTAGAACTCCCCCTCTCACCTCTTTAAGAGGGGGAAATTCTATTAATTATGCTTTTTTACGCAATTGATTATTAATCATCGCTAAATCGTATGTTAAACAAATTGGTTTACAGTTTACTGGACATGGAACGATTTGCGCTTCAATCTCAAATACGTTACGAAGTGTTTCACTCGTCATAACTTCATCTGGCGTTCCTTGTTTCATTAACTTACCTGCTTTTAATGCAATCATATGATCAGAGAAACGAGAAGCATGATTTAAATCGTGAATAACCATAACAATCGTTCTGCCTTCTTCTTTGTTTAACTTCTTCAGTAAGTTTAATACCTCAAGTTGATGAGCCATATCTAAGTATGTTGTTGGTTCATCTAACACAAGTAAATCTGTTCCTTGTGCAAGAGCCATCGCAATCCATACACGTTGACGTTGACCACCTGATAAAGCTTCTGCTGGACGATTTGCGAATTCTGTCATCCCCGTCACTTCAAGTGCCCAATGAATGTAGCGATAATCCTCTTCTTTCAATGTTCCAAATCCTTTTTGATGAGGAAAACGTCCATATGAAACAAGTTCAAACACAGTAAGGCCTGTTGGCACTTCTGCAGTTTGTGGTAAAATCGCCATTTTCTTTGCGATTTCTTTCGTTGGCTGTTTCTCAATTGCTTTTCCATCAAGATAAACAGTACCTCGTTTTGCTTTCAAAATACGAGAAGCCGTTTTTAATAATGTGGATTTCCCACAACCATTTGGTCCAATAATCGTTGTAATTTGTCCTTCCGGAATTTCAACTGTTAATCCATCTATAATTAACCCTTCATTATACCCAACAGATACCGCATCAACTGCTAAAGTTGCCATACAAAAAGCCTCCCTTTATTTTGTCCTCATAAGTAAATATATGAAATATGGTGCGCCAATTACAGAAATAACAAGACCGACCGGTATTTCTGAAGTTGGTAACACACTTCTTGAAATTACATCTGCAAATAAAAGCAAGAACATTCCTATTAATGCAGCCGTTGGTAACATAATTTGATGTTTACCACCAACGAGGCGTCTCGCTAAATGCGGAGCCATTAAACCGATAAAACCAATGCCTCCCGCCACCGCAACAGATGCACCAGCTAAACAAACTGCAATAAATAATAATTTACGTCTTTCCTTTTCTACGTTTACACCAAGGCCAACTGCTGTAGAGTCGCCTAAATTCATTACATTTAATATGTGCGCTTTACTAATGGCAAGTGGTAAGAAAATAATCATCCATGGGAGTACACTTAGTACGAACTTCCAATCTGTTCCCCATAAACTTCCTGCCAACCAAATCGTTGCAAAACGGAAGTCGTTAGATGTCATCTTCATAGAGAAAATTAAACTAACCGCACCAAATCCGGCTGCAACAGCGATACCAACAAGAATTAATCGAGTTGATGAAACACCGTCTTTCCATGCTAGTAAATAAATAATAACCGCTGCTAATATCGCACCAACTAGCGCGAAGAATGGAAGGATAAATACAGATAAAAATGTACCAGTTCCAACTTTTCCAAAGAAAAAGTAGACGAATACAACAACTGTTAATCCCGCTCCGGCGTTAATACCTATAATACCTGGATCAGCAAGTGGGTTTCGTGATAGCCCTTGCAAAATTGCACCTGACATAGCTAATGCAGAACCAACTAATATAGCAATAACCATACGCGGCATACGAAATTCAAATAAAATAACAGATTGATCTTCTGCACCCAATCCAACTAGTGACTTTAATACATCTATTGGAGGAATTTTAAATGTTCCTGTATTTAAACTTATTAAAAATACAGCAACAATTAATCCTACTAAAATCGTTAAAATAGAAACGTTCTTTTTTGTTAAGACGCTCGTCCTCACATCTTTCCTCTCCCTTCATTACGTGCTAAGTAGAGGAAGAATGGCACCCCAATTAGCGCTGTAATTGCTCCAATTGGCGTTTCAAATGGTGGATTAATAACGCGAGATAACATATCTGCACATTCAATTAGCAATCCACCTAAGACCGCAGAACATGGAATAACCCATCTATAATCTGAGCCTACAAGGAAACGAGTCATATGCGGAATTACAAGTCCAACAAATCCAACTGATCCTGCCATAGAAACCGCAGAACCTGTTAATACAAGAACAAGTACTGTTCCGATAAATTTAATTAATGTCGTATTTTGACCAAGTCCAATCGCAATTTCTTCACCAAAGCTTAAAATTGTGATATATCTCGACATCATAATTGCTATAACGAGACAAACAAGACCAATCGGTACTAACATATTAATACTTTGCCATTTCACTCCGGCAACACCGCCTGCATTCCACATACTTACCTCTTGGGCAAGGTTGAAATACAATGCAATTCCAGATGAAATTGCCCCTAATAAAGCACTAATTGCTGCACCTGCTAAAGCTAATTTTACAGGCGTTAATCCACCTGGTGAAGAAGACCCAATACCATATACAATGCTCGCTCCAAACGCAGCTCCAATAAAAGATGCGATAACAAACATTAAATAAGGTGAATTAGGGAAGAATGCATACATAATTGCAATTCCGAATACAGCACCATCTGTAATCCCCATTAACGATGGAGATGCAAGTGGATTTCGTGTCATACCTTGCATAATTGCACCTGATACCGCTAAAAAAGCACCTGCAACTACGCCCCCTATTGCTCTAGGCATGCGAAGTTCTTGAATTACGTTATGGTGCGTTATGGAACCATCAAACTGAAATACAGCTTGCCAAACGGTCTTTAAACTAATATCTGCTGCACCAAACGAAATAGAAACTGCCATACTTAAAGCTAACAAAATTGTGCCTGCTATTAAAATAATAGAAGCAACGAGTGGTCTGCTCTTAATCTCTTTAACATTCACATCTTGCTGTTCTATACTCCTTGCGCTCGCTTCCATCCCTCAACCATCCTAACCAACAACATATATTTAATAAAATGAAATTTATTCTCAAATAATAATAAAAAAATTAGGTGAATTGACTTTTTCATGATAATGATTCTCAGAATCAGACACTTTCTATTCTACCTACCACGTCAAAAGACTGTCAACCATTATTTTGAAATACGAATTCATACAAAACGCTATCTTATGGACATAAAAAAAGAAGAGTAATCTGTTCACTCTTCTTTTTCTTACTTATTTAATTTTGCTTCAATTTTTACAATTAATTCGTCTTCTGTTGGAGCCGCAACTGGACGATTATTTACAAACGCGAATGATTTTTTACGACCAGGGCCACAGTAAGACTGACATGCAACCTCAATCGTTGCACATGAATCTACTTTTTTTAACTTCGGAATCAACGTTTTAACGTTCGTTGCCTGACAATCATCACACACACGAAATTCGTTTCCCATTATATATAACACTTCCTCTATTTTAAACTTTTCACAAGTACATTTAAAAATAAACACTAAATGGTATTTTACCGCTCTTTGAAGCTTGTTGCAAGTCTCCGGGCGTAGCTCTATTCCTATATAAAGCTACCTATTTTTTATATTTTCTCCTTCAAAAGCTTTCATCATTCATAGCCACTTTTCTTCTCTTCATTGAAATCTACCATATTTTTAAAAGCTTTGTATAAAAGCTCATTTTTTTGCCCATTATAAAAATAGGAAGTTCATAAAAAGAAAGGGAGTTGAATCTATGAAAGTAAGACAAGATGCTTGGACAGACGAGGACGATTTATTGCTTGCTGAAACGGTGCTTCGCCATGTTCGAGAAGGAAGTACTCAATTAAATGCTTTTGAAGAAGTAGGAGATCAGTTAAATCGCACATCTGCTGCTTGTGGTTTCCGCTGGAATGCTGTTGTTCGCTATAGCTATGAACAAGCTCTTCAACTAGCAAAAAAACATCGTAAAGATAAAATGCGTGCTGCGGGCGGTGAACAGACAAAAAAACGTTTGCTTTACACACCACCAGCTTCAGCGGCGGCGATAACTGATTATGAAGAACACGTACCGTATGAAACAGCTGTTCAATATACAGAAGCTACTCCATATCAAAAGCCGACTGTCCCTGCTCCAAAAAGCTCAATAACAATGCAAGATGTTATTTACTTTTTACAAACAGTTGGATCTTCAAATATAAAAGTAACAGCTCTTGAAAACGAGAATACGAGATTGAAACAAGAAATTAAAACGCAAATCCTGCGAAATGAAGAACTAGAAAAGAAACTAGAAAAATTAGAACAACAATCTCATACTGTACAAGAGGATTACGAAACACTTATGAATATTATGAACCGTGCTCGTAAATTAGCAGTAATGGATGATGAGGAACGCTCACAAACATCTTTCCGCATGGATCGAAACGGTAACTTAGAAAAAATTGCAGAATAAAAAGGATGCATGCAATGCATCCTTTTTATTCTTTCACCTCTAAACTTCCCTTTATATATGAGAAAACCCCTTTCTACATTTTTTGCTATAATAGAGATTGTCATTTTAAAAATAAGGGGTTAGTTATATGAGCAATTCCCGTTCGATTTTATCTCAGCCAGAGTGGCGTATTGTAGATCAGTCTAGTTTAGGACCAACTTTCCATGCACTTCAGTCATTCGCAATGGATGACACGTTATGCACAAGTATTGGAAATGGTCTATCCGCTGCAACAATGCGCTCTTGGGTTCATCACAATACAATTGTTCTTGGCATTCAAGATTCACGCCTACCACATTTAGAAGAAGGTATTTCCTTTTTAAAAGAAAACGACTTCAATGTTATCGTTCGTAATTCTGGTGGACTTGCTGTCGTACTTGATGAAGGTGTTTTAAACGTATCACTTTTATTCCAAGAAACAGAAAAGGGTATCGATATCGATCTTGGATACGATACGATGTGGCATTTAATTAAGGAAATGTTAAAAGATTACGATGTTACTATCGAAGCAAAAGAAATTGTTGGTTCTTATTGTCCTGGTAGCTACGATTTGAGCATTCGCAATCAAAAATTTGCTGGTATTTCTCAGCGTCGTATTCGCGGAGGCGTTGCTGTACAAATTTACTTATGTGCGACAGGAAGCGGATCTGAGCGTGCCGCACTCGTTCGTGATTTTTACAACGTAGCAATTCAAGGCGAAGAAACAAGATTTACGTATCCTGAAATTGTACCGAGTACGATGGCTTCACTATCTGAATTACTTGGCGAAACAATTACAGTGCAAGATTTAATGATGCGCCTTTTAAAAACGTTGCAACAATTCACTCCAAAGTTAACATCATCTCAGCTAACAGTAGATGAAGTTCCTTTATATGAGACGAATTTACAACGTATTATTGACCGTAATAATAAGGCACTTGGTTTAGAAAAATAGAAACCAAAAAGACCACCCTCATTTCAAAAGAAATAGGATGGTCTTTTTTCATATTAATTCGTTATAGAATTAAAGTGCTTGAGCTGCTGTAATTAAAGCTAACTTGTACACTTCTTCTTCGTTACATCCACGAGACAGATCATTTACAGGCATATTTAAACCTTGTAAGATTGGTCCTACTGCTTCGAAGTTACCTAAGCGTTGAGCGATTTTGTAGCCGATATTACCAGCTTCTAAGCTTGGGAATACGAATACGTTAGCATCACCTTTAATTGTAGAACCTGGAGCTTTCTTCTCAGCTACAGATGGTACGAATGCAGCATCGAATTGGAATTCTCCATCTAAAGTTAATTCAGGAGCCATTTCTTTTGCAATGCGAGTTGCTTCTACAACTTTTTCTGTTTCTGGAGATTTCGCAGAACCTTTTGTAGAGAAGCTTAACATAGCAACGCGTGGGTCAATACCGAATAGTTCAGCAGTTTTCGCACTTTCGATACCAATTTCAGCTAAATCTTGGCTGTTTGGTGCAATGTTAATTGCGCAATCAGCGAATACATACTTCTCTTCTTCACGTACCATGATGAATACGCCTGAAGTTTTTGTAACGCCTGGTTTTGTTTTAATAATTTGAAGTGCTGGACGAACTGTATCAGCTGTAGAGTGAGCTGCACCACTTACTAAACCTTGTGCTTTGCCCATGTATACAAGCATTGTACCGAAGTAGTTTTCGTCTTTAAGAATTTTACGAGCATCTTCTTCTGTTGCTTTACCTTTACGGCGTTCAACGAAAGATGCTACCATTGCATCCATCTCTTCGTATGTAGCTGGATCGTAAATATCAACGCCTGCTAATGTTAAGTTCATGCTAGCAGCTTTTGCGCTAATTTCTTCTTTATTACCAACTAAAATTGGTTTTACTAACTCTTCTTTTGCTAAACGCTCTGCAGCGCCTAAAATTCTTTCATCAGTTCCTTCAGGAAGTACGATAGAAATGCCTTTTCCTTGAACTTTTTCTTTTACTGCTGTAAATAAATTGCTCACGAATAAACCCTCCTACAAATGTTAAAAACTCTACCTTTAAGAATACTTCTTTTCAGCTATATTTTAAACTTATAGCTCCCAAAAAATAGATAAAATGAAAATGATTATATTTTCATAAAATTCAGCCGAGAAATAATGCCTACTTAAGCCTTATTTTCTCCCGTTTTCCAGTAAATATAAATGTGACAGTTTTATGCGCCGAAACTTTATGTAGATGTTTTTAATCCTATATATGCTATAGTTAACGTGTAAAATATCATTAACTGAGGTGAATAGAATGAGTGAAGCAACAACAACGTTAGATGGCTGGTATTGTTTACATGATTTACGTTCTATTGATTGGGCAGCATGGAAAACATTATCTAGTGACGAACGCGGACAAGCAGTGTCTGAATTTTTAAATGTCGTTGAAAAATGGAACGAAGTAGCTACTGCAAAAAAAGGCAGTCATGCAATGTATACAGTTGTTGGTCAAAAAGCAGATATTATGCTTATGATCTTACGTCCAACAATGGAAGAGTTAAATGAAATCGAAACAGAATTAAATAAAACAACATTAGCTGAATATTTAGTTCCTGCATATTCTTACGTATCTGTTGTTGAACTAAGCAACTACCTTCCAGCTGATGAAGATCCATACCAAAACCCACAAATCTTAGCTCGCTTATATCCTGAGTTACCAAAAGCAAATCATATTTGCTTCTATCCAATGGACAAGCGTCGCCAAGGTGATGACAACTGGTACATGCTTCCTATGGAAGAACGTAAAAAAATGATGTACAGTCACAGTAAAATCGGTCGCCAATACGCAGGGAAAGTACGCCAAGTAATTTCAGGATCAGTCGGATTCGACGATTTCGAGTGGGGCGTAACATTATTCGCTGACGATGTTCTTCAATTTAAGAAGCTTATATATGAAATGCGCTTCGATGAAGTAAGTGCCCGTTACGGTGAATTCGGTACATTCTTCGTTGGGAACATTTTACCAGACGAAAAAGTAGAGAAATTTTTACACATATAATAATGAAAAAGGAACGAATTTCGTTCCTTTTTTTATTATCCTCTATATTTACCCACAAAAAACTTCTTTTCTCTGCAAATTTGAACAAAAATCGACAAATTCTTTTCAATTTCCTTACAAAATTGTAACCTTTCTATATCCAAATTTATGCTAAAATGGTACGAGCTATATGCTAATAACGATGCGAAGGTGATAATGTATATGAAGAAAATCTTGTCTATTTTACTAGCGTCTCTATTGTCAATTTCTTCCTTAGGAGTAACAACATCCCATGCAGAAGAAAAAATACATATAGAGGCAGCTGCTGCACTGCTATTTGATGCGGATACAGGAAAAATACTGCATGAACAAAATCCAGATGAATTACTAGCTATCGCTAGTATGTCAAAATTAATTGTTATTTATGCCGTATTAGAAGCAATTAAAGAAGGAAAAATCACTTGGGATACGAAAGTAACTATTTCTGATTACGCTTATGAAGTTTCACGTAATAATGAATTCTCTAACGTGCCGTTCGAAAAAGGACGTCAATATACTGTAAGAGAATTATACCATTCTATCGTTATCTTCTCTGCAAATGGATCTAGTATTGCTTTAGCAGAATTACTTGCAGGAAGTGAAAAGAACTTCTTAAATCTCGCAAATGAACATGCGAAAAAACTAGGGTTAAAGAAATATAAATTTGTAAACGCTACTGGGTTAAATAACGCTGATTTAAAAGGAAAACATCCTGAAGGAACTGATCCGAATGGAGAAAACTCCATGTCAGCTCGCGATATGGGTATTCTTTCAAAAACAATTATTACAAAGTATCCAGAAATGCTAGAGGATACAAAACAAAGATTTAGAAACTTCCCAGATAATCATCCAAAACCAATTCGTATGGAAAATTGGAACTGGATGTTACCAGGTGCTGCTTTCTCTTATGAAGGAGCAGATGGTTTAAAAACAGGAAGCTCTGATACCGCTGGGTATGGTTTTACCATTACAGCAAAACGCGGTGATTTACGTCTTATATCTGTTATTATTAAAACGAAATCAATGGACGAACGTTTCACAGAATCTCGCACATTAATTGAATATGGATTTAATAACTTCGAAAAACAGAAATTAAAAATAGATAAAAACAACAAAATTTCTGTAGTAAAAGGAAAAGAAGACTACGTAACAGTTGCACCAGAAAAAGAAGTGACAGTAGTTACTGCAAAAGGTAGCAAATCACCTTACAAAATTTCTACTGAAGCAGATAAATCACTTGCTGAAGATGAGCATTTAGTTGCTCCTATTAAGAAAGATGCAAAGGTAGGTTCAATCGTCTTAGAACCATCTGATAAATATGGTTTCTTAGACGGAAATAAAAGTATAAAAGTTACTGCAAAAACGACTGAAGAAGTAGAAAAAGCAAATTGGTTCGTATTAACAATGCGTTCAATTGGCGATTTCTTCTCAAATTTATGGTCTAAAGTATTTTAATGATGAAAAGCTAGCCCACGCTAGCTTTTTTTCTTTTCCTCTCAAAATGTAAAACTTCGTTTGGTTGTCATATCTGCGTCCTTTTTCTCATACGTATGAACTAGTAATTGTTCCACACTTCATCTAGAAAAAACCTCTTTCCGAAGGGTATTCCAAAAAGAGAGGTGACACATAATGGGTGTTATCGCGCATACAGAAGAAGATGTAAAGTTATTAGCTAGACTCATGCGTGCCGAAGCTGAAGGAGAAGGACAACAAGGCATGTTAATGGTTGGAAATGTCGGCGTAAATCGTGTCCGCGGAGATTGCTTAGACTTTAAAAAAGTCCGAAATTTACGTCAGATGGTTTATCAAAATCCTGGTGGTTTTGAAGCAACTCAAAAAGGGTATTTTTATCAACGAGCGAGAGAACAAGATATCGCCTTAGCCCGCCGGACAATTCAGGGACAACGTTTTTGGCCCGCCAACTTTTCCTTATGGTTCTTTAGGCCTGAAGGTCCTTGCCCGCCAACTTGGTATAACCAACAAAATTCAGGACGTTTTAAAAAGCACTGCTTCTTCCAACCATCTGGTGAAGATTGTCCTGGCGTATATTAAGGAATGAAAATGAGGAGGGATTTTTGAATGGCACAGCAACAAAACCCATACTATGGAACAGGTTTTTATCAACCATCCGGAACTTATGTGCAACCACAACAAATGACCCCACAGCAACAGCAGCAACAGCAACAACAGCAAGCGATGCAACAACAAGCTGCTCAGGCTCAACTTGCAGTTTCTCAAGGTATGTTACCACTAGAGCAATCGTATATTGAAAACATCCTTCGTTTAAATAAGGGTAAGCCAGCTACAGTTGTAATGACTTATGAACGCGGTAGTTCGCTTGGTACACAATCTTATACAGGGATCATCGAGGCAGCTGGCCGTGATCATATCGTAATTAGTGAGCCGAAATCTGGAAAACGCTTTTTACTACTAATGATTTATTTAGATTATGTAGAATTCCCAGGAGAAATTACGTATTTACCTGGTCAACAAGCAACTTATGCTCCAAGACCATAAAAAAAAGCTGGCGAATGCCAGCTTTTGTTTTTTATAACCCTTTTACAACTGCAGTTCCGACTAAAATCCACGCCACAATAAACGCTACACCACCAAGGGGTGTAATTGGGCCAAAGAATTTAATACCTGTTGTACTTAATGCATAAAGACTGCCTGAGAACATAATAATCCCAGCTACCATAAGCCAACCTGCAGTGTTTAAAAGTGATGATTGCATTTTGTCCATTAATAGAGCAACTACGAATAAGCCACCTGCATGAAACATTTGATATGTAACGCCCGTCTTCCACACTTCTAACATTTTTGCAGAAATTTTATTTTCTAAACCATGTGCTCCAAAAGCCCCTAATGCAACAGATAGCCCCGCTGCAATACAACCTAGTAAAAAGAAAATTTTCATCTTAATTCCCCTTTTTATTTTTATCATAAGCAATTTTCACATATAATCCAAACGATTTAATCCCTAAAAATCAAATAAAGAATTACCATTTGCACCTTCTTCTTTTATATACACAGGTTCTCCAGAAACTGGCATAACCGGTTGAACTGTTGTTATAGGCTGAGATCCGATTATTTGTGATTGAACTTGTGGTTCTCTATACGTAGAAGGCTCAACTTGTTCATCTAATAATAAATCACATAATGCACGCACAACTAATAAATGCTCTTTTGATTTTTGTCCTTCACTACTTTTTGCCTTTGCAATTTCACTCGCCATTTTATTTAAAACCTTATCGCTAGATACTTGCATTCCTTGTCACCTCTTACTTTGTAGTTCTTTCTCAAATTGCCTCAGTTTCTCCACTGAACCAAATACTATTATCATATCATGTTCTTGCAGTTTTTCCTGCCCCGTTGGATTATGGATAATATCCCCATCTCTTAAAATCACTAAAATTGTTACATCAAATTGATTTCTCACATTACTCTCTAATAAATATTTACTGGCTAAGTTAGAATCTTTACCAACTTGAATTTCTTCAATTACAAATGATTGCTCTATTCCATACAATACTGTATCAATATAATGCACTGTTAACGGATTCGCAATATCCAACCGTTAATACAGTAATCATCGTCATCCAAAATACTTGAAACAAGCTAATCTCTTCAATTGTCATAAATCCTAGCGTTCCTAGAATTACAACAAAAGTCATACATATAACCGCTATCCATAATTGCTTCCGTGCATTCATATTATGTTTCAATTCTTTTCTCTATCTACAATCTTTGCCAGAGGAAATGAAATACGTATATACTAGAAAACGGAATCTATGAAAGAGGTTGATATAATGAAGCTATTTCTTTCTGCCTTACAATGGGCACTATTTATTTTAGCTGGAAGTCTTATTGTACCAATTAGTGTCGCAACTAGTTACGGCCTTAATGGCGCTGAAGCTATCGCGTTTGTACAGAGAACATTATTTGTTCTCGGTTTTGCCGGTCTCTTGCAAGCTATATTTGGTCATAAACTTCCTATCCAAGAAGGTCCTGCCGGCCTTTGGTGGGGAATTTTCTCCTTGTATGCAAGTTTAGGCGTCGTATTATTTGGATCAAGCAATGAAACACTTAAGGTCCTTCAGTACGCTTTCCTATTAAGTGGCATCATTTGTATTATTCTTAGTGTTTTTGGACTTATTGATAAACTAGTTCGTTACTTTACACCGACAGTAATTGGAACGTATTTATTCCTTTTGGTCGCACAACTTAGTGGCTCCTTCTTAAAAGGCATGTTTGGCCTTGATGGACAACATACAGAAGTACAGCCAAAGGTATTTATTCTTTCACTCATTGTTATTTTACTATCTTTTTTCATTATGAAGCTACCTATTATTGGACAATATTCCGTTCTTTTCAGTATCGTCTGCGGCTGGATATTATTTGCGTGCTTCGGATTATCTAATCCAGTAACACCTGTGACAGATATAATTCGTCTTCCATCTCTGTTTGTTTTCGGAATGCCTCGC
The DNA here is from genome assembly GCF_002976445.1 of Bacillus sp. MYb56. NCBI lineage: Bacteria > Bacillati > Bacillota > Bacilli > Caryophanales > Bacillaceae > Bacillus > Bacillus sp. MYb56. The sequence continues at coordinate 31,393 of NZ_PCOH01000020.1, forward strand.
ATTGAATGGAACATGGCAATTACGGTAGTTTTCGTCACACTACTACTTCTAACAAATATGTTAGCAAGTATTCGCGTTGTACAAAAGGTTGTTTCTAAGTATGAAGAAAATGCTGCTCCAGATCGCTTCAAACAAGCTGGCATTATAACAGGAATAAATCAATTGCTAGGCGGTCTATTTTCAGCCATTGGCCCTGTTGCCATTTCTGGATCCGCAGGATTTATTGCAACGACAAATATTTATAAGCGCCTTCCATTTATGTTAGGGTCAAGCTTTATCATTCTTGTTAGTATATTCCCAAAGATTACTTCATTCTTTGCAGCCATCCCCGTTGCAGTTGGGTATGCTGCAATTTATCCTGTATTTGCAAGCATGATTGGTCTCGCTTTCCGCGAATATGACACTGTACAAAATAAAGAACAATTATTTAAAGTAGCAGGCCTTTCAATCTTTACAGGAGTCGGCGTTATGTTCGTTCCAGCAGGAGCGTTTTCTACGCTACCACCATTTTTAGCTTCATTTTTAAGTAACGGTCTTGTTCTTGGATCTGTAATGGCTATCTTGCTGGAAATATTATTTTCTCGTTCGCACGAAAAACAACCATCGTAAATTGGAAAACTTCCATTATTGCACTCTATCTTTAGAGTTGTTACGATAATGATAAATTATCATGGGCAACACGCTCATGATAATTTATACTAACAATGCAGAACTTCTCCTAGTTTCATGCAAAGAAGTTCGATGTCTTACTATATATTCCCCACTATCTTCATAAAAATTTATTTCTATTTCAACAAAGAAAGGAATTTTCTATATGACTTATAAAATGATTGTTTTAGATTTAGATGATACTTTATTACGCGACGACCATACAATTTCACCTCGTACGAAAGAGGCTTTAATGACAGCACAAGAGCAAGGAGTTAAAGTTGTACTTGCTTCTGGGCGCCCAACGTTTGGTATGCGCAATGTTGCAAAAGAAATTCGTTTAGAGGAATACGGTAGCTTCATTCTATCTTTTAACGGCGCAAAAATTATTAACTGTAAAACAAATGAAGAAATCTTCAGTAGCACGCTATCTCCTGAAATCGTTCACAACCTATTTGAAATTAGTAAAACTGAAGATGTATGGATCCATACTTATATTGGCGATGATATCGTAACAGAAGAAAATAATCCTTATACTAAAATTGAGGGCGAAATTACTGGCATGCCGATTATTGAAGTAGATGATTTTAAAACTGCTGTTAAAGAACCTGTAGTAAAAGTATTAATGAATAAAGAAGCTGAACGCCTTGTTGAAGTAGAAAAGAAACTACAAAAACAACTAGAAGGTCAATTAAGCGTTATGCGCTCTAAACCATTCTTCTTAGAATTTACTGAATATGGTGTTACAAAAGGAACAAGCCTAAACCAGCTAATCCAAAAACTTGGTATTAAGCGTGAAGAGGTTATCGCAATGGGTGATAGCTATAACGACCAAGCAATGATTGAATTCGCTGGTCTTGGTGTTGCGATGGGCAATGCACCAGATGATATTAAAGAAATTGCAAACTATGTAACAGATACAAATATGAACGATGGCGTTGCAAAAGTTGTAGAGAAATTCGTTTTAAAAACGGAAGTACTTGTTTAATATTTTCATTCATAAAACCTATTTGAAGTCAAATACTTCAAATAGGTTTTTATTTAAATTGCAATGCTTTTGTGACTATATTTTGAACTTTGCACTATTCTCGTAGTGTAAACTTTCTTTTTGTATATAATTAAACAAAATAGACTATTTCATTTTGAAAAAGAATACAAATTTACTATATACAAGCATACATTAAAGGAGGCTACTTCATGTTATCTACACCAATCGGAAGATTAAGAGCAATCGGCTTAATTGAGGGGATTTCTTTCCTATTACTATTATTTGTAGCAATGCCATTAAAATATTTTGCAGGGTTTGCAACAGCTGTTAAAATTACAGGCATGGCTCATGGCGTTTTATTTATTCTATTCATCTTTGCAGTAATTCAAGTAACAATCGTACACCGTAAATCAATTTTATGGGCACTTGGGGCATTCGTTTCATCAGTTATCCCATTTGGTACTTTTGTACTAGATGCAAAACTAAAAAATGAACAATAATAGTAAAAAGGTAGTTAACAATTGTTAGCTACCTTTTTTGCGTTTATATATTCGGAATTTGCCAATCGATTTCTTTTTCATCCATGTTTGATAAAATCTCATTTACTTTAGAGTACGGCTTACTTCCAAAGAAACCTCGTCTTGCTGATAATGGACTTGGATGTACGGACTCGATAATATAATGATTCGTATTCGTAATTAACTTTTTCTTCGCCTGAGCATGGCGTCCCCATAATATGAAAATAACTGGCTTTTCACGTTCATTTAATAGCTCAATTACGCGATCTGTGAAATGCTCCCATCCTTTTCCTTTATGAGAATTTGCTTCACCTTGACGAACCGTTAATACAGTATTTAATAGTAAAATCCCTTGCTCCGCCCATTTTACTAAATAACCATTATTCGGAATTTCATAACCGTATTCATCTCGAAGTTCTTTATACATATTTAGCAATGATGGCGGCGTTTTAATATCAGGTTGTACCGAAAAGCTTAAACCATGCGCTTGATTCGGTCCATGATATGGGTCTTGTCCTAAAATAACGACCTTTGTATTTTCATAACTTGTATACTGAAGAGCGTTAAAAATATCTTCTACCTTTGGATAAATCACATGCTCCTCATACTCTTCTTTTAAAAAGTTAGATAAATTTTGATAGTATTCTTTCTCAAATTCTGGCCCCAGTAATGGTCCCCAATCATTCTGCAAAATGTTTTCCATGCCTTCACTTCCTATCCAATTAATTCACCATATCCTGCCTTGTAAATACTACAAACGAAATGATAAGAGATACTACTGCCCAAACCGTTAAATTTATTAAAGAAAATCCCATTGATAACCCTTGTAATGCAGGAAGTTTTCCTGATAAATAATCCGTTAGCGATAAGTTGACACTAAAAATATATTTCGCACCTTCCCAAGACGTTGCGAATGAACTTAAAATGCCGCCTGCAATTAACGCAGCTAACATAACGCCCATACCAGCTGGTGTATTACGAATTAAAACAGAGACCATAAATGATATAGTTCCAACAACGATAGCAACAAACCAAGCTAGTCCGTACGCCATTAAAATGTATTGCCACTGCGGAATAAGGTGTACAAAGTTTGTATTTAACGTTTCCTTATCAATGACGAATCCTGTTAACACAGGTAAATTCCATCCAGAGTATCCAAATACAAGCCCTGATAATGCGTAAGCAAACAAACCGACAAGAAGCAATATGAGCGAAATGAAAAATAACATCGTCACATATTTACTAAGGAGTATTTTCCAGCGCCGAATTGGCCTCGTCAGAAGCATTTTCATCGTACCATCGCTTCGTTCTCCTGAAACAATATCAATGGCGACAATCATAACGAGCAATGGAATAAATAACGTTATTCCTTGTTCAATAAACGCCCTCACAAATGTCGGTGCTCCTGGCGCAGTCGGATTAATATTATGATCTAAATAATATTGTTGTTGTTCCACTCTTACTTTTAACCAATCCCGCCATTCTTCTGGCAATCTAGAATTGTTCAAGCGATTTTGTGAATCAACAATTTGTTGCTGTAATGATACTTTCCAATCGGTCGTACCAAGCCTTTTTTGCGTCGTTTCTATTTCACGATACTGAGCATACACAAAAAGTGGAATCAAGATTGCTAAAATAAGCATGACAACAACAATTCGTTTCTTACGATAAATCTTTTCTGATTCATTTAAAACTAGATTCGCAAATTCACGCATGTTGCTCACCCCTTGTGAGTTCAATAAATAAATCTTCTAGCGTAAATACAAGCTCTTTGACGCTATGTACATCTATCCCGTTTTCTACAAAATGCTTATTCCAAACATTAATAGACGCAACATCCATACGACATAATAAACGCTCATCTTCTACACTAACTTCCTCTATCTCTTCAGCAGCGTCTAACATGCCTTTCGCTTTGGAAATCGGTGTAACGACCCATTCCACACGATCACTCGCTGTTTTGATCAACTCTTCAATAGGTGCAACTGTTATCATTTTTCCTTTATGAATAATAGCAACACGGTCGCATATCAGTTGCACTTCACTTAGCAAGTGACTCGAAATAAATACACTCATATTTTCTTCTTTTACAAGCTTATGTATAAATTCCCTAAGTTCTCTAATCCCAGCTGGATCTAAACCATTCGTCGGTTCATCTAATATGAGCAATTTCGGGTTTCCAAGTAGCGCCTGTGCAATTCCAAGGCGCTGCTTCATACCAAGGGAATATGTTTTTACCTTATCGTGAATACGCTCATCTAAATGAACCATTTTTGCAATTTCAATAATACGTTCATCTGATATATCACCAAGCATGCGCGCAAATTGCTTTAAGTTTTCCCATCCCGTTAAATATGTATAAAGCTCTGGGTTTTCAACTATACTTCCAATTTGACGCATCGCTTCTCTGAAATTTTCCTTAATAGAATAACCACCGATAGAAATAGTACCTTCTGTCGCTTTAATCAGTCCGACTAACATTCGAATTGTTGTCGTTTTCCCGGCTCCGTTCGGTCCTAAAAAGCCAAACACTTCTCCTTGTTTTACATCAAATGAAATGTCCTCTACAAGCGTCTTCTTTCCAATTACCTTCTTCAAGTCTCGTACAGAAAGTATCGTCGTCATTTTATCCCTCCTTGCTCTAGTTTTAATTTACTTACGACGTTTTGGACTAATCGCTCTGCCATATATGTGTAGCCTACTTCATTCGGATGAAAATGATCGGAGTATAATAAATCTTTTCCACGATTTTGGAATAAATCAAATGTCGGTGTAATATATACATTTTTATCATTTAATGCTAACTTCTCTAAAGAAGCATTCCAATCAACAACAATATTTGATGAACCTCTTAAATCTTCTACATCCTCAAAAGGATTGTATAAACCTAGCCAAAAAATAGGACTATCTGTGTTTAATTTACGAATTTCTTCTATAATTTTCTTCGCTTCATTTTGAAACGTTTCCGTATCAGGACGATACGTCTCTAAATCTATCTTTCCGAGCGATTCCCATCCTGGGAATAAATCATTTCCTCCAATTGTTAAAACAATTACATCTGCTTGCTTAATTGAATATTGAGCTCCGCTGCTTTCGATTTGTTTTAATAAATCAGGCATTTTCGCACCACTAACTGCCAAATTGCTTAGTGCAACTTTTTGTTTATAATCTTTTTGTAAATTTTCTTTCATTCGTCCAATATAGCCAATTCCTTCTTTATCACCAACGCCGCGCGTTAACGAATCACCTAAACTAACTACTTGTAACGTTCCTGTTTTCTTTTTCTCTTTTTCCACTACGTCAGTCTTCGTAATTAATTTTGAAGCTTTCGGATTTAATACATCATTTACACCCGAAACAAAACCGTATGCAAATAAACAGAAAGACGCAATTGTAATGAGTAGAATTACTTTTACTAATTTTGATCTCATATCAAAACCCCTTTTAGCCCCTATAGATTGTCCATAATTATACCAAACGAATTTTCGAAAAGCGATTTTCACACCTTCTCTATTATGTCGTTTCCCTATCTACCAAATCTGGTAATAACTCTACATGTTTCACATCTATTTCCTCATCATTAATCTTTTCATATAATAATTCAAATGCCTTTACACCAACATTTTTACTAGAATGCGAAATCGTCGTAATACCTAATATATTTGCCACCTCTTGATCATCACATCCGATAATCGTAATATCCTCTGGGATACGAATTCCTTGTTTTTTCGCCTCCGTTACCATTCCTGCAGCAATATGATTGCAAGATACAAGAAAAGCCGTCGGTTTTACAGACATACGAGCCCATTCCCTGACTACATTGCGCCCATCTTCCACCGTAAAACATCCCTTAAACTTCCAGGCATCTAACGGTGTTACAACAATCTGTTGAAGTGAATCCTCATACGCCTTTTTTCGCCTCTGGCTATTAATACTATTACTTCTTCCAATGCAATATCCGATACGTGTATGACCAGCATCTATTAAGCTTTTCATCCCGCGCAAAAATACTTTGTAGTAATCAATATGTACACTCGAAATGAAATTCGAATCTATTTCTTCACACATCACAATTGGACCAAACTTCGTATACTCTTCAAGTTTTTCCTTACTATTTGTCCGTGAACATATAATTACTCCATCAAGCTTTTTCATTTTTAACATATGTAAAATTTCAAGCTCTTTTTCTTCGCTATAATTTGTCTGGCAAAGCATCATATTATAATTGTTCTTTGCGGTTTCCTTTGATATCCCCCCAATAATGGCACTGTAATATTGATCATTTACGTGCGGCAATAACACGCCAATTACATTCGTTTTTCCTTTCACTAAATGAATCGCATTCACATTTTGCGTATAATTTAATTCTTCAATAATCGCTAAAATCTCTTTTCGTTTCTGTTCATTCACATACGGATGATTATTGAGTACACGTGAAACAGTTGAAACAGATACCCCAGCAAGTTCAGCAATCTTTCTTATATTAGTCATCTCATTCTCCCCTTCCCCTCAAAAATTCTCGCTTGACCTGGTAAGCTTTCCACAGTATATCCTTTCTTAGCAAATACATTTTGAAAGGATATACAACTATGCTTCGATTCAAACTAGAATATATATTTTTCATTGGCGGTTTACTCATTCTCGCCATCGGTATTAATATGATGACGACAATTACTTCCTTTGGACTTAGCCCTTATGATTCCTTCTTTATTGCACTATATCAAAATTTTGGGATAAGTATTGGTTTTTGGATTTTCATGATTAACTTTATTTTTACCCTGATCGTACTCTTTTGGGACAAAAAACAAATTACAATCGGCACAATTGTCACAATGATTCTTATTTCTCTTTTTGTTGATTGGGTTGGTTCTATTACGACTATTATGGATACTATCCGCTCTCTTCCAAAATATATAACACTTATTTGCGGAAATCTATTCATCGGAGCTGGAATTGGTCTTTACGTCTCTACAAACCTTTGCGCAGCACCTCAAGAGGCTTTCGTTTTAACTGTTGCTGAGAAAAAGAAATGGACATTTAGAAGAACAGAAATTTCATTAGCTTTTTTATTTTTAACATTAAGCTTCTTATTAGATGGGCCAATCTATTTTGGAACAATTATCTTATCCTTTACAACAGGTTGGATTATTCAAGCTTTTATTCAAGTTGGTACGAAGATTTTAAATAGAAAAAACCCTATTAAGCAAGCCGCTTAATAGGGTTTTTCGTTTTATTAGAAAAGATACTACTTAGCATCTCCCTCAATTCGATAATTTGCTTTCACACAATCTATTTCTTCATACGATTGCAATGTATGTAGAATGTACTCATAATCCGCAAGAGAAGCACGATGTGTTACGATTACGATTTCTGCTTTCCCTTTCTCTTCAAGCGGCATTTGAATAATCTTTTCAAAACTAACACCGCGTTCAGAGAACAATGATGTAATTTTTGCAAACACACCAATTTCGTCTTTCACATGGAGTCTTAAAAACTTTTTCACAACAATTTCATCTGGCTCTTTTAGTACCTTTTGATATTGCGGGACTACCGCACTATTTCCGTTTACACCAAGCCTAATATTTTGCATTACAGCAACTAGATCAGAAACAACAGCTGTCGCTGTCGGTAAGCTTCCTGCTCCCGGACCATAAAACATCGTTTCTCCTACCGCTTCACCATACACATACACAGCATTATATTCATTTTGCACCGCCGCAAGAGGGTGTGCATTTGGAAGTAGCGTTGGCTCAACTGTAACCTCTAATTTCTCGCCATCTCGCTTTGCAAGACCAATTAATTTAATCGTATAGCCTAAGCTCTTACTATATTCAATATCTTCTGCTGTAATAGAAGTAATCCCTTTTACCTTCACATCTCCAAGCTCTACATTTGTAGAGAAACCGAGAGTAGCCAAAATCGTCATTTTTCTTGCTGCATCCAAACCTTCTACGTCTGATGTTGGATCTGCTTCTGCAAATCCAAGCTGCTGAGCTTCTTTTAACACGTCGTTATATGCTCTCCCTTCGTCTGACATTTTCGTCAAAATAAAATTTGTCGTTCCATTTACAATTCCCATTACTTTCGTAATAAGATCTGAAGAAAGTCCTTCTACGATGCTTCGTAAAATTGGAATCCCTCCAGCTACACTTGCTTCGTAAAATAAATCAGCCTGATTATCTTTTGCTACCGCTAAGAGTTCCGCTCCGTGTAACGCCATTAAATCTTTATTTGCAGTCACAACGTGCTTCCCGCTTTTTAAAGCTTGTAAAATATATGCTTTTGCATCATCAATGCCGCCCATTACTTCAATGACAACATCAATATTAGGATTATCTAAAATTTCATTCACATCTTGTGTTAATAGAGTAGAAGGCACGTCTACTTCTCTCTCTTTCTCAATGTTTTGCACCAATACTTTCGTTACTTTCACTGGACAACCTACTTGGTGTATAAGTCGTTCTTGATGATCTGTAATAATACGAACTACACCACTACCAACTGTCCCAAGACCTAATAACCCCACTTGAATTTCTTTCATAATACTGTCCACCCCTCAAAAATTGTGTTTAGATGCCATTATATAGACAAAAAATCTGAAAAACAATGTATTTTGAATATTTAGAAAAACAAAGGTTAATCTTTACAAATAAAACGCTACCACTTGTTATACAATCATTTACAATATATAAGGGGTTTCTTGATACACGTAATAATTCAGCCAATTAGAGAATAATAAATTCCCATGGCTCCTCCACCTAACAATTGGCTTCTCATTTGGATTATTATGTTTAAAATAATTTTTTGGCACATCAATATTTAACCCTTTTTGGCAGTCCCGTTCGTATTCTTGCTTTAACGTATCACAACTGTATTCACTATGTCCGAGTGCGAAAACTTGCCTTCCCTCTTGCCCAATAGCAAGATGAACGCCTGCTTCTTCAGAATTGGCTAATAACGTTAATTCTTTCACTTTTTCAATATCGCTCTCTCGTACTTCTGTATGACGAGAATGCGGAGCAAAAAACACTTCATCAAACCCTTGTAACAATTTCACATGTTGCTCGCGAACCTCATGTTCAAATACACCAAACATTTTTTCCGCAAGAGGATACTTCGGCACACCATAGTGGTAATACAAACCAGCTTGTGCCCCCCAGCAAATATGAAGCGTAGATGTTACATTCGTTTTTGAATACTCCATAATACGTCCAAGCTCTTCCCAATAATCTACTTCTTCAAAAGAAAGAGTTTCAACTGGTGCTCCTGTAATAATGAGTCCATCAAATTTTTCATTCTCAATATCACGGAATGTTTTATAGAAGCTCGTTAAATGGTCCTGCGCTACATTGCGAGACAGATGCGATTCCATATGAAGTAAATGAACATCTAATTGCAACGGTGTATTTCCAATTAAACGAAGTAATTGCGCCTCTGTTTCTTGTTTTGTAGGCATTAAATTTAATATAGCAATTTTCAAAGCACGTATATCTTGTGTTACTGCTCGCTCCTTCGTCATTACAAAAATATTTTCCTTCTGCAATACTTTGCGAGCTGGTAAATCTTTATCAATTATGATCGGCATGTTGTTTGCCTCCGACTAGTGCCGCTTCTAAATCTGCAATAATATCAGAAACATCTTCTATACCGACCGATAAACGGATTAAATCAGATGTAACGCCAGCTAAACGCTGATTTTCTGCGCTTAATTGTCTGTGCGTCGTACTAGCAGGATGTATTACACAAGTTCTTGCATCAGCTACATGCGTTACAAGAGTTGCAAGCTTTACATTTGCGATAAATTCTTTCGCTGCTTCTAATCCGCCCTTAATACCAAATGTTAAAACTCCACTAGCACCTTTTTTCAAATACTTTTGTGCTAACGAATAATTTTCATTACTATCTAATCCTGGATAATTCACCCATTCAATGCGATCATGATTGGCAAGCCACTTAGCAACTTCGAGAGCATTTTCACTATGACGCTCCATTCGTAAATGCAATGTTTCAAGGCCAATGTTGCTAATATATGCATTGAATGGGCTCATACAGTTTCCGTAGTCTCTTAATAACTGAACGCGTGCTTTCACAATATACGCTGCTGCTCCAAAATTTTGAACATAGCTTACGCCATGATAACTCGGGTCAGGTTCGACAAGCTCAGGGTATTTTCCATTTGTCCAATCGAAGTTCCCTCCATCTATTACAATCCCACCTAGAGAACTTGCATGGCCATCAATATATTTCGTTGTAGAATGGACAATGATATTTGCCCCATGTTCAAACGCCTGGCATAAATAAGGCGTCGCCAATGTATTATCAACGATAAAAGGTACTTCTAATTCTTTTGCTGCCGCTGAAAGTTCTTTGAAATTTAAAACGTTCATTGCTGGATTTCCTAACGACTCTGCATAAACGAGTTTTGTCTTATCATTAGCAAGTGCCGCAATTTCATCTGCCGTTAAATTAGGATTAAAGAACGTAACATCTATGCCCAGCTTTCGCAAACTCACTCCAAATAAATTAAACGTTCCTCCGTAAACAGTTGAAGAACAAAGTAAATGGTCTCCACTACTGCAAATATTTAAAACCGCAAGCATAATGGCTGCCTGCCCAGAAGCTGTTGCAACAGCCCCTACACCGCCTTCTAAATCTGATAACTTCTGCTCAAATGCGGCTAGAGTAGGATTTCCAATACGCGTATATATATATCCCTCTGCCTCCAAATTAAATAGTGCTGCTAAATCATCTGACGTATCGTATTTATACGTTGTACTTTGATAAAGTGGCAAAACACGCGGCTCACCATTTTTTGGCGTATAGCCACCTTGCACACAAATCGTTCCTTTCCCCCATGATTCTCCCATCTCTCATTCTCCTTTCTTTTATCCCGCTATTTGCGGGCAGTAAGACTCCCACCTCCAAATTCGGCAAATGCGAGGAAGTTAGGCGGGAGATAACTGCCCGATTGATGAAGGCTAATAATTAGCGGGGGAGGGACAAAACCCCCACTGATTAAAGTTTCACTTTATCCAAAATAAAAAACTGCCCCTTCCCTGAAAACAAGAAAGGAGCAGTTTGAAAACACGCTCTAAGGCTCTTTCTTATCTCTCAGGATTATTACCTGCAGGATTTGGCACAATTCCGTTATACGGCTGTTGCCAAGGTTTCATCGGGCCTGTCCCTCCACCTTTTCTTGATAAGACTATGCAATTACCGTTGATTTTATAGCAATAATTTCCTGATGTCAAATGGTTTTTCTGAATGTTCTAAATTAAATGCGAGGAATTTAATATAAACAACAAAAGAAATATATTCCATATTCATTTGAAAAAGACCTTTTAAAAACTCCGATCAATATATAAAATTAAATAAGGGGTTTAACCGCGTTGGTTTCAAATTTTCATGAGATTTCAATATATTGAATAAGCCAAACCCTCAAAAAGATACTATATATATTCAATTCATTTCACACTAGCATATTTAATCCTTTCTACATGAAAATTTACATAACGGAGGGACAACATGACAAATAAAAAGGACATGCACTATATACTCGTCCTATATGGCATTCTTTTAGGCTCTATAGTAGGAGCTACAGTCTGGTTATTTTTAGTTACAATAAATATCGGAATTCACTTTATTTGGGGATACTTACCTACTATTTTCTCTTCTCCGCCTTATTACACCATTTGTGTAACAATCATCGGTGGTATCCTCGTTGGTTTAACACAAAAATACTTCGGTACATATCCACGTCTTATGCCCGAAGTGATGGCTGAATATAAAAAAACAGGTAGAATCGAATACAGTTTTGTACATAAAGCTACTTTAACTGCGATTATCGTTTTAATATTTGGAGCTAGTTTAGGCCCAGAAGCAGCACTTGTTGGAATTATCGGTGGACTTTGTACATGGGTAGGAGATCGCTTTAATTTTGCTTTAAAGGGAATGAATGAACTAACAGAGGTTGGAATTGGTGCTACTTTAAGTGTAATTTTTAATGCACCATTATTCGGTTACTTAGCTCCGAATGAAAATGAGGGTGAACAAATTAATGAATTTTCGAAAGGAAAAAAAGCAATTGTATATTTAGCTACCACTTTTGCCGGTTTTTCCGTTTACTTATTGCTTAGTAAACTCGATAATCGTGGATCCTTTATTGTTGATTTTGGGGAAGGGTCTCTTGCTCTTAATGAATGGATCGCCTTTCTACCACTTGCTAGCATTGGTGCTATAGTTGGTTTCTTTTATTTCAAATTAGAATTCACATTAGAGAAATTAATCCACCCCTTCAAAGAATACAAGGTATCACTTGGAATTATAGGCGGTATTTTATTAGGAATTACAGGAACTTTTCTTCCTTACACGTTATTCTCAGGGGAACATCAATTAAAAGATTTAGTCGTTGAATGGAGCCATTTATCCTTCTGGGTACTACTTCTTTCAGGAATTTTAAAATTATGTATTACTGCCGTTTGTTTAAATACGGGTTGGCGCGGCGGACATATTTTCCCAATTATATTTGCTGGATCAAGTATCGGATATGCTATAGCTTCTATTATCCCTATAGATCCAATAGCTTCTGTAGCCATCGTCACGACAGCTATTTCAAGCTATGCATTAAGAAAACCAATAGCTATAACATTACTATTACTCATGTTTTTCCCGCTCAATTTATTATTACCGATGCTCGGGGCAGCAGCGATTGGGAATGCATTTCCGCTTCCTAAACATAACGAAACTACAAATTAATATAAAAAAACAGCATTAACATGTAAATGTTAATGCTGTTTTTTCGAGTGACGATTATATTTTTAATTAAAATTTACTTGCTACTTTAGCCGCTTCTTCAAGACCTGCTGCAATGATCTCTTCTGCTTTATCTGGGAATTGGTTATGTCCTTCAATAACTACTGTTTCCATGTTTGTTGCACCGAAGAAGCCCATCATGCTCGCTACATATTTTACAGCCATTTCCATTTCAGCTGCTGGTCCTTCAGAATATACGCCGCCACGTGCATTTAATAACGCAATCTTCTTATCTCCAATAAGCCCAACTGGACCTTCTGGTGTATATTTAAACGTTTTACCAGCACGGTTTAAATAATCAATATACGTGTGTAATACGGCTGGAATCGTTAAGTTCCATAATGGGAAACCGAAAACTACTTTATCAGCTTCTAGAAATTGATTTAAATACTTATCAGCAACTGCTACCACTTTTGCTTCTTCTTCTGTTAAATCAAATCCTCTACCTGCTTTGAATGTACCATTAATCATATCTACGCCTACATATGGTAATTCTTCTTTATATAAATCAAGTTCTACCACTGTATCATTTGGATGCGCTTCTTTATAGTTTGCTAAAAATGCCTCGTATAATTTCACACTAACTGCTTGTTCCGCTGGGCGGTTGTTTGCTTTTACAAATAAAACTGTTGCCATTGTTTTTCCTCCTACTACTCACTCTTATGTTGTTATATATCACTTACGAAAAAGGGTACTCCCTTATAATTATTGTTGCTTACAAATACATTTTATCTTTATATCAAGACAATTACGTCCTCACATAGACGTATTTTTCCATAAAAAAAGTCCACCTTCTAAAGGCGAACTAGGTCTTACGACTTTTGTCTTATACAATTCCATTTTTCACTGCATATAATGCTGCTTGTGTGCGATCGGATAAATGTAACTTACTCAAAATACTACTCATATGAGCTTTTACCGTTTTTTCTGTAATAACTAAAACAGAAGCAATTTCTTTATTACTCATCCCTTTCGCCAATAACTGCAATACTTCATTTTCTCTCGCTGTTAATACATCCACTTGAACGGAAGGTTCTTCTTCTTTCTCTTCCTGTGGTAATGTTTGAGAAAGAAGGGCATTTGCTATATCTGGATGTAATTGAATATTACCTTTATACGCGCTTCGAATAGCTTCAACAAGCTGATCTGGTTCGATATCTTTTAAAATATAACCGCTCGCCCCAGCTTTTAGTGCCGGCAATACATGAGCTTGATCAGAAAAACTAGTCAATACAATTACTTTCACGTTTGGATATTCTTTTTTAATACAAGCTGTTGCCTCAATTCCATCCATCTCAGGCATATATAAATCCATTAATACGACATCTGGACTCGTTTCGCCTACTTTCACTAGCGCCTCTTTCCCATTATTTGCTTCACCAACTAATTCAAAATCTTCCTGTGTGCTTAGAAAAAATGCTAATCCTTTTAAAACAACTGTATGATCATCAACTAACAATACTTTTATTTTCACAAACTTCCCTCATTTTCACATCATAATGGTACATTTACTTTTATACTCGTTCGTTTCTTACTACTTACAATTTTAATTGTTCCACCAACTAATTCTACTCTTTCACGCATCGTAGTCATACCGAGTGATTTCTTCTCTTTTATATCCTTTTCTACAAACCCATTTCCTTGATCGACTATTTCTAATGATACATTTTTCTCCGTCACTTTGAAATAAATCGTCGCTTCTCTTACATTCGCATGCTTACTTACGTTATTTAAAGCTTCTTGTCCAATTCGCCATAGCGCTTCTTCTACTACACGCGGCAAATCACGTACACCTGTAACTTGTTCCCGAATTTTCAATCCTAAACTTTCACCATATTGCTTTAAAGCTGGTAATAACCCTTTCTCTAATCCAGCCGGACGGAGCTGCCAAATTAATGTCCTCATTTCTTTTAAGGCACCTTGTGCTAATTCACGCATCTCATACAAAGACTGATCTACCTTTTCATTTTGACCCTTTAAGACAGCTTCAGCGCCTTTCGTCATAAACGTTAATGAAAACAACTTTTGTGAAACAGAATCATGTAAATCTCTAGCTAAACGATTACGCTCTTCCATTCGTACAAGTTCGCGGCGTTTTTCATTTAATCTTAAGTTCTCTATCATTAATGAAATATGATTTGCTAACGCTTGTACTACATCTATCGTATTTATATCAAATTCTCCATTATTAGAACTTACACTTAATACTCCAAATATATGATCTTGAATATGTATCGGAATAGCGATAACTGTCCTATTGGGATGCTCTATATTACCAACCTGACACTTCGACAAGACAGACTCTTCTTTTTCCAACGCTTCCTGTGCTACTGCCCTCAAATCATCTTGTAGTTCACCTTTCTTATAAGAAGCTCTCACAGCTAGTTCATTTTCTTCTCTAATAAAGAATACAACTTGCTCCCATAGAAATAAGCTCCCTATTTGCATTACAATCTCTTCTGGTAATGCATTAAATTTATGAATTGTCCTTAAAGCTTGAATAAAGCGTTCTAACTTTACATAATAATGAGCTCTTCTCTTTTCATTTTCATACAGTTTTGTACGCTTTAATGCCGTTCCAATTTGAAAGGCAACTGATTGTAATAGTACTAATTCTTCTTCCGAAAAATGCGTTTTACCTGGGCTAGCTACATTTAACACGCCAAATTCATCTTCTCCCGCTTTTAGCGGTACTGTCGCATGATGTACAATCCCTTCTGTATCTCCCCAGTTGTATTCAATCGCATTATTAATTCTCTTACATTCAATAATATTAACTGCTCGCTCTAGTTTTCCTTCCACAAAGCGGTGTAAGCACCAGCAATTCCCCTCACACATCGGTCGTTTATTTTCGAATTTCAATCCCTCTGGTAATTGGTAATCAATTAATTTTGTATATCTACCATTTTCATCCGCAAGGAAAATCCATCCTGTCGTTAAACCAGTTACATTCAACAGCTTTTCCAGCACAGCTTGAAGTACGTGATATGTATCATTTGAGGTATTCAACGTTTCTGCAATCTCTTTTAATATAACTAATTCATTTGTACGATTCTCTTGAAACATAATTCGTCTCCTACATACAAGATTTTAAATAGTACTTAACATAAATCATCTACTTTTCACTTTGTACTTATTCGTAACATTGATATAATGGTGAAAACATAGTTTTCATTATATCACTTGAGGGGGCTTTCATAATGACATTGAATAAGGCACTTACTATCGCTGGTTCTGACACAAGTGGTGGTGCTGGTATACAAGCAGATTTAAAAACATTCCAAGAACTTGGTGTATACGGAATGACATCTCTTACGACAATCGTAACGATGGATCCACATAACGGTTGGGCACATAACGTATTCCCAATCCCAGCTTCTACATTAAAACCACAATTAGAAACGACAATTGAAGGCGTTGGCGTAGATGCTTTAAAAACGGGTATGCTTGGATCAGTAGAAATTATCGAAATGGTTGCGGAAACAATTGAAAAGCACAATTTCGAAAATGTAGTAGTTGATCCTGTTATGGTATGTAAAGGAGCGGATGAAGCGTTACATCCTGAAACAAATGACTGCTTACGTGACGTTCTTGTTCCAAAGGCATTAGTCGTAACGCCAAACTTATTTGAAGCATATCAATTAAGTGGTGTGAAAATTAATTCTCTTGAGGACATGAAAGAAGCTGCAAAAAAAATCCATGCTTTAGGCGCTAAATACGTACTGATTAAAGGTGGTAGCAAACTAGGCACAGAAACTGCTATTGATGTGTTATATGACGGCGAAACATTCGATCTTCTAGAATCAGAAAAGATTGATACGACAAATACACACGGTGCAGGTTGTACATATTCTGCTGCAATTACAGCAGAACTTGCAAAAGGAAAAACGGTGAAAGAAGCAGTAAAAACTGCGAAAGAATTCATCACAGCTGCAATTCGTCATTCATTTAAGATTAACGAATATGTAGGACCAACACATCACGGTGCATACCGCAAATTCGTTGCACCGAAAGAACTTGTCTAACATAACGCTTTTTATTAATAAATTTAAAAATAGATTAAAACCCACAGAACATTTATTGTTCTGTGGGTTTTAATTACTTTACAGAAATCTTTTAAAGTACTCCCCGAATTCCTATGATGCTGAACTAACCTTGTTTCTACCATTTCTTTTTGAATAATATAACGCATCATCCACTGATTGAATAAATTGCTCAGGTGATTTTTTATATTCTGAAAGCCCAACAGAAACTGTAATTTTAATTTTTTCCCCATTTTGCAGTTGAAATGAATGCTTTTCAACTGCTAGTCGAATTTGTTCCCCTATACGAGTTCCAAATGCTACTCTCTTTTTTGGTAACAACAGAGCAAACTCTTCGCCACCCTTTCGAAAGACTAAATTTGGGAATGGTGCATTCTCTAACAAAATACGCCCTAGTTGTTTTAACACTTCATCTCCAGCAGGATGACCGTACGTATCATTTACATACTTAAAGTGATCAATATCGATAAGTAATAAACAAAGTGAATCATTTTTCATATGCTTACTATCAATATGACGATTCATCTCAAAATCAAACTGTCTTACATTTCCTAGATTCGTTAATGCATCTATCGTTGCATAATGCTTCATCGTTTGAAATAATTCATTGGATTGCAATATGTAACTTGCACTTACAAATGTGATGTATGCCGCTACAATACAACAAATTAAATATAATACCACTACATATATATCCTTAAATAAAATATAAAGTGGTAGTATTAAAATAGATAAACTATATACATTAAACCATATCCATTTTGTAAATATAGAAATCTTCATCCGCCAAATGAGAGTAATGCCAATCCCTATTGCCACGATAGTATAGCAAGCCAATTCAGAGGCTAAAGAATACTCAGTAAAAAATACCCGCGTTATTAAAATAATCATAACAGTTATACTACTAGCTATTGGGCCACCAATTATAATTGCCAAAACAACAGCTAAATAACGTAAATCCAACATAATATCTTCAATATGCACACCAAAATGCATCAACAATATACTCAATATTCCAGTTAAAATACCGACCAAACATTTCTGCCAAAAAGAGAATCCTTCTTTTAATGGCTTATCTCTTAAAAGCTGAGCACCCACAAAGATAAAGGACAGAATAATTGTCATATTTACAAATAGATCTCTGAACATAAAATAATCTCCCTACTTTTTCTTTTCCATCTATCCCTTTCTATATGCTATTGTATTACGTAATCCCTATAATTCCCAATCTTTTTTGTTTTACTGTTCCACGTGGAACAGTAAAACAAAAAAGGAGACGAAATTTCGTCTCCTCCATTAACAACATCGCGATATCTTTCCGCCTTTTGCATTAAATCTAGCTTCTTGTGCCTCAGCAAAAAATTGCTTTTGACATAGAATTTTCTCTTCTGGATGATGTAATTTCATGTGATTTACATACGTTTCATAACTTGGAACTCCGACAAGTAAACTAATAAATTGCTTTCTCTTTCCCCATACGTTCCGTAAATTTTTAAGCATAGTTCCTCGACTCACTTTCATCTTTTGGAATATATGGTGCCTCTTTTAACGGCATTGGCTTATTTCTTAATACTTGAATCCAAATTCGAAGTGCAGAAATTAATACAGCAATTACAACTATCATAAAAATTCCACAAAGTGCCGCATCAATATAGTCATTAAAAATAATTTGTTTCATTTGCGCAACATTTTTAGCTGGAGCTAATACCTTACCATCATCTAATGCTCCCTGAAATACTTTCGCATGTGATAGAAATCCTATTTTAGGATTTTCATGAAATAACTTTTGATAACCAGCTGTCATCGTTACAATAAGTAATCCTATAGTCGGAATAAGCGTTACCCAAACGTATGCCTTTTTCCCCATTTTGAATAAAATTGTCGTTCCAAGTAATAGTGCAATCCCCGCTAACATTTGATTTGCAATACCGAAAAGTGGCCATAGCGTATTAATTCCACCGAGAGGGTCAACTACCCCTTGATATAAGAAGTACCCCCAGCCTAATACGCATAACGTTGTAGCAACCACATTCGCTATTGTGGAATCTGTTTTCGCAAACGGCTTGTACACATGCCCTAAAATATCTTGAATCATAAATCGTCCTACACGTGTTCCAGCATCAATCGTTGTTAAAATAAATAGTGCTTCAAAAAGAATGGCAAAATGGTACCAAAATGCCATCATCGCCGTTCCACCTATTACTTGTGAAAATATATGTGCCATACCAATTGCTAATGTTGGTGCGCCACCTGTACGTGATAAAATGGTCTGTTCTCCGACGTTAACAGCAAGTTCTTTTAATTCATTCGGTGTAATAGCAAATCCCCACGAAGAAATAACTTGAGCCGCTTGTGATACATCTGTTCCGATCAGTGCTGCTGGACTATTAATTGCAAAATAAGTTCCTGGTGTTAATACACAAGCTGCAATCATAGCCATCGCTGCTACAAATGATTCCATTAACATTGCCCCATAACCAATTGGCTGTGCATGACCTTCTTGCTCAATCATTTTCGGCGTCGTACCTGATGAAACGAGAGCGTGGAATCCAGAGACAGCACCGCAAGCTATTGTAATAAATAAGAACGGAAATAAATTCCCGGAGAAGACAGGGCCTGTTCCATCAATAAACTTAGATACTGCCGGCATCTTCAAATCTGGAGCTACAATTAAAATACCAATTGCTAATCCAAGTATCGTTCCTATTTTTAAAAATGTACTTAAATAATCACGTGGTGCAAGGAGCATCCAAACTGGTAATGCCGATGCAATGAATCCATATACGATAAGCATAATAGCAATTGTTTCACCACTAAAAGTAAACATACTTGCAAGTGTTGGATTTTCTGCTACATACTGTCCACCAATAAGCGATAGGACTAGTAGAACAATACCGATTACTGATCCTTCCCCTACTCGCCCTGGTCTAATGTAACGCATGTAAACTCCCATTAAAATAGCAATTGGAATTGTTGCTGCGATTGTAAACATTCCCCATGGGCTTCCAACAAGTGCCTTCACAACTACTAAAGCTAATACTGCTAATAAAATTATCATAATACCTAAAATACCAATCATCGCAATTAATCCTGTAACAGGACCAATTTCATCTTTAATCATTTCTCCTAATGATTTACCATTACGTCTCATTGAAGCAAATAAAATTACAAAATCTTGTACAGCTCCGGCAATAACTACCCCAACAATAATCCAAATAGTCCCAGGTAAATACCCCATCTGCGCCGCCAAAATTGGTCCTACTAAAGGACCTGCCCCTGCAATCGCAGCGAAGTGATGTCCGAATAAAACCCATTTATTTGTTGGAACATAATCCTTCCCATCATTTAACGTATGAGCAGGCGTTTGCCTATTATTATCTAGGCCAAAAACTTTCCTTGCTATAAATCTACTATAAAAGCGATAAGCAATCGCATACACTGATACAGCAGCAACTAATAGCCATACAGCATTAATTGTCTCACCTTGTGATAAAGCTATTACACCAAAAGCAGATGCTCCTACTGCTGCAATAACTCCCCAAAGTAAAATTGATTTCAATGTTTTCACGTACAATCCCCCCATTACTACTTCTTAGAGGAGATTGTACTAAATTTTCTGAATATTTAATTTGAATCCTCCTTATCATGAAGGATTTCTAGGCTATTATGTTAAAATTCTCTCATTACTTGTCATAGCTCAATTTTATTTCGAAGCCGTTTTACATAATTACGGCTTACTGGAATCGGTTGCTCATCGTACCTGTCTAAATGCAAATTATACGTGCCATTATAATAAGGTTTAAGTTCTTGTACATATGACATATTAATTAAATAGCTTTTATGTACACGTAAAAAATCATATGCATTTAGTTTATTTTCTAATTCCTGGAGTGTGTATGTTGAAATATACTGATTATTCGTTGTATAAATTGAAACGGTTTTATTTTCCTTATTTTTACTAATATATACAATATCCTCCGGGAGAATATATCTAATCCCCTCATGGCCTTCTATCGGCAGTTTACGCAGATGACTCTTTGCTTTCTCACCTTGTTCTTTTCCCATTTTATATAAAATGAATTGTAAATCTTCTTCACGAAATGGTCGTAATAAATAATAAAACGCTTGGAAACGAAAAGCTGTAATTGCCTCTCCTATATCCTCACCAATAAAAATAAATTTCGTATAACAATTCACTTCTCGTAACAAACTCGAATATTCAAAACCAGTACCATCCATTAATTGCGAATTTAAAAAAACAAAATCAGGTGTATGTTTTTTCATTATTAGCAAAGATTCTGTTCCAGTTTTCGCTTCAAAACATTCTACATTTCGAATGTTTTCAGTAAAGTTCTCAACTAATTTTCTTCGCTCTTCTGTTTCTTCCATGATAAGTAAGATTTTCATTTATCCAGCCACCTAATTCCTTTGTCCATATGTCTTGTTGTATACATTCGCTTTAGTAAGAAACATTCCCTTTTTCTTACTATACCATTATTTATCTAAAAAAACAGAAAAAAGGAAACCACTTTGGTTCCCCTTTTCTTTTATCCCGATTGGTGCGGGCTAATAATCAGTGGTTGATGGACAAAACACCACTGATTAAGGTTTCTCTTTATACTAATTCCCTCTGTTTCGTTTCTTGACCAAGTATAACTACAGCAAGTGCCCCAATTAAAATTGATCCACAGAAAATCGTAAATATTAGCGATAGTGAAGCTTGTGAAGCAACTAAATACCCTACTAATAGTGGTCCAAGAATACCACCAATACGCCCAAATGCAGCTGCCATTCCTGCACCTGTACCGCGAATAGTTGTTGGATACTGTTCCGGTGTATAAGCGTATAATGCACCCCAAGCACCTAAATTAAAGAAGGATAGTAACATACCCGCCACTATTAATGCTGTTAATGAATCCGCAATTCCGAACACATAAGCACTACATGCTGTACCAATTAAATACGTAACCAATACAAATTTACGACCAAGACGTTCAATAAACCATGCAGCTGTGAAATATCCTGGAAGTTGAGCTAAGGTCATAATAAGTACGTACTGAAAACTTTTTATTAAACTAAAGCCTTTCAGTACCATTACACTAGGTAACCAAAGGAACATTCCATAATAGGAAAAGACCACACAAAACCATAGAATCCATAACATAATTGTTGCTTTACGATATTCTCCAGACCAAACCGATTTTATATTTTCAATAACAGATGGCCTTTTTGCAACCTTTTGGAACCTTGGAGAATCGGGTAAATTCCATCTTAAATATAAAGCATATAACGCTGGAACTGCACTTATTACCATAGCAACTTCCCAACCGTATTTAGGAATAACAAAATATGAGATAAGAGCTGCAATTAACCAACCACCAGCCCAAAAGCTTTCTAATAGTACAACTATTTTTCCACGTTCGTGCGCTTCAACACTTTCTGATACAAGAGTAGATGCAACTGGAAGTTCCCCGCCAAGTCCCATACCAATTAAAAAGCGTAAAACGAGGAACATCGCGAATGTCGTCGTTAAAGCAGTTAAACCACTACCGATAGAAAATAGTAATAATGTAATAATAAAGACTGATTTCCGTCCTATTTTATCTGATAGTATCCCAAAAAGGAGCGCTCCTACTGCCATACCAATTGAATTAACGCTACCTATCCAACCCATTTCTTGAGTACTTAATCCCCAATCTTTTTGGAGTGCTACGATTACAAATGAAAGCATTCCAACATCCATTGCATCAAATAACCAGCCAAGCCCTGCTATACCAAGTAGCTTTCGCTTCGAAATTTCTTTTACCTTACTCACAAGAAGTCCTCCTTACACAGCTGTCTTTACACATCATTTTACATGTGTGTATTGCATAAGTAAAATACTTTCTTATAAAAAATTCTCCTTCATCATTCCCAAAAAGTAAAATGTTTATCAAAAATAAACAAATAAAAAAAGTAGCGATGTTCCGCTACTTTTTTGAACGCATTACTTCTTTTAAAAATTCAGCTAATACTAACTGACGACGCCAACGTGTTGGATTACTACATAATCTGTAAAACCACTCTAAATGAATAGATTGAATCCATTTTGGCGCACGCTTTACCTCTCCAGCCCACACATCTAAACTACCGCCTACTCCAACAGCCATTTTCGTTTCTAAACGATGCTTATTGTTTTGGATAAAGTTTTCTTGTCTTGGAAAGCCAAGTGCAACAAGTAATAGATCTGGTTTTGCCTCTTGAATACGTGAAACAATATTCTCTTCTTCTTCTTGTTTAAAATATCCATCTTGTATCCCCACGATAGATGCAGCCGAATATGTCTTCGTTAAATGATCAGCCGCGGCTTGTACAACATGTGGTTTTGCACCTAATAAGAAAACAGATACTGGTTTATTCTCTTCTGATAACTTCGCAAATAAATTACACATTAAATCAAAACCTGCTACACGTTCTTTTACAGGTATACCAAGCATACCACTTGCTTTTACAACCCCAATACCATCAGGTGTAATTAAATCGGTATTTAGTAATGTTTTATGGAACTCTTCATCCTTTTTTGCACACATAACAATTTCAGGATTTGCTGTTACTACCTGAAAAGTATGAGTTTGCTCCAATTCTAGTTGTTCCTTTAAATATTGGACCGTTTCATCCATTGTCATTGTAGAGAAAGGAACACCTAGAATATCAACCGTTTGTACTGCCATATTTAACTATCCTCTCTATCATTAAAGGTTTTTTGCTATTAATTGCTTATATGTTTCTTTCGTATCTTCATATAATTTTTGAAGTGAGAAGTTCATAGTAGCATGCTCATAAATATGCTTGCCCATTACTGATAACTCTCCAGTTTTCCACTTATCATACGCCTCTTCTAATGCCGATGCCAATGCTTTTCCATCACCAGTTGGTACAATCCACCCATAAGTTTCATCTGCAATTAACGGTTCGATTTCTCCAGCTCTAGTCACAATTGATGGTACACGTTGATTTGCCGCTTCTAATAAAACTAATGGAAATCCTTCGCTATGGGAAGTTAACAAATTGACATGTGATGAAGCAAATAATTGTTTCACATCTTGACGATGCCCTAAAAATTCAACTTTATCATTAATCCCTTTTTCAGTAGCTAACGCCTTTAGTTCTCTTTCTAACGGCCCGTCACCAACTAATAACACTTTAATTTTCTCCAATTTTGTTTGTTGTAACGCATCGAATAAAACTTCATGTCCTTTAACAGGATGCAAACGCGCTACTTGGATTGCCGTAAACACATCTTCATCAATATTAAACATTTCCTTTTTATTATAGCCATCTGCTTTTTCCTGATCATATTCAATCCCGTTATAGATAACATGCATCTTTTCATTTGAAATACCTAATGCGGCTAAGCTTTTTTTCAACCTATTCGTTACAACAAAAAATAAATCTATATTTTTTAAAGCTTTCAAATTTAATTTAGTAAAAATCCAGCCTTTTAAGCCTTGTTTAGTAAAGTCTTGAAATGGATCACTATGAATTGTCGTAACCCATTTTGCCGCAAATTTCTTCTTCATTAGAGAAACAAAGAAATTCGCCCTAGGACCGTGTGTATGAACTACATCAAATTTTTCTTTATTAATGAATTCACTTATGTTCTTTAAAATGGATAAATCATAGCGAGATTTTTGTGAAAACACATGAACTTTTATTCCTAGCTCTCTTGCTTCTTTCGCAACAATTCCATCTTCAAATACTGCTAATTCTACTTCACCATCCGGAAACTGATCGAGCAGTGAAATAATATGTGTTTTTCCTCCACCATCTTCTGCCCCTGCATTCATATGCAATATCCTCATATTTTTTCCTCCTTTAAATCCTCGCTACATTTCCATCTATCTTTATTTTACTGTACTAAAAAATAAAAGCTAACAAAAGTTAGCTTTTATTTTTATCATTCAATTTCTAAATCTACAATTAGACAAGCTAACACCACTACAAAGTAAATCCCTACTCCTGGTGCTGTCAAAATATGTCCTGCAATATATGCAATACCTAATGCTAATACTAAGCTTGCTGTAATCATTCCATATTTCACATTAAATATTTCCTTAAATCTTGTAACAAATGCTAGTAGGATTCTTACGCCGTAATAAATAAATGGAATCATCATTAACGCAAAACCAATAATTCCGAAATCATAAAACCAATCATGGAAGTCCATTTCGATTAGCTTCGGATCTGGCTCTTTTTGTTCATTATACTTAAAGTTACCTGCGTAACCCATTCCTAATAACTTTTGTGACGTTGGCGCTTCTTTAAAGAACTGCTTATGTCGCTCTTCATATACTTGACGTCCACTGAAAATAAGATTTTCTTGATTTTCTTTCTTTTGCTCTTTCTCAAGCTCTTTCTTAACTTCAGCTTCTACCTTCGCCTTTTCTTCTGGTTTCTCAACTTTATGTTGTTTTTCTTCTTTTTTAATTTTCTCTTTAATTTCTTTTTCTTTTTGACCTTGCTGCGCTACATTTTGTTCTGATAAATAGTTGTTATGAATACCCATATTTTGTGCTAATGGCGTCATTTTAAACGTTCCAACAACACCAGCCAATAGGAAAATAGCAATTAATCCATTAAGTACAAGAGACCTTTTGTTTGGATTTCTTCTATCAAATAATAATTGTAGTACGATAATCCCGATTGCTGCTGCTAACGTAGCACCAATTGAGCCCATTCCTACTTTCGTACCAACTTGAATTAACGAGTAAATCATTAAAAGCGATGGAATCCAATATAAAACGTGTTTCACGCTCTTTGTTTTTTGAATAGAATATAGTACCACAATAGGGAAAATAATAGCTAAGATTGACCCTAGTTCATTACCTGCATAGAACCACCCTCGGGAACCAACTTTCATCCATTGATAACTACCAAAGTCTGTAGATGTCGAAATAGAAATAACCATAATAGCGTTAATGATTAATGTTGAATACACAATACTATTTCTGACTTTGTCACTAATATTTACTTTCTTTTTCAATGATTTTAAAGCTAAAATGTATGATCCTAGCATGATATATATATATAATGCCTTCGCAACAAACTTAACTTCTTCACCAAGTACAATAGGATTCTTAACTAGTTTATTATTAATAAACCCTATCCCTAAAACTACTGCTAATAGTATTAAGTAAATTAAAAACTTCCTATTTTCCTTCTCTTTTGCCTGAATTAAAATGTAAATACCACCAACAGCCATAATAAGAAATCTTACCAAAATTCCAACAGTGGCATTTGACTTTAATAAAACGATGCTAAGAGACGTTAATAAATCTAAAACAGGCTGTAAAATAATAAAAAAGAGCAAAAAATGCTCAAATCTAACCCTAGCTTGATTTGCTAACATTCCAAGACCTCCATACAAAATCTTCACATTATCTTTTAATCATAGTTTTCTACTGTTTAAACACACCTAGCAATTATAACATAACTCATATTTAAATTGAGAACTATTTTTCATGCCGAAACTAGTCAAGTCCAGCATTATTAGTAACCGAAAACATTGTCCTTTAGCTATCCTTCCCTATCCCTATAAAAACTATCTAACACATATGCACTTATTTTCGACCGTACAGAAATATTTTTTTATCATTTTATACAAATGTACAAAACGGACTTATCTTATTGTACCATCCCTCCAACTAAGCTACATCCAAAAACTATACTATTAATCTTTCCACACTTTTTCGCTTTACTTTATTGCTACTTATCAAGCATTTTCAAACGCTTTCTTTAGCTATTTCATCCATTTTTCTACATGTAGCGAAAAGTAATTGTTATTTCCAAAACTTTAGTGTATATTTTTTCTCTGGAACATCTTTAAGAGGAAGGAATTAAAGCCGTGTTATTAATCGATATATTTACGTTTCTTGGCATTATCGCCGCTGCCATTTCTGGTACATTAGTTGGTTTAAAAAAAGATCTAGATTTATTTGGTGTCCTTTGTTTAGCTGTAGCTACTGCGCTCGGCGGCGGTATTATTCGTGATATTATGATTGGTAACCTGCCTCCTGTCGCATTTGTAAAACCCATTTACTTTTTCGTAAGTGTACTATCAGCATTATTCACATGTATGTTTTTTGAGCGCATTAATAAACTTCAAGTCGTTATTATGCTTTCTGATGCTGTTGGTTTAGGGGTATTTACAGCTATTGGTGCAAATGCAGCAATGTCACATCACGTTGACGCCTCGTTTTTAGTCGTTTCAATGGGAGTTATTACAGGTATTGGGGGCGGTATTTTACGTGACATTTGCGCTCAAGATATCCCGTATGTATTCCGAAAAGAGATATATGCAATTGCTTCTATTCTAGGAGCAGTTAGTTTCTTAATTACACATGCAATGGGGGCACACATATTAGCTTTCTATGTCTGTTTATTAGTAACATTCGTTATTCGTGTAGTCACCGTAATATATAATGTACATTTCCCAGTTTTCTTTAAAACACATGCAAAAATTAATAAAGGCCATTAAGAGAATTCTACATAGAATTCTCTTAATTTATATACAATTCCATATACTATAGAGTAATTGTATATAAAAATATATAATTACATTAGAACAAAAAATGAAAACGTTTTATAAACAGGGGGAAGAATGATGCTTGGGGTTTTTAAAAAAAATAAAACAAACACCAGTATAATTGAATTAAGCAAAGGCCAACAAATCATATTTAACGTGCCTGCTAATTCTGAACTAAAAACTCAAATGGATATGCTACATATTTCAAAGGAAGATTTACAAATTGTTAAAGTATTACAGCCATTTATTTATGAGGAAATAGATTGGATAACAGAAAAATTCTACACCAACATCACAAAACAACCTAATTTAATTGCTGTTATTGAACGCTACAGCTCTATTCCCAAATTAAAACAAACTTTAAAGACACATATTAAAGAATTGTTCAGCGGGAATATGAATGAAGATTTTATTGAACAACGTGTTAGAATTGCAAAAAGGCACGTACAAATTGGTTTACATAGAAAATGGTATACCGCTGCTTATCAAGAATTATTCCGCTCCGTCATAAAGATTTTGCAAACGAAAATTTCAACGATAGACGATTTTTCTTATTCTATAAACGTAATAAATAAATTATTCACATTAGAACAAGAACTTGTTATTGCAGCTTATGAATCCGAATATGAAAGAATCCAAAAAGAACATGAAAAAGAAAAAGAACTGACAACTATGACGATTACACATATTGCAACAGAACTAGCGGCAGTATCTGAAAAAACAAGCTCTTCTATTCAACAGTTAACATCTAAATCAGAAAGTATCGTAGGAATTGCAAAAACAGGTACATCATTAGCTACGACATCAGAAGAAAAGGCCAATAAAGGAAAAGAACAATTAAATCTGCAGAACAAACGAATGGAAAGCATCCAAACGAATATGGAAACTATCATTACTGATACTCATGAACTTCTTGATATTTCTAACAAAATTAACGAAATCATTGATATTGTAAAATCAATCGCCGAGCAAACAAATTTACTAGCATTAAATGCTGCTATTGAATCTGCACGTGCTGGCGAATTTGGTAAAGGTTTTTCAGTCGTAGCGGGAGAAATCCGAAAGTTATCAGAGCAAACGAAAGAATCAATTTCCAACGTTACAAAACTCGTTGAAAAAACTAATGAACAAATTATACACGTCTCTTCTTCCGTGGAACAAATAAGCTCTCTCGTATCTGAAGGGACAGATAGTATGCATGCGACAGATCAATATTTTCAAGAAATCGTAAAAGATATGTCTAACTCTAAAGAACAAAATAAAAAAATTGAAAATGAATTAGAGACTATATCACAAGTAATGAAGAGTATTCAAGACGATTCCTCAACAATGGCCTTAACAGCGGATAATTTACAACTAGAACTAAACCGATAAGACGAATCGATACAAAGTGGAGATTCTTCATCTCCGCTTTGCATTCATCCTTATCATCCATCTACAAAAAAAGAATCCAAAATGGATTCTTTTATTTTCTGAAAAATATTTTTTGGCAATAAAAATAACTCATATAAACACCAAAGCTTTGTAAAATAAACAAAGCTGGCATAATAATATTATAATATGTCATATCTACTCGGAAGAGCCTTAACGACACGTATCCGGTAATTAATAATACAAACAACATATATCCTTCATTTTGCTGTTTCTTAATTAGAAAATGTAATAAAGCTATGGCCATAAATAATGTCACCACTATATATATAAGCTTTTCACATTTAAAAATAATAGAATTTATTCCCTCGTCTGAAAGCTGGTTAATAACTGGCTTTAACAGTTTAAATCTTTCTACTTCCATTTCTTTTAACTCTTGATCAATGTGCTCTTTTACACTTTTATTTTTGGATGTTTTTTCTTCATTTTGACTTTTTCCAATTAAAACAGATTGAACATAAGTCTGATTAGAAATCGTATACTGTGACATTCCCATCATCTTGATACCATAGCTCACACCAAAATGAGTACTATAAAACAGAATAAGTATTCCCATCATTTTTAATAGTAATTTTTGTTTCGTTGCTGATTGAAATAATTCAATTAACAGCACATATACAACTATAAAAATAGGTAAAAATAACCCCATTGGGAAAATCATATTGCTAAGCGCAAATAAAATGGCTGAAATTACCCACATATAAGGATGGTCTAATCCCTTATATAAAAATATGTAACAAGCACAATAAAATAAAAATATTGCGAGTGATTCCGCCGTTAATACAGAACTCATAAATATATTTGGAATATATAAAGCGTAAAACATTGATGCAATACGACCACACTCTTCTCCAAAGACCATTGACGCAATGCGATAAATGAAAAATGCAGTTCCTGTACAAAATAAAATATTAAATAATTGTAAAGCGAATACCGTATCACCAAATATACGAATGATGATCGATTCATAAATAATAAAAGGTAACTGTGCTATATTTTCTATATTATTGCCAATTGCAATCTGCTTTGCAGACTCATACATAGCTTTCATATCACCTATCATTGGAACATCTACAAATAGAACTGTGATAAGTCTTACAACTGTAGATATGCTTATAAGAAAAACAAGAAATTGTTTATCTGTAAAACGATATTGCAAAATTGATGCTACTAACAAAATAAGAATAACAAAAATCACTAATACAATTGTTATACTTGTTGTACTTCCTCCAAAAAATTGCTTACTTGTTTCAAAAGCCGACCAACAACTATAGGCAAAAAATGCGAGCATCGCACCAATCATTATTTTACTGAAGAAAGACGAAAAATTTGTTCTTATATGATTCATATGTCCATTGCACCTCTATTTCCATTCATAACAAAACGATTCTATCATGAATAAGCACAAGGTTAATAGGGAATTTCTATGACAAATACATAGTCATTACTTTTTCACTTGCAATGTAAGCGAATCCTCTTTTACACTACATTTTATATATGATAAATTTTCTTTCAGTTACATGAATACAAATACAGAAATTTCAATAAAGTGAAACTTTAATCCACGGGGGTTTTGTTCATCCCCCACTGACTATTAGCCCGCAAATAGTGGGATAATCCTCTTTTGGAACACTTTACTTCATTAAATATCTAATATGGGTACTCCACTTACACATGTCACTCTGATTGAAAACAGAAAATAGGGGATGAATATATGGAAAAGAAATTCATGCGAGAATCAAAAGCAATTAAAACAACACGTGTTTTTCCTAACGATTTAAATAATCACCAAACACTTTTCGGAGGGAAATTATTAGCAGAAATTGATAGTATAGCTTCAATTGCAGCTGCGAGACACAGCCGCAAACATTGCGTAACAGCATCTATCGATTCCGTTGATTTTTTAACTCCAATTCACCAAGCAGATTCTGTTTGTTATGAAGCATTCGTATGTTATACAGGAAAATCTTCAATGGAAGTTTTCGTAAAAGTAATTGCAGAGGATCTACTAGCAGGCGAGCGTAGAATGGCCGCAACGTGTTTCATTACATTTGTCGCATTAAAAGACGGAAAACCTTCATCTGTACCACAAGTAATTCCTGAAACAGAGGAAGAACATTGGCTACATACAACTGGTTCAGAGCGTGCAGAAAATAGAAAAAAAGGACGTTTAAAAAGTAAAGAAATGGCTGAAGTGTTAACTTTAAGTAAGCCTTGGAATATGTAACATTAGGATTTTATCTTATACATGCGCAGGTTTTTTCTTCCTTGCATGTATTTTTTATTATAATAAAGTGTTACGCCTTAGCATTTTTATTCGATGCCTGTTTCCTAAAATCACCCATCAGCTTTTCCTTTATTTTGTTATACTATTAATGGTATATTAAATAATGTTCGTTTAAAAATAACCATAATATGATTAAGTATATAAGGGATGGTGCGGTAATGTCTATTGAGGTACCAATTTCAATACCAAAAACGTTAATTATTATTCCAGCGTATAACGAGGAAGAAGCAATTGCAGATACATTAACAAGATTATTAGAACTAAAACAGCATTTTACAGCATTAAGCATTTGCGTTATTAATGATGGATCAAAAGATAAAACAGCTCAAATCGTAAAAGATTTCCCTGTTCATCTTGTTAATTTGCCATATAATCTAGGTATCGGTTCAGCTGTACAAACTGGATATAAATACGCTTATGAGAACGGATATGATATTGCGATTCAGTTCGATGCTGATGGACAACATAATCCTGATGATTTATACAAAATCATACAGCCTATTGCCGAGGATCAATGTGATATGGTGCTTGGTTCACGCTTTACAGAAAAAACAGCATATAAAGGTAGTATTTCCCGAAGAATCGGTATTTTTTATTTTACCGCTCTACTGAAAGTACTAACAAAACAAACATTTATGGATCCAACTTCTGGGTATCGTGCTATCAATCGAGAAGTAATTAAGATTTTTGCACACAATTATCCAAAAGATTATCCAGAACCAGAAGTCCTTATTCATTTAAAAAAGAAAAAACTTCGCATTAATGAAATATCTGTAAATATGCAAGAGCGACAAGGTGGACAATCTTCCATCACTCCCCTTAAATCTGCATATTACATGGTTAAGGTGAGTCTTGCTATATTGATGCAAAAAATCGTGAAAGGTTGATAATGAATGCATATAATTACCTTTTCATTCATCTTTATTTTATTACTATTCTTCTCAATTATTAATTCCATTCGTCGTGGGACTTTAGAAACAAAATATGCTATTTTATGGATTTTCGTTTGTATTGCAATGGCTATTTTAAGTTCTACGGATAAAATTATAAATTGGATTGGAAAACTATTAAACGTAGAATATCCTCCGTCCATTTTATTCTTATTCGGACTATTATTCTGTTTTATCTTAATTTTTGACCTGACGAGAAAAATCTCCAAATTACACCATCAACTTGTAACATTAACGCAAGATTATGCATTATTAAAACAAAAATTAAAGATAACAGATAAGGAATAACTTCCTAACTAAATACTAATATACTAAAGCTCCTGAATTTTGCTTGAAAAATTCAGGAGCTTTTATCATTTCAAATTATTTCTTTCTAATTATACGGGGTACCACAATAGAAAGTTGATTTACAAAGTTTATATGCGTTAAACTTATACAGATGTTCTTGTAGTCTTCTTCCTTTCAAAAGACTTGTATATATGGTACAAAACATAAAAAATTTGAGGAGATAAAAACTCTATGATGGAACAAAAACAACTCGTTTCCGTTGTCATACCTCTGTATAATACGGAAAAATATATTGAAGAAACGATGCAATCAATACTAGATCAAACATATAAAAACATTGAAATTGTAATTGTAGATGATGGAAGCAAAGATCAATCACCTTCCATCGTAAAAAAACTTGTACAAAAGTACCCCGGACAAATAAAATACGTCCCACAAGAAAATCAAGGCGTTTCAGTTGCTCGTAATACAGGAATTGAAAACGCTAGCGGAGAATATGTTGCTTTTCTTGATAGTGATGATTTATGGCATCCAACAAAAATCGAAAAACAAGTTGAAAGCATGCATACAAACAACATGAACGCTTGTTATTGTGGCTATATGAACTTTTACGAAGAGACTGGTGAAAAAGTTGAGCACACGACAAACTTTATTAAAGGTGATATGACAAAGGCTTTCTTAACGCATCAAGTTGTTGCGCAAACAAGTACTTGGATTTTCAAAAGATCTATCGTGATGGATCATAACATTCGTTTCACACCAGGGTGTAGCTGGGGAGAAGATTTAGAATTTCTATTTAAATTAATGAACGTTACAAGTGTATGCTATGTAGATGAATATTTAACATATTATCGAATCTTATCCGAAGGAAATCTTTCTTCAAAGTATAAAGATTATGAATTAAAAACAGCAAAAGAATTAGAAGTATTTAATCGAATGAAAGATTGGGTTCATAATAAATCAAAAGACTTGATCGTGAATGATTCTACAGAACTTATTGAAATCCTTGAAACTTATCTATTCCCATATACAGTCATTAACAATGCTTGTATATACATTAAAGGAAGCTCTAAGTTAGATAAATCACAAGTTCAATTAATCAAGGGCGATATAAATAAATATTGTCGCAAAATTTATTCAAAAAATGGAAAACGAAGCAAAAAGCTATACGCAATGCTTTGGTTTGTACGAATAAAGTTTATGTTTTCTTAAATAAAGAATACGCTTTTAAACATACTTTCCGTAAACAAATCAAATTTACAAATAGGACGAAGTGCGTCCTGAAAAATAGAAAGGTCTTGTTCCATGAAAACAAATAAAATCCTTAAAAACGCCTCCTACCTATTTGTAGGAAATATTACTGTTCGATTTGTACTTGCTATTGCGACCATTTTCTTTGCAAGATATGTTTCACCAAAGGAGTATGGGATGTTTACAACTGCTTTAGCAGTTTCCGCTGTTATTTGTTATTTTACAGATGCAGGTTTGACACATACATTTATGCGTGAAGGAACGAGAAGCAACGCTAACATTAGCGTACTAATTAGTAGTTATTTACGTATTCGTTTAGTATTAGCTATCGTAATTTCTGTGCTCTTCGCTATTTTCGCTCAGTTCTTCTATCCTGATGCTTACTTACGTGCGATGGTATATTGGGTTGTACTGCCGACAATGTTTGGAGCCACTTTACAAGGTGTTGGGATGGCTTACTTCCAAGTAACAGAACGTATGCAATTTACAGCGATTATTTCTGTAATACAAGGTGTAACAGCCGCAGCTGCTCTTCTACTAGGAATGTCCTTTAAATGGTCACTTATGATGGTTGCTGCCATGTACGGGATATCCAGTCTCGTAACAGGACTCATCGCCTTTATAATGGTAATTCGCCATACAACAGTTCATAAGGGCTGGGATAAAGGTATTTTAGATCAATTGCTCATTTTCACAATCAATGGCATTATCATTATGCTCTTACCACAGTTAGGGCCCATTATATTAGAAAAAGTTTCAACATATGAGCAAGTTGGATTCTTTGGAGCTGCTTCTAAAATACCTGCTGTCCTTTATCAAATACCTGGTGTAATTGCAGCGGCCTTTTATCCAAAGTTATTTGCTTTTGGAAATGAAAAGAATATTGATGAACATAGAAAACTATCTCAGTTCGAATTAAAACTTATGTCTTTCTTAGGAATGGGAATCTCGATTCCATTTATCGCCGACCCAAGTTTTTGGATTGTTACTTTATTAGGTGAAAAATATGCACCAGCCGGTGATGCTCTTGCAATCTTAGCCTTTATGGTCATTTTACAATCTATCAACTATCCACTTGCTGATAATTTAACAACTATTGGTCAACAGTGGAAGCGTGCGACAACGATGGGAATTGGATTAGCTGTCGCTATCGTAAGTTACATCGTATTAGGTAGCCAATTTGGAATGATGGGAGCTGCGGGAGCTGCTATCATTACTGAGGTTACTTTATTAATCGGATTTACTTTATTCGTTCGTAAAGGATTTACCTTACTATTCAAAGGGATTGTATTTAATACACTAGCATTTATAATCAGTTACGCCCTATACCGCACAGTATTAATTAACTTACCACCACTGGTAGCTCTAACACTTACTGGTATATTGTACGGTATTATTGGCCTTGCAATTGATCCACAAATACGCGGGTTGATTTTAGGATTTGTAAATAAAAAGCTAGGTAAGAAAATAGCATAAAAGCCAAGTTCTTTTTCACCTTTATGAAAAAGAACTTGGCTTTTTATTTATTACCCTCTACATATAAAATCGTTTCTTTTGTTCCTTCATAACACCAGCTCTTCTCGACGACATTTTTCATATCCCACAATGTAATTAAACATCTTTCAATTACACTCTATATTTTCCCAGAAACAATGCAATGTTAATCTTGCAAAAATATACATTTTGAAAGGATAGCATTATACTCAAGAATTTAGTATCATGATTCAAGGTACTATTTCAAGTTGGACGGAGGATACTATGAGCTTATTAACAGTAGAAAAACTAGGCCATACATTTGGCGATCGCACATTATTTAAAGATGTATCCATGCGTTTACTAGCAGGAGAACATGTCGGATTAGTCGGTGCAAACGGTGTTGGTAAATCAACATTTATGAATATTATTACTGGTCAACTTATCCATGATGAAGGCCGTGTAGAATGGACACCTGGTACAAATTACAGTTACTTAGACCAGCATACAATTTTAACACCTGGTCGCACAATTCGTGATGTATTAGCTGACGCGTTTTTACCTTTATTTGAAAAAGAAAAAGCTTTAAATGAAGTTGCAGAAAAAATGGGAACGGCAACACCGGAAGAATTAGAGGACCTTCTTGAGCAGATGGCAGAAATCCAAGATGCTCTCGAAGCAGGTGGTTTCTATTTACTAGATATGAAAATCGAAGAGGCAGCAAGAGGTCTTGGAATTGATGCAATCGGTTTAGATCGTGATGTTTCAGCACTAAGTGGTGGACAACGTACAAAAGTATTACTTGCAAAGCTATTACTTGAGCAACCAGAAGTGTTATTACTCGATGAGCCTACTAACTATTTAGACGTTGAACATATTCATTGGTTAACTAATTATTTAAAAGAATATCCACATGCATTCTTATTAATTTCTCATGATACGGAATTTATGAACAAATGCGTTGATGTTATTTTCCATCTAGAATTTACAAAAATGACGCGCTATACAGCGACATACGAAAAATTCCTAGAGTTAGCCGAAATTAATAAAAATCAACATATAAATGCTTATGAAAAACAGAAAGAGTTTATTAAAAAGCAGGAAGACTTTATTGCAAAGAACAAAGCTCGTTATTCAACGACAGGTCGTGCAAAAAGTCGTCAAAAACAACTTGATCGTATGGAGCGTATTGATCGTCCTGAAACAGCAATTAAGCCAGAGTTCTCATTTAAAGAGTGTCGTGCAAGTAGCCGTTTCGTCTTTGAAGGTGAAGATGTAGAAATCGGATATACACATCCATTATTACCAAAACTAACAATGACAATTGAACGCGGTGAAAAAATTGCTATCGTTGGATGTAATGGTGTCGGTAAATCAACATTACTAAAAACAATTTTAGGAAAAATTAAACCTTTAAGCGGTAAAACGAGTCTTGGTGACTTCTTAGAGCCTGCATACTTTGAGCAAGAAGTAAAAGCGGATAATATAACACCAATTGATGATGTTTGGAACACATTCCCTAGCATGGACCAACATCAAATTCGTGCAATGTTAGCGAAATGCGGATTAAAAAATGAGCATATCTCTCGCCCGCTAAATCAATTAAGTGGTGGCGAACAAGCAAAAGTTCGTTTATGTAAGTTAATGGGTGAAGAAAGTAACTGGATCCTATTCGATGAGCCAACAAACCATCTTGATGTTACAGCAAAGGAAGAACTTCAAAAAGCTCTGAAAGCATATAAAGGGACAATCCTTCTTGTATGTCACGAACCAGAATTTTATGAAGGCTGGATAACAAAAACTTGGAACATAGAAGAATGGGCACAAAACAAAAAATAATATACATGGGATAATTAACCATGATTTTATGATATACTATACTTTGCGTGACGGCATCTTATTCTGTTGTCACGCTTTTTTTAGAGACAAGATTTTATTTACGCTGGAGGCAATAATATGCTTTTTAATTCTTATGAATTCATGCTTTATTTCTTACCTGTAGCAGTAATTGGATATTTTATATTGCAAAAATTCAATCAAAACATTGCGAAAATTTTCTTAGTGGGCATGTCCCTCTACTTTTACGCATATTTTGAAGCGAAATATCTATTACTAATAGGAGTTTCATTATTTACAAACGCCTTTATAGGCCAACAAATTATACAAAAAACGAATAAAAAAACTCGAAAAATATTATTGACAGTTGGCTTAATATTTAACATTTCATTGCTAGGGTATTTCAAATATTCTGATTTCTTCTTAGACAATATAAATACTATATTTGGAACTGATATACCTTTATTAAAGCTGCTATTGCCTTTAGGAATTAGTTTTATCACCTTCCAAAAGATAGGTTTTTTAGTAGATTGTTATAAGAGAGAATTAACAAAGTTTAACTTTATTGATTTTTGCTTATTCGTAACGTTTTTCCCGCAACTTATTGCAGGACCAATTGTCCATCATAGTAAGGTTCTACCTCAATTCCAGGATGAATCCAAGAGAAAGTTGAACGTTGAGAATATTGCAAAAGGCCTTTATATATTCGGAATCGGTCTTACTAAAAAAGTAGTAATTGCTGACTCACTAGCACAATGGGCTGATTTTGGCTTTAGCAACGTAAATCAACTATCTACGACTGATGCATGGATTTCATCGCTTGCATATACATTACAACTGTATTTTGATTTTAGTGGATATTGTGATATGGCAATAGGTGCCGCGCTGTTATTCAATATTACATTACCAACTAACTTCTTCTCTCCTTATAAATCTTTAAGTATTCAAGATTTTTGGAGACGCTGGCATATGACATTAGGGCGATTTTTCACTCAATATGTATATATTCCACTAGGGGGCAGTCGTAAGGGACAAGTTCGAACTTATGTAAATTTATTTACAATCTTCCTTATTAGTGGTATTTGGCATGGCGCTGGATGGACATTTGTTATTTGGGGCGTTTTACACGGATTGGCTATTGTAATACACCGATTATTTAAAAACTTAGGTGGAAAAATGCCTAAAGTATTCGCATGGATCTTAACAATGGGATTTGTTCATGTAACGTGGGTATTTTTCAGAGCAACTTCAGTAGAAGATGCATTAACTATGTTAAATCGCATGTTCAATGTAAATTACTTGCACCTCCAAACAGCACTTATCCAATTCCGTCCAGAAACATTAACCGGTGTTTCTACATTGGATAATTTAATTTATTCAATCGCTAATTTATTCCCATTCCAAGTAACTGGTAGTCAATTTAACTTCCAAACTATCTTATACCTAGCAATTGGAATGGTTATTGTATTATTTACGAAAAATTCTATAGAAAAATTAGAATCTTTTCGTCCAAAACCGATTTATGCTCTTGCATTAGCTAGCATGTTTATACTGTCTTTAATGTATTTAAATCGTGTAAGTTCATTCTTATACTTTAATTTCTAATAACCGTAGGTGAAAAATATGTATAAGCGTTTTATATGTTGGTTTATTATATTCCTATTCATTTTATCTGGAATAGTTTGCTCTATTGTCTATAAGCTTGATCCATTGTACGTATATAAATTTAAGAAAAATGATTATTTTTATGCTACTGAACGCTATCAAATGCCTGGACTTGTTAAAAATATGGATTATGATACTTTATTTGTAGGAACTTCTATGGGTAGAAATTTCCTTGAACCTGATGTTGATAAATTACTTCATACTACAAGCTTTAACGGCTCTCTTCCAGGTTCAACAGCAAGGGAACAAAATATGACAGCTCAGTTAGCTACGCATTCAAAAATTGTTAAAAACATTATTTGGGAGCTTAATTTATATTCATTCTCTGGAAAACCTGAATGGGTATCAGAAGGAACTTCACCGTTCCCAACTTACATGTATGATACAAATAAATTGAATGATATCCAATATTTTCTTAGCCCATATTCTCGAAAAACGGCATTACAGAACATGAAATTAAATTTAGATCCAACAAAATCTCCACAGGATCCTCATTGGCTATATAAATTTGGAGATGACGAGCCAAAATTCTCAGTAGATATAGCCAAAAAGGTTGTCGATGGAACACCGCATCAACCAATCATTGAGGGTTGGTATCATGAACAAATGCTTAAATCTTTTGATTCTAATATTATTGAACTTGTAAAACAAAACCCGGAAGTACAGTTTACATTTTTCTATGCACCGTATCCAGTAACATATCACGTAGTTATGGATAAAAACGATCCAAAGCATACAGAAGAAAATATGTTATTTAAGAAAGAAGTATACAATAAATTAAAAGAACTAAAAAATGTAAAACTCTATGATTTCCAAGATCAAAAAGAAGTTACGTATAATCTTTCTAATTATATGTCCGATCAAACGCACTATTACAGATATATAAATGATTGGATTGTAAAACAATTAGCGACAATTGAGCCTATTACTAATAAAAATGATTATGACCAAAGGCTAACTGATTTCTCTAATGAAATAAAGAATTTCGATACTTCTAAACTAATAAATTCAGATGAAAGACCTAAATAATAAAAAGGGCCCATTACAAATGGTGCCCTTTTTATCTTGGTAATTTATTTCTGTTTTAATTTCGCGCATTGTAATACTCATTCAACCTTAACCTAAAATCTGTTAGTTCGTCGTAACTTTTTAAATTAGCTAACATCCCTCTAATGACTGGAATCCTTGGATTTGATAACCGTATTTCAGCCTCTAAAACATCTAGCGTAACAAGCAATTCATCATTTTCTAATTGATCAGCTAATGTTCGTTTAAATACAATAATTTCACTTAGAAAATGTTCCTTCAACTGTTCCTTAATAAACTCGGAACTACAAAGAAATTCTCCTAGTCTCTCTTCATGTAGGACAGGTTCCTCCGAAGATTCTAGAAGCCCCTCTACTAAATTATCTATCCTCTGTAAAATAAAGGTCGAAACATAGGATAAATCAATTTCCGGTGCATTTAAAATAATTAATTGTAAATAACCGTGGCATATTCCTTCTACCATAATTACCAAATCTAATAAATATGGACTGACTTTGTCACCATAAATGGACAGTAAGCTATTCCGATAAAATGTATGAGACTCTAATTTCATCCTCATCATAAACTCTTCTACTTCTTTATTAAACGGAATTGCATTTTCTCTTGCATGCATAATAATAAATTCTTTATGTTTTTGCACATCAGTAAACTGACAATATAATTGTTTGTCAAATTTTTCACGTGGTAATAAAGATTCTTTTTCAATGTCCAGCATTTTCTTCTGAATCTTGTCATAATAATATCGAAGTGTGGCCAATAATAACTCATCTTTTGATTTGAAATATAAATAAAAAGCTCCTTTTGATATACCACATGCGGTTACGATTTCTTGTACTGACGTTGCATTTACACCCTTAGTTGCAAATAACCTCATAGCCATCTCTATAATTAAGCGCTCTTTTTCTTTCATATTCTCTCTCCTAAATTTAATCTCGCATCTTATGTAAATTCAAACTTGATTTTATTCCACATTAACTGAAAATAAAACTCCCCATCTAAAATTTAATGGAGTAAATGGTTTATATAGAAGCCTTTCCATCTATAAAATCCGGTTAGTAAAAGCCAATGATCAGAAAAAGAATAGGAAACCGACTACTTACAGTTTGATTTTATTATACCATCTCTTTTCATTGACGACTGACCAATCGGTCAGTTATATTATGTATTAGACTGACCGATTGGTCAATATAATAAAAAGGGAGCGCAAACATGAACAAAATCATCAATTTCACGTTAAAAAATAAGTTCGCAGTTTGGCTACTAACCATTATTGTTACTATTGCGGGTATTTATTCTGGACTCAATATGAAGCTGGAGACAATTCCTGATATTACAACACCGATTGTAACAGTAACCACGGTTTATCCTGGTGCTACACCAGAAGAAGTAGCTGATAAAATTTCAAAACCAATGGAAGAGCAACTCCAAAATTTAAGCGGTGTAAACGTTGTTAGTTCATCATCTTATCAAAACGCATCTTCTATTCAGGTAGAATATGATTTTGATAAAAATATGGAAAAAGCCGAAACGGAAATTAAAGAATCGCTCGCAAACGTGAAACTGCCAGAAGGTGTGAAAGACCCGAAAGTCTCACGAGTAAACTTTAATGCCTTTCCTGTTATTTCATTAAGCGTAGCGAGTAAAAATGAATCTTTAGCTTCCTTAACAGAAAATGTAGAAAAAAATATTGTTCCTGGATTAAAAGGACTTGATGGTGTCGCATCTGTTCAAATCGCAGGTCAACAAGTAGACGAAGTACAGCTTGTCTTCAAAAAAGATAAGATAAAAGAATTAGGTTTAAGTGAAGATACTGTAAAAAATATGATTAAAGGTTCGGATGTATCGTTACCACTTGGCTTATATACATTTAAAGATACGGAAAAATCAGTTGTTGTCGATGGTAACATTACAACAATTAAAGCATTAAAAGAATTAAAAATTCCAGCTATCCCTTCATCACCGAATGGTCAAGGTAGCCAAAACGCTGGTGCTGGAATACAAGCACCACAGATGAATCCGGCCGCTATGAATGGCATACCAACGGTTACATTAGAAGAGATTGCTGATATTAAAGAAGTTGGAAAAGCAGAATCCATTTCTCGAACGAATGGAAAAGAAGCAATCGGTATTCAAATTGTGAAGGCTGCTGATGCGAATACAGTTGATGTTGTAAATGCAGTTAAAGATAAAGTAAAAGACCTTGAGAAAAAATATAAAGACTTAGAGATTATTTCAACATTCGATCAAGGTGCGCCTATTGAAAAATCAGTCGAAACAATGCTTAGCAAAGCTATTTTCGGTGCTATCTTTGCGATTGTTATTATTATGTTGTTCCTGCGAAACATTCGAACAACACTAATCTCTGTCGTTTCTATACCACTTTCTTTATTAATTGCAGTTTTAGTAATAAAACAAATGGATATTACCCTTAACATTATGACACTTGGAGCAATGACAGTTGCTATTGGACGCGTTGTTGATGACTCAATTGTTGTTATTGAAAATATTTACCGACGTATGTCTTTATCAGAAGAGAAATTACGTGGGAAAGATTTAATTCGTGAAGCTACGAAAGAAATGTTTATCCCGATTATGTCTTCTACAATTGTAACAATCGCTGTATTCTTACCTCTTGGGCTTGTAAAGGGTATGATTGGTGAAATGTTCTTACCATTTGCTTTAACAATTGTTTTTGCCCTACTTGCTTCCTTACTTGTGGCAGTTACAATTGTGCCGATGCTAGCACATTCCTTATTTAAGAAGGAAAGCATGAGAGAAAAAGAAGTACATCATGAGGAAAAACCAAGCAAATTAGCAAACGGCTATAAACGTATACTTGAATGGGCGTTAAACCATAAAATTATTACATCAAGTATCACAGTCCTCCTATTAGTAGGCAGCCTTGCACTTGTACCAATCATCGGTGTCAGCTTCTTACCATCTGAAGAAGAAAAAATGATTATCGCAACGTACAAACCTGAGCCAGGTCAAACGTTAGACGACGTTGAAAAAATTGCAACGAAAGCTGAAAAGCATTTCCAAGATAAAAAAGACGTCAAAACGATTCAATTCTCATTAGGCGGCGAAAACCCAATGAGCCCTGGTCAAACAAATCAAGCGATGTTCTTCGTTCAATATGATAACGATACGAAAAACTTTGAAAAAGAGAAAGAACAAGTCGTTAAAGATTTACAAAAGATGTCTGGAAAAGGTGAATGGAAAAACCAAGATTTCGGAGCAGGTGGCGGTAGTAACGAAATTAAGCTATACGTTTATGGAGATAGCTCTGAAGAAATTAAGCCTGTCGTGAAAGACATTCAAAATATCATGAAGAAAAATAAAGATTTAAAAGACATAGACTCTATTGTTGCAAAAACATATGCAGAATATACTTTAGTCGCTGATCAAGAAAAGTTAAGTAAAATGGGGCTAACTGCTGCTCAAATTGGAATGGGACTTTCTAATCAACATGACCGCCCTGTTCTTACAACAATTAAAAAAGATGATAAAGATATAAATGTATATGTAGAAACTGAAAAACAAAACTATGAAACGATCGATGACTTAACAAATCGTAAAATTACAACACCACTTGGTAATGAAGTTGCTGTTAAAGATGTTATGACTGTAAAAGAAGGTGAAACTTCTAACACAGTAACACATCGTGATGGCCGTGTTTAT
Organism: Bacillus sp. MYb56; assembly: GCF_002976445.1. Taxonomy (NCBI): domain Bacteria; kingdom Bacillati; phylum Bacillota; class Bacilli; order Caryophanales; family Bacillaceae; genus Bacillus; species Bacillus sp. MYb56. The sequence goes on from NZ_PCOH01000020.1 coordinate 74,875, forward strand.
GCGGAAGTTAGTGCAAAACTAACATCTGATGACGTTTCAAAAGCATCTGCCGCTGTTCAAAAAGAAGTAGATAAAATGGATCTTCCTTCTGGTATAGATGTTTCTATGGGTGGTGTTACACAAGATATTCAAGAATCATTCAAACAACTTGGCTTAGCGATGTTAGCTGCGATTGCCATTGTATACTTCGTTCTTGTTGTTACATTTGGCGGTGCCCTTGCACCATTCGCAATTTTATTCTCGCTACCATTCACAATCATTGGTGCACTCGTTGCCTTATTAATCTCTGGCGAAACGTTAAGCGTATCTGCGATGATTGGGGCTCTTATGCTAATTGGTATCGTTGTAACGAACGCAATCGTGCTCATTGACCGTGTTATTCATAAAGAAAATGACGGCCTATCAACACGTGAAGCATTATTAGAAGCTGGTACAACACGCCTGCGTCCTATCTTAATGACTGCAATTGCAACAATCGGGGCTCTTATCCCGCTTGCATTAGGATTTGAGGGTAGCGGCTTAATTTCTAAAGGACTTGGCGTAACAGTAATTGGTGGATTAACAAGTTCAACGTTATTAACACTTCTTATTGTTCCAATCGTTTATGAAGCATTAAGCAAATTTAAAAAGAAAAAAGTAAAATAAAAAAATAACCTCGCTGACTGCGAGGTTATTTTTTATTCCCAAACAAGATTAGGAAATCACCATATCCTTCTTTTCCTAAATCTTCTTTTTGAATAAAGCGTAGCGCTGCCGAATTAATACAATAACGAAGGCCGTTTTGTCCTGGGCCGTCTGGAAATACATGCCCAAGATGTGAATCTCCTTCTTTACTTCTCACTTCCGTACGCGTCATATTATGGCTAACGTCCATTTTTTCTTTCACACTAGCTGACATAACTGGTTTCGTAAAACTCGGCCATCCACAGCCGCTATCGAACTTATCGAAAGAAGTAAATAATGGTTCCCCCGAAACAATATCTACATAAAGCCCTTCTTCTTTATGATTCCAATACTCATTTTGAAAAGGCGGTTCTGTCCCATTTTCCTGTGTTACATAAAACTGCATCTCGTTTAATCTTTCTTTTAAATGAGCATTATTCTTTGGCCAATGTTGTTTAATAAAAGCATCTCGACCTGAGCCTTTACGATATAACTCATAGCGAAATGTATTCTTCTTATAATATCCTTGGTGATATTCTTCAGCTGGATAAAACGTAGCAGCTGGCAATATTTTTGTCGCAATTGGCTTCGAAAAATGCCCACTTTTCTCGAGCTCTTCTTTTGAAGCCTCTGCCTTTTTATGTTGTTCTTCATTATGATAAAAAATCACCGTTTCATAAGACTGTCCACGGTCGTGGAATTGTCCCCCTATATCAGTCGGGTCAATTTGTCTCCAATATATATTTAACAACTCTTCATACGGCATTTTATTTGCATCAAATGTAATTTGTACTGCTTCATAATGCCCAGTTGTTTCCGAGCACACTTCTTTATACGTTGGATCCTCTTTATGGCCACCTGTATAGCCTGAAACAACCTGTATAATCCCTTCCATCTCTTCAAATGGCGAAACCATACACCAGAAACACCCTCCGGCAAACGTAGCTAACTCTATCTTTTCATTTACAGCCATTATTTCACCCCTATTCTATCTTCTCCTTACAGTATGGCATAAGGAACGTCATGTTATAAAAGAAAAAGCATCGAACATCGATGCTTTTTCTTTACTTCACTTTATTTTTTTCCAACGTCCTTCTCCATTTCATCACTTGTCACATCTAAGACATCTAATAAGAAAATGAAGATTGGAATACCGATAATAAGTCCCCACACACCTAAGAAATGCTCAGAGAAAATTAATATCATAAATGTGTAGAAGATTGGTAAGTTTGTTTTTTGAGACATAAACTTCGGATTTAATACATAGCTCTCAAGTGCATGAATTACTGTTACGATAACTACAATATAAACGACATACATAATACCGCCAATATTGTAAGCAATCATACAGAGTGGGAATAACGAGATAATAACACCCGCCACTGGAATTAAACCAAGCAAGAAAATCATTAACGCTAAACCTAGTAATTGCGGGAATCCTAATATCCATAATGCAATAACAGATAAAACACAGTTAACAATTGCAATTAAAAATTGTGCTTCGATTACTTTTCCGAATGAACGTGCAAATTTCTTTCCGAAATACTCTATTTCGTTATAGAAAATTGCAAGTCGGCTTTCTTTAAATTTCGAAGTAAAAGCAACGATACGTGCTTTTTCAAGTAAGAAAAATAAGCTTAAAATTACAGAAAGTAAAACTTGAAGGCCAAATTTCCCAACATTCGTAATAGATTTATACAAAATGTCTACGCCTTGCCCCACATATTTAGAAAGCTCCATATGATTAACAGCATTAACTGCATACTTAATTAATTCACTATCAGGTGGATTTCTTAAAAATACATTAAATTGATAAATCAATTGTGAAATTTGTATTGTTAATACCGGTAAATATTTAAATAGCGTAATGGCAATTCCTGCCACCAACATTACATATAAAAGCGCTATAATAATTTTTCGATTAATTGGCATGAAATGATCTAATTTACGAGAAATAAACTTTTGGAATCGATCCATTAAATACGTCAACATAAACGTAATTAAAATTAAATTTAACATACTTTGCATCCCATACAATATGAGAGCAAGTAATACTAATACGATTAACCTCTGAAATCCTTTGCTTTGAAACAGGTTTTTTATTTGCATAATCGACGAGTACTCTCTCCTGTCCTATAAAGTAAAACGTTAACAAGTAGATCTCTCTCTATCCTCTACTTATAATTATCCTTTAATATTAAAGCCATTGCGAGCAATTTATATTCAACCCTAACCACCCGTTAATTGTGCTATATATTATGTTACTTCTTATTTTACAATACAATGACCTATTTCAGAACGCATTATACGTAGTATTAATGAAGATTTAAGGAAACTTTTATCCTTCAATAGGTCTTACCACTACTGTAACATAAAAAGCAAGCTATCAGTAGAAATCCGTCCTACAAATAACTTGCTTTTATATTTTTTTTAGTAAGTTTTATCATCCAATAAACGGCATGAACATTGGAATAACCACCACTGTTACGACACCAACCACTGTCACAGCGATACTGGCCATAGCTGCTTCTACTTCACCCATTTCGATACCTACTGCAACCCCTAACGCATGTCCTGCTGTTCCAAGCGCTAAACCTTTAGCAATCGGATGTTTAACTCTAAATGTTTTTAAGAATAAAGCTCCTAATGCGTATACGATAACAGCATTAAAGATAACTGCAAATGATGTAATTGCTGGAATACCACCGATACTTTCAGAGATTGGTAATGCAATTGCTGTTGTTGCTGCCTGCGGTAACATTGAGTTCATTACAGCTGTGTCTAGACCAATTGCTTTTGCGACAATGTACACAACAACCACTGAACAAATAGATCCAACCACAATAGCCGATAAAATTTGCCACCAATATTTTTTTAACTTATCAACTTGTTTATATAATGGAATTGCAAACGCGATTGTTGCTGGTTCTAAGAAGAAGCTAATCATTTTTCCGCCAGTATTATATTCTTCAAAAGTAAAGTTACCTACTTTTAGAAAGACAATCCCTAATACCATCGCTACGAATAATGGTGTGAATAAGAAGAATCCTTTTGAATGCTTAAATAATAATGTTCCGATTCCGTATGCGATTAATGAAACGACGATTCCGAAATATGGAGTCATTGTGCTTGCCATGTTCATTCCCTCCTAACAATATATACTAAATTGGTTACGCAACTTTTCCGTGCTTGCGTCCTTTATTTACTACTTTCAATTCTTTCGTATCTTCTATTTCTTTATCGTCTTTTCCTAAAATAAATTGTGCAAATAATCCTGTTACAGCGAGTAAAATAATTGTTGCGACAACAATTACAGTTAAAATTTGTACAAAATATTGTCCCATTACACCGAGAGAATTAATAACCGAAATACCTGATGGAACGAAAAGGAATCCGATAATACCTGTTAAAGCCGTTCCGAGTGATTCAACTTGTTCCAATTTAATAACTTTTAAACATAATAGGCTAAATAAAATAACTAATCCGATCACCGATGAAGGCATCGGAATTGGTAAATGCGTTGCAATAATATTAGAAACTAACATAATAGCTGAAAATATGAATGCTTGTGATAAGAAACTATATACTTTTTTCGTACTCATTTTGGCCACCTCTTTCGATTTGGTACCTTTATTGTATAAGATAAAAATAAAACTGTAAGCGTTTACATAACGGAACGTCAAATATACAAAATTAGTTACAAAAATAGGCAGACGAAATACAAAAAGCTGCTTCTTAAATACGAAGCAGCTTTTTAAGTTCTTTTGCATATGTACGGCTAACCGGGACTTTGGATCCCTCTTTCATAATTAAGTTATAAGTCGAATTAAACCACGGCTGTATCTCAGAAATATGATTAATATTAGCAACGAAACTACGATGAACACGCATAAAAATTGTTTGTGGTAATTTCTTTTCCAAAATGACAAGCGTATCATGTGTTACATATGTTTCTTTCATTGTTTTTACAGTTACTTTCCCATCTACAAGCCCTACATAAATAATATCTTCAATGTTAACAAGTACAATTGATTCCTCAATTGGTAATGCTAATTTATGCATCTCGGCCGTTACATCTACACTCTTTACATCTTGCTTTGTTTCTAACTTTATTTGCTTTTGTTTTTTATATTTCTTTAATGTCTGTACGATACGTTCTTCATCAAATGGCTTTAAAATGTAGTCTAACGCATCTACTTCAAATGCTTGCAATGCATATTGATCATAGGCAGTAGCAAACACAATTGAAGGTGGATTTTTCATTTTCTTTAATATATTTGCGATTTCAAATCCATTATCATCAGATAACTGAATATCTAGAAAAACAATATCTGGTTTGTTTTTCATTAATTCTTCTAATGCATCCTCTACACAATCCGCCTCACCAATTATCTCTACTTCTTTTGTTTTCTCTAATAAATATTTCAATTCATCCCGTGCTAACATTTCATCATCAACTACTAATACTTTTAACACTCCGTTTTTCCTCCTCTACTTTTTTCGGAATCACAAAGAGGATCTTTGTCCCTTGCTCTAATTCACTTTCAATTTGAAGCATTGTCTCTTTCCCAAATAACCCGATAAGTCGTTCATTAATATTATATAAGGCTGTTCCCGTCCCTTTCTTTGATGGAACTACCATTTTTCCTAATTCCTCTAGACGTTCACTCTCAATCCCTTGTCCATTATCCTTTACTTCAAAGTGAACCATCCCTTCTTTTTCAAACACATGTACCTCGACTTGGCACACTGGCTGCTTTTTCGGAAAAGCATGGCGCAATGCATTTTCAACTAATAGCTGAAGCACAAATGGTGGAACTAAAGTCACCTTTAGTGCCTCTTCAATGTACATCTTCACTTCATACTTATTCGGAAACCTCGCTTGCTCTAACGATAAATATGCATGTACATGATTCAACTCTTGTTCTAATGGAATAAGTAATTGTCGTGCCCCTTGCAAATTACAACGAAAATAAACGCTAAGCTGCAATAATAATTTTCTCGCTTTCTCTACATCTGTTCGGCATAAAGCTGATACTGTATTAATTGCATTAAATAAAAAATGCGGATTGATTTGTGCTTGCAACGCTTTTATTTCGGCATCTTGCAATAACTTACTTTGTAACTCAGCTTCACCTAACTCAAGCTGTGTGGAGAATATTTTCGCTAGCCCTTCCGCTAACTCTTCTTCAACACGACTTAATTGATTAGGGTTTTTAAAATAAAGTTTTAATGTTCCTATCGTATTTCCATGTGAAGTTAATGGAATAACAACTGCCGCTTGTAATGGACACCCTTCATGTTGACAATTAATAATCTCACGTGATTTTGCCTTCATTATTTTCCCTGTTTTTAATACTTCTTTTGATAAACCTGTTATTAAACTGTGTGAAGGAATATGATGATCTGATGCTAATCCAACGTGAGCTAAGATTTCCTCTGTATCTGTTAAGGATACCGCATCTGTTCCCGTAAAGCGGTGAATAATTTGTGCCACATGTTTACAAGACTCTTCTGTTAACCCTTGGCGGAAATATGGTAACGTCTTATCAGCAATTCGTAATACTTTATGCGTTTGCAAAGCTTTTGCGTTTTCTTCTTGTCGTAAAATAGCTAGTATCATCGAAAGTAAAATGAAACTGCCAAAACTATTTACAAGAATCATCGGTAGCGCAATTGTTTTTACAACACTAAGTCCATCTTCTATAATTAATAGAATCATAAGCATTTCTAAAGTAACGATAAAAACACTTAAAATCGCAGAAAATTTAGGCGTAATTACACGATTATATTTTTTGAAAATGTATCCAATATACCCCGTTATAACACCTGCTAAAATTGATGAGATTGCACAACTGAGCGCTGTCGTCCCGCCAAGCATATAACGGTGAATACCCGCAATCGATCCCACTCCAATACCGACGATAGGACCACCAAGCAATCCACTAATTCCAACACCCATAATACGTGTATTCGCAATTGTACTAGATGACGAAACACCTTGTAGCCAATTTTCTTTCATAATTGTATTCCCGGCAATTTCAATTCCTGTGTAATTGCTGACAATTGTAAACACTGAAAAAATACAAATAAGCTTAAGCTTATCTACATACCCATCTTGTCTATGAAGAAGGCGCCTGAACGTTTTAATATGAGAAAGTAAAAATCCTAAAATAACAATAAGTCCGACACGTTCAATCATCATAAGTACTAAATTTAGCATCTGTGATTCATTCCTTTTTATATGAGTTAGTTTTATTATGGGAAAATAATGAAGTGGGCGTCAAGAAGAATGCAATATCTTTTGAAATATTTCACACATAACTATCCCCTCTTTATTTGACAATCTAACAGAAGAGTGCTAAAAATAAAGTAATATAATACAGTCCTTTAACCCAACCCCGTGAGGTTGAGAAGGAAGTCGGAATATACTATACGTATGGTCTTTTTTAGGGATACGTATGCTTTTTTGGCCTTCTCATCATATCAGGTGAGAAGGCCTTTTGTTATTCTTCCATAGCGACTGTAGAAGAAAATAAGGAGGAGTAATGATGAACGTCACTACTGATGTACAATCAACAACAGAGGAAACGAAGGAGAAAAGATATAAAACATTGTTTGGTTCTGCGCTAGGATATGCAGCAGAAGGTTTAGATATGTTGCTCTTATCTTTCGTACTCGTCTACATTTTAAAAGAATTTCATTTAAGCCCTGTTGAAGGTGGAAACTTAACATTAGCTACCACAATAGGAATGCTAACCGGGTCTTATTTATTTGGATTTATTGCTGATTTATTTGGGCGTATCCGTACGATGGCCTTCACAATCTTACTATTCTCACTAGCAACAGCACTTATTTATTTTGCAACAGATTATTGGCAATTATTAATTCTTCGCTTTTTAGTTGGAATGGGGGTTGGTGGTGAATTCGGAATTGGAATGGCCATCGTAACTGAAACATGGTCTAAAGAAATGCGCGCTAAGGCGACATCCGTTGTTGCACTTGGATGGCAATTTGGCGTACTAGTCGCTTCACTCCTTCCGGCATTTATCGTCCCGCATTTTGGATGGAGAGCTGTTTTCTTATTTGGACTCATTCCCGCTCTATTAGCTGTTTACGTTCGCAAAAGTTTAAGTGAACCGAAAATATGGGAACAAAAACAACGATACAAAAAAGAATTGTTACAAAAAGAAGCTGAAGGTAATTTAACAACCACTGAAGCAGAACAACTAAAGCAAATAAAAAAGTTCCCACTTCGAAAGTTATTTGCCAATAAAAAAGTAACGATAACAACCATTGGTCTTATTATTATGTCATTTATCCAGAACTTCGGATATTATGGAATTTTCACTTGGATGCCAACTATTTTAGCAAATAAATATAATTACACGTTAGCAAAAGCGAGCGGTTGGATGTTCATCTCTACAATCGGCATGCTAATTGGAATTGCAACTTTTGGTATTCTAGCCGATAAAATTGGTCGACGTAAAACTTTTACAATCTATTATGTCGGTGGTACTATATACTGTCTCATTTACTTCTTCTTATTCACAGACTCAACATCATTGTTATGGGGAAGTGCATTGCTTGGATTCTTTGCCAATGGCATGATGGGGGGATTCGGAGCAATTTTAGCTGAAAACTATCCTGCTGAAGCTCGCTCGACAGCAGAGAACTTTATTTTCGGTACAGGACGTGGGTTAGCTGGATTTGGACCTGTTATTATCGGCTTACTTGCTGCAGGTGGTAATTTAATGGGAGCATTATCTCTCATCTTCATTATCTATCCAATCGGTTTAGTTACAATGCTATTATGTGTCCCAGAGACGAAAGATAAAGTATTAGAATAGATTGAAACTATACGAAATGTTTATCCGAATACTGTCCCCTCAGGAAAAGTATTTGGATAAATAGCAAAGAGGAAGCATCTCAAATGAAATGCTTCCTCTTCTTATATAAATACAATTATTTATTTTGATTTACTAGCTTTTTGGAACAAGAAGCTAGTTTTATCTTCTTCTTTTACAATACCTTGTTTTAACGCTAATTCCCCTGCGACTTTAGGCGCTAGCCATAGCATTGGGAATAACAGAATAGATACCGGAACAGCCGTCACTACAATGAAGGATTGTAAGGCGTTAATACTTCCCTCACCCATATATAAAAGAATCGCCGCAACTGCGCCCATAATAAGCGACCAAAAAACTCGCAAACTAATTCTAGGATCTCCATCTCCAGTCACTGCCATTGAAATCGAATAAGCCATTGAATCTCCTGTTGTCACTACAAATAAAATTGTTAATAAAAGAAATGCAGGTCCAATAATATTAGATAGTGGCAGTTGCTCTGTAATTGCAATCATAGCCGCTGGCATACCAGATTCACTTAATGCGGTCGAGATAGAACCAGGATTCATTAACTCATAAAACACACCTGATCCCCCTAGTATAGTAAACCAAAACGTTGTAATAATAGGTGCAATAATTCCAATTGCAACGATGATTTCTCGGATTGTTCTTCCTCTTGAAATTCGGCTCACTAAAATTGCCATCATCGGTCCATATCCAATAAACCATCCCCAGAAAAAGATTGTCCACGATCCTAACCAAGCTGTATCACCACGATATGTGCTCATTGGAATAAATTCATTTATATAAAACCCAAACGAAGAAACAAATGAATCGATAATAAATCCACCTGGTCCAAATAGTAATACAAATACCATTAATAGAACTGCTAACCTAACATTTAAATTACTTATAATTTGAATCCCTTTATCAATTCCTGTTACCGCAGATATAGTAGAAACAGCTACTACACAAACAATAATGGCTAATTGAGTAGTAAACACATCAGGAATGTTAAACAATGCTTGTAACCCATAACTTGCTTGTAGTCCTAAAAATCCAATTGGACCAATCGTCCCTGCAGCTACCGCAATAATGGCAAATACATCGATCATTGTTCCAAGCCAACTCTTTCGCAATTTCTCTCCAAAAATAGGATATAAAAGCGTTCGAGGTTTTAAAGGCATATCTTTATGATAATGCCCGTACATCATAACTACCGCACTAATTGTACCTAAAATCGTCCAAGCGAGGAAACCCCAGTGCATATAACTTTGTGCTAAAGCCGGCATTACCGCTTCTTTCGTTCCAGCAGTTATACCTTCATGTATTGGTGGCACCGTCATCAAATGGTACATCGGCTCTGCGGCTGCCCAAAAAACGCCACCTCCGGCAAGTAATGTAGACATAATAATAGCGAGCCATTTTGTCGTACTAATCTCAGGTTTTTCTAGTCCCCCAAGTTTAACTCTCCCATATTTTGAAAACGCCATACACATTGCAACAACAAATGTACCAATTAATAAAACCTGCCAAAAGGCACCAAAATATTTAATTGAAGCTGCAAAACTGCTATTAATGGCTCCCTCTACGTAACTTTTATTTAAAATAACTGCAATTACAAATAATAAAAGTGAGCCACCACTAATAAGAAATACAGGCCAATCCGTTTTTCGACTCTTCATCCTCATTTACACTTCCTCCTTCCTCAGCAATCTAAAAAAACAACTTTATTATGTTTTCTTGTTTACACCCAAAACACAATGATTATATAAGCATAATAATTCATCAATTTCCTACACACTTATGTTGTCCCTAAAAATATGCTAAATCCCTTATTTAAAAGAAAATTTCTATTCCTATTACATAAAAAAGCAAAACAAAAGACCTTATATTTCTATAAGGTCTTCGAAACAGAAATTTGATTATAACATAAGGAACTCCTTGGTTCAAAAAGTCCTTTCCAAAAATAACCGATAGTAAAGGCTTCCATTTGCTACGTAACAGTAATTTAAAAAAATTATATTTTGCAGAAAAAAAAACTATACTAGCTATTATTTATGAAAGAAATTCGGCTTCAAAATTTCATTTGGATACGGTTTATGATAAATATGAGTGGTAGCTGGCGACAACGGTGGAATGAGCCACACCCAATTACCTGTTACAACCCGTCCACATGCCGCTTCCTGCTTCTCAAATTGTTGAAATTGTTGTGCAGCTGTATGGTGATCCACAATACTAACTCCTTGTTTTTTAAAAGAATGTAAAACAGCCACGTTTAATTCAATTAGCGCCTTGTCTTTCCATAACGTACCGTTTCTCGATGTATCGAGCTTCATCATCTCCGCAACAGCCGGAAGTAAATTATAGCGATCATGATCCGCTAAGTTACGAGCCCCAATCTCCGTTCCCATATACCATCCATTGAACGGGGCTGCCGTATAAGAAATACCGCCAATTTCTAAGCACATATCTGAAATCATTGGAACCCCATACCATTTTGCTCCAAGTGACGAAATCGGGTATTCTGGGTGTTCAATTGGCACTTCTTTTACTTCTTCTCTCGGAATTTCTTTATATATAGGTGCCTTCCCGTTTATAGAAAACACAAGTGGCAATACATCGAAATTCGTACCTTCTCCTTGCCAGCCAAGTTCCTGACAAAAATCTGTAAACGCAGTGGAATGAGAGTCACCAATCACTCCCATTTCTGTTTTATATCCTGCATATCGAATCAATTGGTGATTATAAATTCGTATATTATTTTCTTCACCTTGATATTGCTTAAAAATTGTAATTGTCGGTTTAACTTTCCCATCGTTCGTTGCATATTTAATATGATGAATTAATGCATTGTATACACCTTCCTCATCATTTACTTCACGTGCATCTAATATGTGCATCTTACTCCAAAATAGTCTTCCGATACATCGATTACTATTGCGCCATGCCATTCGTGATCCATGAACAAGTTCTTCAAATGTATGCTCATACGTCCCCGTCTTCTCTATCTCAACTTGAATTTCTTTTATTCTCTCTTCTATGAATTGTTCTTTATTAAGCTCTTTATAGCAAACCGTAATAAAATGACTCGCTTCCTCTATTAATTGTTTCGTTTTACTCATAAACGATCTCCTTCTATTTCAACAAAACGTTACTACTTTACAGTATAAGCAAAAAGAATAAGAGTCACAAATGAAAGTCGAAGTGTTACTTTTATTGTAATATTTTTCAGAAAATTAAAGAGATTACTATTGACTTGTATAAAAAATAGGTGTATTTTTGACTCAGGTAAACTATTTTTACCTAGACCAACTTTTTTTAATAAGAAAGGAGGGAATGTTATGTCTTCATTTCAATTGCCAAAGCTTTCATATGACTATGATGAACTAGAGCCATATATCGATAGCAACACGCTTTCTATTCATCATGGAAAGCACCATGCGACATACGTAAATAACTTGAATGCCGCTTTAGAAAACTATACGGAATTACATAATAAATCTTTAGAAGAGTTACTATGTAATTTAGAAACTTTACCAAAAGAAATTGTTACAGCTGTCAGAAATAACGGTGGTGGACATTATTGTCATAGTCTTTTTTGGGAATTAATGAGCCCGCGAGGTGGCGGTGAGCCTAATGGAGACGTTGCAAAAGTAATTGATTATTATTTCAATACCTTTGACAACTTAAAAGATCAACTTTCCAAAGCAGCTATTAGTCGTTTTGGAAGTGGCTATGGATGGCTTGTTCTGGACGGTGAGGAACTTTCCGTTATGAGTACACCCAATCAAGATACACCTTTGCAAGAAGGTAAAATTCCATTACTCGTCATCGATGTATGGGAACACGCCTATTATTTAAAGTATCAAAATCGGCGTCCAGAATTTGTTACCAACTGGTGGCATACGGTGAACTGGGACCGGGTAAATGAAAAGTATTTACAAGCAATTCAATCACAAACACATTAGTCGTGCGTATAAGGTAAATTTGGTAATGTAAAATTAGTATTGTCGAAATCCTCCAGAATCCCCCGGATTGCCACCGGGGGATTTATGATTATTTCATTGTATTTATGTAATAACGTAAAACTTTTTCCGTCTCTAATTTCAACTCTCGGAACGGGAACCCTAATTCACGAGCCTTTCCATTATGTAACGTACAATTAATCACTCCATTATAAGGAGCAATATTATCTCCTACTTCTGGAATGAGCGCTTTTATCCCGGTATTCTCTTCTATGAAACGAATAACTTCTCTGGTAGAAACCACCCCGTTACTACAAGCATTAATTGGCCCTTCTATGTTTTCCATCCCGCACCAAGCTAAAAACTGTCCTGCTTCCTTTTCATGTATAAATGACAACTCTCCATCTACATGATCCACAACGATAGACTCTTGTTTCACAACATGTTCAACGTAAAATTGTAATCTTTTCGTATAATCGTTTTCTCCAATAACGACGGGAAATCTTACCGCAACGACTGGGAATGTTGCATGTTGAAATAAAACTGCTTCAGCTAATCGCTTGCCTTCACTATAATTGAAATCATTCCTACCTCCATACGTAATTGTATACTCGTACGGATTGAAGTTTTCTTCTAATAGGCCTAACGCAGGCTCATAGACAGCCATTGAAGATGTCATAATGTATTTCTTCGTTTTTCCTTTTAGCACTTCACATATTATCTTCGCTGCATTCGAGCTATAGCATAAATTATCGTATACGATATCATAACTTTTACCTTCAAAATGCTCTTCTAGTAGCCTCTCATCTTCTCTATCTACAATCAGTCTTTTTACTGCACTTCCAAAGGAATCTTCAGTAACTCCCCTCGTCGCAATCGTTACATCATGTCCAGCTTGCAACAGTACTTCTACTAAATGTTTACCAAAAAATCTTGTTCCCCCTAGCACCAATACTTTTTTCACCTTCATCATCCCCGTTTTCACAAATTGTAAAATACTACCTCTATTATTATAAACGCTAAAATAAAAAAACATGGAATCAGTTTAACGATTCCATGTTTTTTCTACACACGATACATTAACGTACTCGATATTTAAAAATACAATAGCAGCAATATAAAATAGAAATTACTGATACATAAACCCATAGTTCATATATGAATCCCTCGCCCCATACTCCCATAAAATAAAAGAGTGAAGGCAACGTCAATGTTACCCATGATTGTACAAAGGCAATTCTGCCAAGATATTGATTGATATTCTTTTTTTGTGCATTTAATACAAAGAATAAATACCAAAGTAATGCCCACATAAACCATGTTAACGCATTAACAACATCGTGGAATTGAACAAATGAAACAATCATATAGAATAAAGCAATAATTGCTACCCAAATACAGAACCAGCCTAGTCCACTACTATCCATTCCTTTAATAAAAGTAACGCCTACATATAAATAAGTTAAACCAAATAAAAAAGTAGCTGCATATGAATATACCGTCCAATTACTTTGATCAGAAATCATAATTAAATAAAACGGTATAATAATTTGTAACGCTCCTACAAATAAATTAAAAACACCTGCACTTTTCATCTCTACTTTGCCTAATATGACAAGACTATTTAAAAATAAAGCTGCACCTGAAAGTAATAATCCTACGTAACCCATATATATTCGTGTGAAAATCTTTCCCTTTCACACTTTTAACCTCCCCACAATATAAAGTGATACTTTATCCTGCATTAACGAGCAGTAAAACCCCCACCTCAAAATTCAGCTAGAGCAAAGAAGTTAAGTGGGAGATCAACTGCCCGTAAAGCCCGATTGGTGAAGGCTAATAATCAGTGGGGATGAACAACCCCCACCCACTGATTAAAGTTTCACTTTATTATTTTTCTTCCTATTTAAAACTACATACATAATTTTTAATCTGAATAAGTTAGACTTCCTACCTTAAAAAACAACAAATTTAAAACGCTTTCAATAATAAATAACCCTATCAAAACATGAAATAGGATTCCTTGATTATAAACGTACTCTAACAATGATACAAGTGTTGGAATACTTTTCAATACTACGTTTTGAATTTCTATAAAAAATTAGTAGAATGATACATTTTCCCTATCTCATTCTATTAATTTTTTGCATAGAATATCGTACACTCATATTAATTTAGAAAGGTTTGATATTTATGCCTCTTCATTATCCAAATCATTTTGTTTTTCACTCCACAGGTGTATTAACAAGAGAGCCCGCAACTGTTTCAGCAGTAGTAAACATTGTAAATTTAGATGCATATTACACACACCATGTAACTATAGAGGTTTGGGATTGGTCTAACTATTCTAATCCTGTAAAATTACCTGTACTACTTGGTGAAAATACGGAAGTAGCATTCCCATATATTTTACAAGGCAACCACTTAGCAGTTTTTTATGCTGATTTAGATGACTCTATTGATTTGTATGAAATTCGTATTTCTTATCCTGGCCACTCCAATATTGTTGCAAATTGTTTTGGGCGAAGTATCCCGCCATATACAAGCCAAAAAGGTAATACAGTATACCATAAACAACTCGTTCGAATTCATTAAATCTCCCCCTATTATGTGAAAGGGGCTGGTCAGTAATACATTTATCTTTATAAGATAATCTTATTACTGACCTAAAGCGTGATAGTCAATCTTGATAGTTTCTCATTTTGAACACTTGCTATTTATCATAAATATCATTCGGATTTATTGTAGGAACAAATCCATTTGTAGAACTATATTTTTTAGATACATTATCTGGGGTCACGGTAAACGTTACAATTTTATTGCTTTGTTGTTTAAAATAACGCATCCAATTTTGACTCCATTCATCTTTCGCAATAACTTGTTTATTGAAGTCTTCCCACAATACACCATGTATAAAATTCAAGGATGTATTTTTGATTGTGTCAAATCCCCAATTCTGTATAAGAAGCAGGTTGGAATCAACACTTTTAATTTCTTTTAATAAATTTACATATGCTTCTCGAAATTTCCCTTGTGTAGACGGCTGATCATAAAAATAGTCATCAATATCACCAGCTGTATCTAAAAACACCCCATCTATTCCTTTTCCAATAACTTGCTGTTTCACCTTATTCACAACAATCCCACGGTAGTGTTCATCAGCTAAATTCATAATATATGTATCCCACTGCTCAATCTTCATTTTCTTACCATCTCTATAATAATAGTCTGATTCAACTACTTGCGATTTATGCCACGATTCTAATTCTAAAACACTAACATAGCCAAGAACTACCGTTCCTGATTTTTTTAATTGCTGAACCTGTTCTTTCGTAAATGCATATGGCTCTATAATAACCATTTCATACTTTGAAAGTCTCTCAATTACTTGCTCATTTGCTTCACCATAATAAATTTTATAACTTCGTACATTTTTTAAAACTGGTTCCACAACATTTGCTTGTGCGGATGTACTTGAGGAAAAAATAAAAGAAAATATAGCTAAAAAGCATACGGAACGTTTCCACTCCATAATAATATTACCCCCTATACAACTGTAATTTTCTATTGTTTTAAATGTTAATACAAATATAGTAATACCATAACATTCTACATTTTTTCAAACTCGATTTTTTATAAAAAATCCCAATAAATGCAATAAATTAACAGAAATTAGAATTTATTTCACTTGAATTTACTACATCTCTGTTGATAAAATGATTTGGGCTTTATATATTATATATCTTAAAATAATTCTTTTAAATTATGTATTTTATTTCAGTGTACTATTCCTCATAATTAAATTTGCAAACGAAAGAAGGGATTTTTTATGCACTATAGACAATCTAATATATTCCAAAAGATGATTGAACCTACGATTCTCTTTATTGCACTATTTTTTCTATCAATACTAACTGATTTTCTTACACCAACGTATGAATACTTCCTACTCTTATTTATTACATTAATTATTTCTAGCCGGTATGGCATATCTATTGCCCTTTTCGCCTTTCTGGAAGCAATGATTTATATTTTTATAAGCGGTATATATAAAGAAAATGATGTATTACTGTACTTTTATTCATCAGATTACTGGATAAGTTGGATTTTCTTACTTGTTATTAGTTTATGCTGTGGACTGATGAGTACTGCACAAAAAGAACGTTATGAAGATGTACATATGATAAATAATGAGTTGAAAGCTGAAAATAAAGAATTAAAATATGTCGTGAAACAATTGGATGAAACACGTATTACACTACGTTCTCGTGTACTTGAATCAAATAACCACTTATCTAAAATGTATCATATGTTTAAAGCTTTAAATCATACACATCCTGAAATTGTACTCGATGAAGGAATGAATGTATTAAAAATGTATTTTGGAGCAAAAAAAATTGGTATCTATCACGTTGATAACAATAAACAATCGCTTCGTATTAAATTAAGAGCTGAATCTGGTAAAAATACATTATCTCAATCTATTTTCGTTAAAAACGCTTCCTTAGTCATCAAAAATGCGCTAGCGCATAATCGACCTTTTTTCCGTACAGATGAGGATTTTCAAGACGCTCCACTTTTAGTTGGTCCCGTCCTATTCCAAGATGATGTACAATACGTCATTATATTAGACGAAATCGAGTTTTCAAAAGTAACTTCTGAGCAATTCGAACTTTTCACATGGTATTTACGCTGGATGGGTGATCGTTTACAAAACGCTTCTAACCTTTGGCTATCCAGTCAAGAGGATCGCACATTCCCTAAAACAAGCATTTATTATGAAGATGAATTTGAACATTTACTAAAAATAGAAAAGAAACGTTACGAAACACTATCTTATCCATATTCCTATTTTGAGTTCAATGCTCCACAAGATTATTTAGGAATGATAAATTCTATTTTAAAAGACCATTTGCGAGATATCGATATATTCGGTTATAGTACGACCGAGCAGAAAATCATGATTTTATTACCTGGCACTGAAGAACAGTTTTGTATACAAGTTCAAACTCGTATACAAAACGCTCTTTCTTCTAAAGGAGTGATAGTCTAATGATTTTACTCCTTCTTTATTTTATTTATGTTATTTTGGTTTTTCTTTTATTTCGATTTACGAAAAGTTTGATTACTAAAGATAAAAAAGGAATTATTGAATTTTGCTTGATTCTATCTCTTCTTTTCCCGCTTATCGGACTTATTGTATCAGCAATCATATTATTACTTAATATAAGACGTTCCAAAACCGAGTGGTTACAGCAATACTCTGATTATGTTGCCTTTCACGTTGATAATTACGAAGATATTTTGGAATCAGCAAAACAAGATATGGACTTAATTTCATTTTCTTCTGGATTAGAACTAGATAAGCCTGAATTACATAAACAACTCATTGTACAGTTAAGCTCCTCCTCTATTGCTAATGAAGGAGGCTTATTGAAAGAAGCCATTCACCATAAAGATCCTGAAACTGTGCATTACGCAGCAACTACTATTAATTTACTAAATGAACGGTACGAAAAACAAATCGAATACTTAAATAAGCAATTTCTACAAAATCCACAAAATGAAATTGCAAAAGAATTGGTTTCTAACTATTTAAGATATATAAACAGTGGTCTTCTTTCTAATCAGCAAAAAGAAAAAATAATCGCTGAATTTATGAATTTTATTACACAAGGTGTAGAACTATTCCCTAACGAACCTCTTTACCCTTTCCATCTTGGAAATCTGTTTCTACACACAAAACAATATGCAAAGTCTGAAGAACAATTTTTAAATCTTATTCATTTCTATCCTGAATCATATTACGGTTACGTTGGTTTACTTGAAATATATTATGAACAACAGTTATGGGACGAGCTCTATAACTTAATCAATAATCTAACAGATGCAAAAAGAGTTCATATACTACCGCGTAAATATCAATTATTTGTAAGGCAGTTTGGAGGCGCACACATTGAAAAAGGGGATTAATATATATATCGGGATTATTAGTATCATTTTATTTCTCTTAATTTTATCCATCCTTATATATCGAACAGAAAATTTTTATCAAAAGTTTTCTGTTCCTAAAACTAAAGAAACAGATACTGTTAAAACACTCAAAGCAAAAGATGTAGCTCAAAATGGACAAAAAATGCAATTATACGTTTTAAAAACGGATAATACATTAGGGCAACAAGTCGAATTTAATACGAAGAAGGCAATGGATTACGCACACCTACACTATAAAGATATTACAGCTAATGAAATTAAGGGACTTACTCCCTCTCCCTATACAGGGATTATTATTACAGGTGAAATAATGGAGCAACTTCCACAAGCTGATATTCAAAATTTTGTACAAATGGGCGGAAGAATTATTATCGCAAACCGACTTGATTCAGATCCTTCCTGGAACACATTATTTGGTATTACCCAAAAAGAAGGTTTCAAAGATGCGAAAGGATTAACCTTTGAAGAAGTTTTATTCCCTGGTTATCCAGATCTCTCAAGTTCTTCTCCATTGTTTACTCATAGCTCAATGAATATTACGCTAGATGAGAATACAACTAATACTTGGATTACAGCGGAAGATACTCCCATCCTTTGGACCAATGACTACGGTGAAGGAAAAGTCTTATATTGGAATACAACAGCATTGAACGATAAATTAGGTAGAGGTATGTTCGTTCAATCCCTGGGTACTATTTTCCCGACTTTCGCTTCAGCACAACTTGGAGCGGAGATTATGTATATCGATGACTTCCCATCTCCGATTCCAAGTGGAGAACTAAAAAACTTAACGAAAGAAAAAATTTCTGTTGAAGAATTTTATAAAAAACATTGGTGGAAAAATATGAAGGATATCTCTGAAGATCTTGATATTAAATATACGGGTGTTGCCATTGGGACGTACCAAAATAAAGTAACGCCACCCTTTGAAGATTTCACAGGTAAAAATAGAAATACCTATTTATTATTTGGGAGAGAATTACTAAGTCACGGCGGGGAAATAGGCATTCATGGCTATAACCATCAACCTTTATTATTACCACCAGATCCAGTAGATAAAGCACTTGAATATGTTCCCTGGAATTCAAAAGAGGATATGGAGAGCTCCTTAGATGCTCTGCAAAAACTCGTGTATAACTTCTTTCCAAACGAAAAATTAAAAACCTATGTACCACCATCCAATATTATAAATACAGCTGGATTAAGTGCATTAAACGACGCGGTTCCAACTATGGAAACAGTTGCTTCTCTATATGTGGGAAGTAAAAGTAACGGTAGTTTAATTCAAGAATTTGGACCAGATGAACATAATAAAAATATTTATCACTTCCCGCGCATTACGAGCGGCTATGCTATCACAGATGAAGAGCAATTTATCTTAACTGATGTTACCGCAAATTTAGGGGTTATCTCACATTTCGTCCATCCAGATGATATCCTTGATGAAAAACGCTCAGGTAATTTAACATGGGAAGAATTATTTAAAGCTTATAAAAAGACAATTAAAGAAATACGAGAAAGATATCCTTATATAAAAAGTATGACCCAAAGTGAAGCAACTGCTTCTATGAAAATTTATCAAACTGGTGACCTAGATGTTTCTTATGAAGATGATGCTGTTCACATTGCATATAAAGGGTTACCAAACCATACTTCAACAATTATACGTGTAGAAGAAGGTAAGAAAATACAACCTGGCTCATTCTCTTACGGTACAGTTAAAAAGCTTGATTCCCAAATTTATAGCGTTACGTTAACGAAAGCCAGCGCTACGATTCCAATTAAAGGAGCATAACAGATGAGAATAGGTTTGGTCGTTGAAGGCAGCTATCCCTTTGTAAGTGGAGGGGTAGCAAGCTGGGTTTAAATGATTATCCAGCAGTTTAAAGAACATGAATTTACGATTTTCGCGATAGTCCCTCAAGTAAAAACAGAAGATGAATATCAATATGAAATTCCAAGCAATGTAAAAGACATCATTCTGATTCCTTTGCAATCAGAAAATGAAGCAAAACATATAAAAACTAATTTAACTAAACAAGAAGTACAGACACTTCAAAAATGGTTTACATTTCAAGCTAACGATACAACAGCATTACAAATATTAGGAAATAAACAAAAGCTAGGAACACTCCATTCCTTCTTCGAAAGCCGTGAGTTTTATGCAATTGTTAAAGAAAGCTATTTATATGAAGAAAGTAGTGGATCCTTCTTAAATTACTTTTGGATGTGGAGATCTATGTTCACACCGATCATTCAAATTTTACAAATTGATTTTCCTGAATTAGATCTTATTCATTCTGTATCGACAGGGTATGGTGGATTGCTTGGTGCTGCAATTAGTGCCAAGTCCGATATACCATTTATTCTAACTGAACACGGTATTTATTCTCGGGAGCGTGAAGAAGAAATACTACAATCTACTTGGATACCAATTGAATATAAAAAAAGATGGGTTTCTTTCTTTCATCACTTGTCTCATCAAGCATATGAACAAGCCGCTGATGTAATTACGTTGTTCGGCCGAAATAGTGCATATCAAAAAGAATTAGGTGCTCCGGCCCATAAACTAAAAATCGTTCCAAATGGCGTTACTTTATCTGACTATAAAGGGTTACGTAAACCAAAATACAATTCGGATAAACTCATCATTTCTGCTATTATACGAGTTGTGCCAATTAAAGATGTAAAAACAATGATTTATGCAGCTAAATTATTATTAGAAAAAGATATTCCATTTATATTTTACTTACTAGGTCCTGATACAGAAGAAGCAGAATATGCTCAGGAATGTCGTGATTTAATTCAACAATTAGGATTAGAAGAGCATGTAATAATGACCGGCAAAGTAAATATTAAAGATTACTTAAAACAAACAGATATTCTCGTATTAACAAGTATATCTGAAGGACAACCATTAGCTATGTTAGAAGGAATGGCAGCAGGATTACCATGGGTTGTTACAGATGTCGGCTCTTGTAAGGAATTAATTTACGGACAAGATGAAGATCCTTACGGACAATGTGGATTTGTTGTACCACCTGTATCTCCTGAACAAGTTGCCATTCATTTAGAGTGGTATTATCGTCACCCTGAATCCATTCAACAATTTGGGGATAACGGGCGCAATCGTATTGAAGCGCACTATCAATTATCAGGTGTCGTTGATAGTTATCTTAAGCTTTACTTAGAAAGAGGTAAAAAAACATGGCAGGGATAGGATTTCGTTTACAAAAATTATTCCAAGAAGACTACTATTCTTCCAGAATAAAAGCGTACGGATTTTCATTATTTGTTACAGCTGGTCCTTGGTTAGTCGTTATTTTAGCAGTAACAGCTATTCGATACATTTTAAGTTTGTTCCATTCTATTTCAATTGAGGAACAGCGCCTTTTTACAATTTCAATTTCATACTGCTTCATTTTTTCTCAAATCATATATGGTGCCTTGCAGCTCATCGTAACTAGATATGTGGCCGACCTTTTATACGAGCAAAAAGCTGATAAAGTATTTTCTTCCTTTTTAGGAATGACGAAAATCACACTTTTTTTAGCTATTATCTTATGGCTTTTGTTTGCAATTTTTACGCCATTAGCCTTGTATTATAAAATCGTGATGCTATTTTTATTTTTAGCTTTAAACATCATTTGGATTCAATCCATTTATTTAACAGCAGCTAAAGATTATCAGTCCATCGCTCTTGCATTTTTAATTGGTTCCATTTTCTCCTTATCTGGAATTGCGCTTATCGCTTACTGGCATCCAACACTTGGAATAGAACACGGATTGGCCCTATTACTTTTAATTTCTTTTACAATCGGGACTTTCATTACATTAGTGTGGTTAAGTATAGTTATTGTACGAATGTTTCCAAATAGTGATGCTACTGAACAATTTACCTTTCTTTCTTATTTAGATAAATATCCAGAACTATTTTGGTCAAGCTTACTTTACAATATTGGCATTTGGGTATGTAACTTTGTTATTTGGTTCGGAGAAGGGCGAGGAAATATTGAAAACACGTTTATTTATCATCAAATTTATGATACATCTGTTTTCTGGGCTTATTTAAGCATTATCCCAACCTATATTTTCTTCGTAGTATCCATTGAAACAAGATTTTATGAACGGTATAAGAAGTTCTTCGGTTCAGTTAACAACGGGGCGACATTAAATACAATTTTACAATTAAAAGAATCAATGAACTTTGTCCTAAAGCAAGAAATGGAACGAATACTTCGTAATCAAGGTATTTTTTCTTTACTTATTATTTTTATAATATGGATGTTTAGTTCACAATCTGGAAACGTAACACTTGAATACTCTATTTTGCAGCTGACTATAATTGGTGCTTATGCAAACGGGATGGTCCTTGTTATCACGTTACTACTCTTATATTTTGAAGATCGTAAAGGGGCATTTCGAACATCAGCCCTGTTCTTTTCTGCAAATTTGTTATTAAGTCTTCTTCTACTTCCATTTGGGTTCAATGGTTACGGTATTAGTTTTGCACTTGGATCTTCTATTACATTCTTATATGCTATTTCTAGACTCTTTACTTACATTAAAGATATTGATTACTATACGTTTTGTCAGTCAAATACTCCTATAAAACGGCGAACTTTCTTTACTAAATTTGCTAATAAACTTAATGGAAATAAATAAATAAAAATGACCTTTTGCTCCCGCAAAAGGTCATTTTTATTTATTTATTAAACTTCTAGATAGCCATTTTTGTTATTTGATTGCCATCTCCAAGAGTCTGCACACATCTCTTCTAATCCGCGTTTTGCTTCCCATCCTAATTCACGCTTCGCTTTCGATGCATCTGCAAAACATACTGCCACATCACCAGGTCGACGCTCCGTAATTTTATAAGGAACTTCTTTGCCCGAAACCTTTTCAAATGCTTCAACCATTTCCAACACACTATAACCAGTACCTGTACCGAGATTGTATGCATCTATCCCAGTAGTGCCAAGTACCTTTTCAAGCGCCTTTACATGGCCATTTGCTAAGTCTACAACATGAATATAATCACGGACACCCGTGCCATCTTTTGTTGGATAGTCATTTCCAAATACACTTAATTCCTTTAGCTTACCTACCGCTACTTGTGTTACATATGGCATTAAATTATTTGGAATTCCGTTTGGATCTTCTCCAATACGTCCACTTTCATGCGCACCAAATGGGTTGAAATAACGAAGTAATGCGATACTCCATTCTGCATCCGCAAATGCTACGTCACGCATAATTTGTTCAATCATTAATTTCGTTTGGCCATATGGATTCGTTGCACTTAATGGAAACTCCTCCGTAATTGGTGATGTTTCTGGGATACCATACACTGTTGCAGATGAACTGAAGATCATCTTCTTCACATTATGCTTCTGCATCACTTCACATAGCACTAATGTGCTTGTAATGTTGTTATGATAATACGTTAACGGAATTTCTACTGATTCCCCTACAGCCTTAAAGCCTGCAAAGTGAATAACAGCTTCAATTGTATTTTCTTCAAAAATCGTATCAAGTGCTTCTCGATTTAAAATATCTTCTTTATAAAATTTAAACTGTTTTCCTGTTATCTCTGTCACTCGATTTATAGACTCTACTGAGCTATTCGAAAGATTATCTACTACTATAATTTCGTAACCGTTTTTTAGTAATTCTACGCATGTATGACTACCAATATATCCTGCTCCACCTGTTACAAGTATTGCCATAATTATAGTCCTCCATATTTCATTCATTATAAACTTCTCAAAGTATATCACATATTTCTTATCATATGTTTATTATGCGAACACAGAAACTTACATTTTATCCCATGATTTTTTGTACAATACACGATTCAAATCAGGTAATAAAAAAACGCCACATAACAGACATCGCGTGGCGTTTTTTGATCAAATTACGTAACAATATACACTTAGAAAATGCGCAAGACTACCTAACAATACAAAAACATGAAAAATTTCATGGTGTCCCATATATTTAAACTCCAACCATTTTGGCTTCGCACCGTAAATAAACCCACCAATTGTATAAAAAATGCCTCCAAGTACTAAGAAAATAATACCTCCTGTACTTAGATTCTCAGCTAGCGGTGCAAAGAATAGAACAATTAACCAACCCATCAGAAGATAAATTGCTGTCGATAACCATCTTGGACAATTAAACCAAAACATTTTAAAAGCAATACCACAAATTGCCGTTGCATAAACTAAACAAAATAATAGTAAACCATTTGCCGAATTTAATGTAATTAAGCAAAAGGGTGCATATGTACCTGCAATTAATATGAAAATCATAGAATGATCTAGCTTCCTAAAGAAATAAATAACACGTTCACTGGCTACGACACTATGATACACAGCTGATGCCATATAAAGGACCATCATCCCGATACCGAATAAAATAACAGCTGTAATTGCAGCAACAGATGGCATCTTAACAGAAACTTTCACAAGCATAGCTAATAATGCAATAAATGATAATACAGCTCCTCCTAAGTGAGTAAATGCATTAACCGGTTCTCTTACATAAACATTCATATAAACACCCCTCATATAATTACATGTAGTTTTCATAACTACATGTAATTATATACATATTATCCTTGCGGGTCAACATTTACAATTCATTTGTTTCGTAATACCATATTTAAAGATATACTAAACATTAAGTTCCACTAAGTTATAAAAGTGAGGGGTTCTACGTGGAAAATATAAATAAATTACTTGAATCATTACATTTAGAAAAAAGTATTAAACTTGAGGATATCCCAAATGTCGACTTATATGTAGACCAAGTTGTCCAACTATTTGAGAATACTTATGCGGATACAACAAGAACTGATGATGAAAAAGTATTAACAAAAACAATGATTAACAATTACGCAAAAGGGAAATTATTCATCCCTATCAAAAATAAAAAGTATTCAAAAGAACATATGATTTTAATCAGCTTAATTTATCAATTAAAAGGAGCTCTTTCCATTAATGATATAAAAAGCTCCTTAGAAAATATAAATGCACCGTTAATAAACGACGATACATTCGAATTAAATACTCTATATAAAGATTACCTTTCTCTTACTGACACCAATGTGGAAAGCTTTAAGCAAGACGTGAATAACCGTGTTAAGGAAGTAAACGAGGTTTCTTCCTTAGAAGATCCAAAGCTAGAAAAGTTTTTATTACTAACATCCTTCGTGACTATGAGTAATATGTATAGACGTTTAGCAGAGAAACTAGTTGATGACCTCAAAGAAACTTAAACAAAAAAACTATCCACCTGTTAGAGGTGGATAGTTTTTTGTTTACTTAATTGCTTCATGAACCTTTAATTGTTTCCCTTTAATCGTTGTGTTTTTCATATTTTTTAAAACAAGTGGTCCTTTTCCATTTAATATTTCAACGTAAGAAACATTGTCTTGTATTGTAATAATTCCTATATCTTCTGCTGTAACACCTTTAATTTTAGCAATTGTACCGACGAAATCTACCGCCCTAATTTTCTTTTTCTTCCCGCCATTAAAGTACAATTTCATAATTCCTTTGTTTAGGTCTGCATTTTTATCTTTCTTTATAATTGGTTTAGCATGTATCTTTTCCTCAAATACTGCTTTCCCTTTCATAACTTCTTCTTTTGAAGGTGCAAGTGCCTTTGGAATTTCAAAGCCAATGTACTCCTCAATCTCTTCTAAAAATCTATTTTCATACGGCGTCATGAATGTAATAGCTTTCCCGTTATTACCAGCTCGTCCCGTTCTTCCCGTACGATGTACATAACTTTCTTTTTCTAATGGAATATCATAGTTAATAACATGTGTAATATTATCAATATCAATTCCTCTAGCAGCTACGTCTGTCGCTACTAAATAACGGAACTTTCCTTTTCTAAAATCGTCCATAACTTCAAAACGATCTTCTTGTACCATACCACCATGTATTTTGTCACAAGGATAGTTAACCCGCTTTAACTGCTGAAATACGTGATCTACATTTTCTTGCGTACGGCAAAAAATAATACAACTATCTGGATTCTCAATCGTTGTTACATCTTTAAGAAGTGAAAGCTTCTCCTCTTCTCTCATCTCAAAAAGTGTATGTTCAATTTTATCTGTTGTAATCCCGGTAGCCTTAATTTCAATATGCGTTGGCGAATCCATATACGTACGAGATAACTTTTCAACATCTTTTGGAAGTGTTGCTGAAAATAGCATTGTCATTCGTTTTTTAGGTAATTCGTCAATAATTGCCTCTACTTGATCGATAAAACCCATATTCAGCATTTCATCCGCTTCATCAATAACTAAATACTTCAAACACTCTAAAGAAAGGGTACCTTTTTCAATATGATCTAACACACGGCCAGGAGTCCCAACTACAATATGTGTTTTTTGCTTTAACTCTAATTTTTGACGTGCAAATGGAGATTTACCATAAACTGCAGCGGCCTTAATTCTTTTGAAACGACCTATATTCGTAATATCTTCTTTTACTTGCACCGCAAGCTCTCTCGTCGGTGTTAAAACTAAAGCTTGTGGCTTATTCTCTTCCCACTCCACCATTTCACAAAGTGGTATGCCAAATGAAGCGGTTTTTCCACTTCCAGTCTGTGATTTCACGACAAGGTCTTTCTTTTGCAAGGCAACTGGAATAACCTCTCCTTGCACTTCCGTTGGATGTTCATATCCTAAACCAGTAAGTGCTCTTACAATTTCTTTACTTAATGCATAATCGGTAAAACTTTTTTTACTCATATATTAACCTCTTTTTATTCTGTATTATTTTCTTTTTTCGCTTTTTCTATCAATGAATCATCATATACCTTATTATCACCTTATTCATTATACTTGAAAGCTCACATAAAAAGGCGAATCATTCGTGATTCGCCTGACTAAACAAAAGGATCTTCTATTTTAAAAACTTTTTAAAAATATTATTCCATATTATTCTGCCTTCTGACCGGTAATAACACTTTCTTTCTTCGGCTTCTCTTCTATTACTTTTTCTTCCTTACGGTTCTCATCTTTTGTTTTATCTACATCTACTGCCCTCGGCACACTCTGTATAATTTGTTCATTCGCATTTTGATAATATATTTTAAACTGTTCTTTCCCTTTCGTTTCCCTAATAATTACGTTAAGTTGCTCTTTTACATCCGCAAACTTCTGCTCGTTTTTCAACTCCTCTACTTTAACTAGCATTTGCTTATATTTTTCTTCCTCATCTTTTTGATTAGCTAAAACTTCTCGTTTTTCTTTTGCTTGTTTGGCTAATATAACTGAACTAGCAGAATCATTTTCAATTTCCCTCAATAACGAAATTGCTCGGTCTATATTACTTTCCTGTAATGCTTCAATCATTTTATTTATTTGTTTGATTCACCTTCAGCCTTATTTCCCGATCATCCTTCTTTTCTTTTAACGCTAATTCAAAAGATACGACTGCTCTATCGTATTCTTTATTTTCCAATGCTAAATCTCCTTGTTTCTCTGCCTTATCAAATGCATCATTATTGCTACATCCGGCAGTAACCAACAAAGTTATTCCTATTATTAGTATTAACTTTTTCATAGTATTTCCCCAGCTCCCTCGCTCAAAATAAGAAGCATACATACAATCTTATGCAATTATCGCAACTTTCCTTACTTTTTTATAAACGAACATTATGCATAATAAATCTATTTAAATTCGTTTTTAACGTTATTTTTAAAATGTATTGGCTTCTTTTCAAAAAAACGTTAAGAAAATCTTTGACTTCTTACTGAAAATGATGTAAATTACCCTATGGACGAACATTTTCAATCAATAAAAATAAAATATTCGTATTTTAGGGGTGTAAATGATGGAAAACGTATTTGACTATGAAGATATTCAATTAATTCCTGCAAAATGCATTGTAAATAGCCGATCTGAATGTGATACAACTGTCACTTTAGGAAAACATAAATTTAAATTACCTGTCGTACCTGCAAATATGCAAACGATTATTGATGAAAGAATCGCAACTTATTTAGCTGAAAATAATTACTTCTATATCATGCATCGTTTCCAACCAGAGAAACGAATTTCATTCATTAGAGATATGCAATCACGTGGATTAATTGCTTCAATCAGCGTTGGTGTTAAAGAAGACGAGTACGAATTCGTACAACAATTAGCTGCTGAGCAACTTTCACCTGAATACATTACAATCGATATCGCACATGGTCACTCTAACGCTGTGATCAACATGATTCAACATATTAAAAAACATTTACCAGAAAGCTTCGTTATCGCTGGAAACGTTGGAACTCCAGAAGCGGTAAGAGAATTAGAAAACGCTGGCGCTGATGCAACAAAAGTTGGCATTGGACCTGGTAAAGTTTGTATTACTAAAATTAAAACAGGCTTTGGAACTGGCGGTTGGCAGCTAGCTGCACTTCGCTGGTGTGCAAAAGCTGCAAGTAAGCCAATTATCGCTGACGGTGGTATTCGTACACATGGCGACGTAGCTAAATCAATTCGATTTGGAGCAACTATGGTTATGGTCGGTTCTCTATTCGCAGGTCATGAAGAGTCTCCAGGGGAAACAATCGAAAAAGATGGCAAACTTTATAAAGAGTACTTCGGTTCAGCTTCTGAATTCCAAAAAGGTGAGAAGAAAAACGTTGAAGGTAAGAAAATGTTCGTTGAGCATAAAGGTTCTTTAGAAGACACTTTAATCGAAATGGAACAAGATCTTCAATCTTCTATCTCTTACGCTGGTGGAACAAAATTAGACGCAATTCGTACTGTAGATTATGTAGTCGTGAAAAACTCTATTTTCAACGGTGACAAAGTATATTAATTTATAAATTTAACTAGAAGGACAAGCATTTTTTATGCTTGTCCTTCTTTTTCATGTATAAAAATGTAAAATATTTTCATTTCACTGAATTTTCTAGTATCATGTTTTTAGATACTTATAATAAGGGGGATATAACAAATGAAAAATGTAATTGAGAAACGCCTTATTCGCGCGGAAGTCTCTACTGAATTGACATGGGACCTTTCTGATTTATACGAATCTGATAAAGAGTGGGAAACTGCATTACGTGTATTAACAGACGATATAAAAAAACTTGATGCATTTAAAGGACAATTACACACTAGCCCCGCTACCTTATTAAATTGCCTACTTTTAGAAGAAGAGCTTTTAATGAAGCTAACAAAACTCGGCGCATATGCAAATTTAAAAGAATCCGCTGATCGTACAGATTCAGTTATTCAAGCGAACTCTTCCAAAATTTCCGCTCTAGGAACGAATGTACATACCGCACTATCCTTTATTCATAACGAAATTCTCTCATTTGAGGAGGGAACAATTGAAAAATATTTAACTGAGGAAATAAAACTTGAACCTTTCCGTAAATCATTACTAGAGATACTCAAAAAGAGGCAGCACACACTCTCTCCTGAAACAGAAGAAGCTCTTGCTGCACTCGGCGAAGTTCATAGTTCACCCTACAAAATTTACGGCATGACTAAATTAGCCGATATGGATTTCCCTTCTATACAAGATGAACAGGGAAATGATTTGCCTGTATCGTTTGCATTATTCGAAAGCAAATATGAGTTTTCTCCAAGCGCATATATACGTAAAAAAGCATATTCATCATTTGTTTCCACATTGAAACGATATAAAAATACAGTTGCAACAACATATGCTACTGAAGTAAAAAAACAAGTGGCGCTTTCTCGTTTGCGCAAGTACGAGTCCGTTACCCATATGCTTTTAGAACCTCAAAAAGTTCCACTTGAAATGTATAACAACCAACTAGATATTATTTATAACGAATTAGCGCCTCATATGCGCCGTTTTGCAGATTTAAAAAAGAATGTATTAGGGCTTGATCAAATGCTTTTCTGTGACTTACATGCACCGTTAGATCCTGAATTTAATCCAACAATCACTTACGAAGAAGCTGGCAAACTCATTCAAGATTCTTTAAAAGTATTAGGAAATGAATATAGTTCCATTATCGAAAAGGGCTTCAAAGAAAGATGGGTAGACCTTGCAGATAACGTAGGAAAATCAACAGGTGCCTTCTGTTCTAGCCCATACGGTTCTCACCCTTATATTTTAATTACATGGCAGGGTACGATGCGCGGGTGTTTCACATTAGCTCATGAATTTGGACATGCTGGTCATTTTTATTTAGCAAATAAAAATCAGCGTATTATGAATGTGCGTCCATCTATGTACTTCGTTGAAGCTCCATCAACAATGAATGAATTACTATTAGCCCAGCATTTACTTGCGACTACTGAAGATAAGAGAATGCGCAGATGGGTTATTCTGCAACTACTCGGCACATATTACCACAACTTCGTTACCCATCTACTTGAGGGAGAATATCAAAGAAGAGTATACGCTCTAGCAGAAGAAGGGCAAGCACTCACAGCTACAACTTTAACTGAAATAAAAACGAAGGTCCTTTCGACATTCTGGGGAGATTCCGTAGAAATTGATGAAGGCGCCGGTTTAACATGGATGCGTCAACCTCACTATTATATGGGCTTATATTCTTACACATATTCTGCGGGACTAACTGCTTCTACCGCTGTAGCTCAAATGATTAAAGAAGAGGGACAACCTGCTGTTGATCGCTGGCTTGATGTACTCCGTGCAGGCGGTACAATGAAACCACTTGAATTAATGAAACACGCTGGAGTAGACATGTCAAAACCAGATGCAATCCGTAAAGCCGTTTCTTACGTCGGTTCCTTAATTGATGAATTAGAACGTTCTTATCAAGAATAAAAATAAGCCCTCGCTTTATGAGGGCTTATTCTATATTTACTTTCCAAATCTTTTGCGGTATCCGCACTTTCTACATAGTTCTTCTACTGCAACCCTTTTTGAAAATCCATCTACAATATTGTTCGCTCTTTCGCCTTCAATAATATTAGAGAATGAATCATTATTAATATTTCCAAGATTAATAATTCCCTCACCATCTAGACAACAAGGAATAACCGTTCCGTTCGCTAAGATTCCAGCCTGATTTCGAAGACCATGACAGAATCCTTTTCCATCATCCTCTTCTTCATGCAATGCCGGCCACTGGAATTCATAGTCCTGATTAATAAAGACACGTTCCGCAATTTTTATACCTTTTCCCGGTGTAAGCTTCTCTTCAATTTGATAAGATAGATCAAACTCATTTTCAATTATAGATAATAAATCCCTATTTTTTTGGATTTCAGCATTTGTTTTATTATCCTGAGTTAAATTCCATAATCTTAGTGAAACGATTAAGTCCGATTGACTTGTTGCCTCTCTAATGAAAGAAAGTATACTCCTTACATAGC
This sequence comes from Bacillus sp. MYb56, assembly GCF_002976445.1. Taxonomy (NCBI): domain Bacteria; kingdom Bacillati; phylum Bacillota; class Bacilli; order Caryophanales; family Bacillaceae; genus Bacillus; species Bacillus sp. MYb56. Next base: position 106,699 of record NZ_PCOH01000020.1, read on the forward strand.
CCTCTTTATCTTGCGAACCTGGGTGTCCATCAAAACTGTGCAGTGAAAAATTCATTTGTCTTAACGCAGGCTTATTTAACAGTCTATGCCTTCTCTTATTAATTAACGTTCCGTTCGTTGTAATATTAACTTTAAACCCTTTTTCATGGCTTAAATCTAATAGTTGATCTATTTTCGGATGGAGCAACGGCTCACCCTTCACGTGCAAATAAATGTAGTCTGTGTGAGGTTTAATTTGGTCTAATCTTTTAGCAAAATCCTCTACAGAAATGAATTGCTTCTGCCTTTCCGTCGGCGGACAAAAGCTGCACGCAAGATTACATACACTCGTAATCTCCAAGTAAAACTTCTTAAACTTCTTCACCTTTAATTCCTCACTTCTATGACTACTTATACTTTTTCCCTCTTCATATTACAGCATATTTTTTTAGAAATAGAAACATACTTATTTTAGGAAATCTACATACCATCTATTAATGTTTAAAAGACCATCGGTGATTTTTGTCCAATGGTCTTTTTTACTCTTTATATACAAATGAAAAATTTATTTATGATACGGTTCACCACGATTAATCCGAAACGCTCTATACACCTGCTCAAGCAATACTAATCGCATTAATTGATGTGGTAATGTCATCTTCGAAAAAGAAAGAGATTCGTTTGAACGCTTCATTACTTCAGAACTAAGCCCCAGTGATCCACCAATTACAAATGTGATCTTGCTCTTTCCATATGTAGCAAGGCGATCTATACTTACCGCAAATTCTTCTGATGATTTTTGTTTTCCTTCTATAGCTAACGCAATGACATGCGTATCATCAGAAATTTTATCCAGTATACGAATACCTTCTTTTTCTTTTACAATTAACATTTCTGCTGCACTTAAATTTTCTGGTGCCTTTTCATCTGGCAATTCAATTACTTCTACTTTTGCGTAAGAAGATAATCGTTTTAAGTATTCTGCTATACCTTGTTTTAAGTATTTTTCTTTTAATTTTCCGATTGAAATAATCGAGATATTCACATTTATTCCCCACCTTACAAACACGTTATCCACAGGACTTATCCACATATCCACAAATGTTACCCACATATTGTGTGAGAATCTGTGTTCGATACAACATATGTCGCCTCATTTTGACAAAATTCACATGTTTTTTTCTCTTCTTCAGAGTTATCCACATTGTTAATAACCGGTGCGACTTCACACTCATCCACAATGATATCTAATGCTAATTCAACATGTTCTAAACAACAAGGTAAATTCATATCCCTCACCTCACTTTTCTACAATAGAAAACAGGAGGTAGGCCCTCCTGTTTTTAATACTTTTGAATGCCTAATTTCACCGTTGTTGTCGCTCGTTTTGTACCACGATAAAACGTAAGAGTCATTTTATCATTAATTTTTTTATTATATAAGGCCGTGCGGAACCCAATAATATCGTGCACCGCTTTTCCATCTACCGCCACAATAACATCATGTTCTCTAAGACCCGCATCCGTACCTGGCGAAGGACTTTTCACATCTAAAATGCAGACTCCTTCTGTTACGTTACCTGGTAAGTGTAATGTTTTTGACCAATAGTAACTCGGAATCTCATTTAATGATCTTAGTTCAATCCCAACGTAAGGTCTTCTTACTTTACCGTACTTTTCTAGTTCATTCATAATAGGAACAGCTCTCGTAACTGGAATAGCTAATCCAATTCCTTCTACTTCTTTTGCTGCAATTTTCATTGAGTTAATACCTATTAATTGTCCCGCTACATTTACAAGCGCTCCACCACTATTACCTGGATTAATTGCCGCATCTGTTTGCAATACTTCTACTTGCCAATCGTAATGTCCATCTTGATCTAAATCTACAGGAACAATACGCTCATTAGCCGAAATAATACCTTGTGTGACAGTTCCGGAAAATTGTAACCCCAGTGGATTTCCAATCGCAATAACTGGTTCTCCTCTACGAACGGTATTAGAGTCGCCAATTTCAATCACTTTCTTCACATGCTTCGCATCTATTTCTAGTACAGCTAAGTCAGTGACTACATCGGTTCCTAATACTTTACCTGGAATTTTCTTACCGTCACTTAAGCTCACTTCAATACGATTCGCCCCAGCAACAACGTGGTTATTCGTTACAATATACGCATGTCCATCTGTTCTCTTATAAATCACACCAGAGCCTGTACCAGCTTCCGAATCAGCCTCCGAAAAATTGTCTCGTTGAATATTAATAACACCAACAACAGCCTCTGAAGCACGATCCACAGCGTCTACAAAGCTAATCTGTTTAACAGGAACATTTCCACTTTGAGCTTCAGCCATATTTTTTTCACTTGCTTCAGCTTGCGGAAGCTTACCTGCATGATTTGAAAATAAAGGAGCTCCAAATGCAAATAATGAAGCCCCTACAATTGTCCCCGCTATGCTAGAAATGACAATACCTTTATGTTTCTTTTTGCCTGCACGTTTAATACGATATTTTTCTTCATCAATAAAGGACATATTTGTTCACCTATCTTCCTGAAAACAACTATATTCACCTTTATTGTTTACTAAAATGAAGAATTATACGTATTGAATTTTCGTAGGCACTTTTTGATCTGTATCATGTATTTCAAAGGATTCTCCAACCCCAAAACCTTTTTCTTCTAATACTTGTGATACAGACATACGCGCTAATTCTTTCATGTTATTATCTAAGCTTAAATGTGCTAAATAAATGTGTTTTGTCTCATCTGTAATAACATCAGCCATCGCTAATGCAGCGTCCTCATTACAAACGTGGCCAACGTCGCTTAAAATACGTCGCTTAATGCTCCATGGATAGCGTCCCATACGAAGCATTTCCACATCATGATTGCTTTCAAACACGAAAGCATTTGCTCCCTTAATAACACCTTTCATACGGTCACTTACGTAGCCCGTATCTGTAATAAGAGCTAACTTTCTATTATTGTTATGAAAAGCGTAAAACATCGGTTCCGCCGCATCATGAGAAACACCAAATGATTCAACTTCAATATCCCCAAATGTTTTCACGTCTCCTATTGAGAAAATGAATTTTTGATCAGTTGGGATATTACCTATTAAATGTTCCATTGCATTCCATGTTTTCTCGTTCGCATAAACAGGTAAATCATATTTACGCGCCAATACACCTAATCCTTTAATGTGATCACTATGCTCATGTGTTACAAGAATACCTGATATGTCATTTATATTCAGTTCAGCTTGTTTAAATAAAGCCTCTGTCGCTTTACCACTTAAACCTGCATCGACAAGCAGTTTTTTTTCATCTGTTCCTACATATAGCATATTCCCTGTACTTCCACTTGCAAGTACACTAAAATGCATGCTCATTCTTTCTCACTCCATTATGTTCTTCCGGCACTTGAGTTTCCCCTAATTCCATAACTTGTCCTTCAATTGCATTCACAAAAAAATCCTTTTTTTGTTCTGTCTTTAAGTTCCATGTTGGAGCAAGCACTTGTATATTAGAAGAAGACTCCGCAAGAGTCGCATATCCAATCTGCGCCTCTTTCACGTGCGTATTTTCTGCAATTTTATTTTTCAAATATATATTTTCTAAAGCTGTTTGAGCAGTAATAATTTCTTGTTCTTTCGTCTTTTCGCTTTCGCCCATTTCCTTCAAATCCGTTAACATTGTTTGTGTATACGAAATAAGCTCATTTTTTTCATTTAAATCTACAACAATCATCGCACGATTATTGTAGAAGATTGGTTTATCTTTATACTTTTGAAAGAAGTAAATTTTTGAGTCCTTTATTGCTCCAAACTCATATTTTTGTCCATCCAGCACATAATTTTTCAAAAACTCATTATACTTATCTTTTGACAATGATTTTGTATTTAAAAAAGGCTCTTTTAATTTACCCTCTATTTGATATTCGTCTTGCACATGCGCTGTCTGATTTTTTAAAGATTCCACATCTTCTTCTTTGAAACCCTTATTTTTCGCCATTATAAATGACTCTTTTTTCGGTTCTTTAGGAAAATTTCCCATAGTAATTTTTTCAGCTTTTAATTGTTGATCGATTTTCGTTTCCGTCACAAGTTCTAATTGATTACTATCTTGCTTTTGAATGAACTGAAAGATAAGAAAGAGGTCTAAAACAAAAAAGGTCACAATAAATATGGTCTTAATTCGATCCCAATCCATTTAGTCCCCCCTCACTCCACTCATATATTTGTTGCTTACCATCTTCTTCACATTTTACATACCATATCGGCTGTAAGACAGCGATTCTCACATCACTGATGGACGGTTCCAATGACATTTTATAACCAATACCAACATCCTGAATTGATTTTTTATCAATTTCTGGATTATTCTCTAGTGATGTCATCACTGTACGACCTGATGCGAGAGAAGTTGTTTGTTGTTTACTAGGCAAAGTAATACTGAACTCAAAAAAGGGTCTTTCATACTGCATAATTTCACCTGAACCCCATACTTGTTTTAATTCCGCTATTCCATTTGCATTAAATACAGGCAAACCATCCTCATATAAACGGAATGAAGTTTTCCTCCCATTAATATAATCAAAACGATAGGACTTCAAGGACCCACTATGCCCACTTACAAAGTCAAAACTTTTTTGTAAAATTACCGCATTATCCGTAGATTTATCACCATGTACAGCGGAATTTTTATATTTCAACATTGCATCTGACTTATCAATTTCCATAGAACGGATGCCATCTGTAAATGTTTCCTTTGTTTTCTCAGAAATAGGACTTAAATAACGTGGATCACTAAATAAAGCATTTTTAAATGGATCCACTTCTAGTTTAGCTGTAATATACTCTGCCTTACTTAAGGCCGTAATTCCCTCTGGTAAAAAAAGTTTTTTTGTATCATTTATTTGATACTCAAAATATGGTCTTGCTACTGTTATAAGTTGATTTTGAGCATTTATAATATCCTTTATATAAGCACCACTTAATGTTGCTTGATATATTTTATGAGGAGTATCATAGGAAACAAAGCTAACTTTAATTTCTTGATCCTTACTTCTAGAAGGATCAATTATAATACGATTAAAACTTCTGTTACTTTCTATGTTTTTATCTTTAATATTAAACATATTTTTAATCGTATCTAACGGGATATTTGTAGGAAAAACAAATTCAATTTTTTCTTCTCCGTGTACATAAGACAGAAAATCACCTTTAGGGACTGTCCCCGTTATTTCCTCGAAATTATGTAATTCTCCGTTTTCAAGAATTTTATAAATCGAATCCATATTTTCCTTCTTTTCGCTTACATAATGATTTTTCTCTTTATGAATAACGACAGAGGATGGGCGAACAACCTCCGAAATCTTTATCGTATTTATCTCTTCGTTACCTTGAACGAACTTTGTATTTTGCATAGAAGTAGAATCAGGAACATATGTCCACAAGTTAAAAGTAAGAAATAGACTAATGACAACCAAATTAATTAGAACTATCGTTTTAAAGTTTTCCATACTCATTCCCAATCGTCCTCTTCATCTGTCGCCATTGGCAATGTGAAATAAATAGTTGTCCCTTTTCCTTCCTCACTTTTCGCCCAAACCGAGCCGCCATGTGCCTCAATCATTTCTTTCGCAATGGCTAACCCAAGACCTGTACCACCCATTTGTCTCGAACGCGCTTTATCTACACGATAAAAACGTTCAAATATTTTATCTACATTTTCTTTCGGAATTCCCATTCCTTGATCACTCACACTAATCTCTAATAACTCCCCGCGGTCACGTAGGCGATATGTTACTGTACCACCTTCTGGCGAATATTTTAGTGCATTGGAAATAATGTTATATAAAACTTGTGTAATTTTGTCTGTATCCATATCAATAAATCGAGATTTTTTAGAGAAAGATCGTTTGAAGCTTACATTTTGCTCTTTAGACATTTCAAAACGATCGATAACGTTATTAAAGAAATCAGTAAAGTCAACCCATTCCTTCATTAAGCGATGTTCTGTACTATCTAGTTTAGATAGTTGTAACAATGCATTTACAAGCCTGATCATTCTTTCCGTTTCTTCTTGTGTAACTGTTAAAAATTGCGGTGCAATATTGGGATCTTGCCATGCTCCATCAGTAAGTGCTTCTAAGTAACTGCGCATCGTTGTTAACGGCGTTCTTAACTCATGAGATACGTTCGCAACAAACTCACGGCGCTCTTGTTCTATCCGCTCCTGCTCTGTTACATCATATAATACAGCAATTAAACCATTTGCCTTCCCTGTTTCTTTTTGAATAACAGAGAAACTAGCACGTAAAATATATGGTTCATTTCTCGTACTAAAATCTAATAAAACTGAATCCGGCTCTTCATATAAATGATCCAGTGTAAATTCTTCTTGTATTCCTAGCACTTCTAACACTGATTGATCTAGCGCCGTTTCACGCGAAACATTTAACATCTTTTCCGCAGGATCATTTAATAAAATGATATCCCCTTTTCGATCAGTAGCAATTACTCCATCTGTCATATGTGATAAAACGGATGATAATTTTCGTCTTTCACTTTCTGTGGAGGAACGAGCTTGTTGTAATTTTTTAGATAAATTGTTAAAAGATAATGCTAATTGTCCAATCTCATCGTGACTATGCACCTTTACTTTTCGCGAATAATTTCCTTTCGCCATTTCAATTGCTTGTCTTCGCATATCTGAAATTGGTCTCGTAATTGTTTGAGCCAATAAAATTCCAAGTACAGCTGTTACTAATAAAGCAATTACTGTCCCCGTTGCGAAAATTTGGTTGATGTCCTTCATTTGTTTATACACATCTTCCATAGATGCAACGATATGAATGACACCAAGTACCTCTCCGCCTGGCTCTTTTAGAATAGGGGTAATCATAACTTGAACTCGATGACCTGTATTTCCATCTTTCTCAATCTTTGACTCTGGTTTCTTTTGTACCATTACCCGTTGTACAGCTGTATCTGCTGACGTTCTTCCTACCTTATTTTGCTTAGACCCGTCTGAAATTGCCATTAATTTTTTAGTAGAATCAATTACACTTACTTCTTGAATATCTTTCTTACGATCTGATGCGAATTTTTGAATCGAATCATTAATAGCTTTATCTACTGATTCTGTTTTAGGACGTTCTTTTACAAACTCTTGCTTCAGGTTATAAGAAAGTAGATTTGTTTGCTGCGTTAAGGAATCTTGAAAGCCTTTTACAAGGCTTTTTTCTAATTCCCTGACGAAATATACACCAATTACTTGCATTGCTATTAATATTAACAGCATATATATGAGCACAAATTTTAAATGAATAGATTGAAAAAAACCAACTTTCTTCATAAACTATTCCTGTTCTGGGTCACGCAAGTAATACCCTACCCCACGTCTAGTTACAATTAAAGTAGGATGACTTGGATTATCTTCAATTTTTTCGCGTAAACGACGTACTGTTACGTCTACTGTACGTACATCTCCAAAATAATCATAACCCCAAACTGTTTGTAATAAATGTTCACGAGTCATAACTTGACCTAAATGCTTCGCTAAATAATGTAGTAATTCAAATTCACGATGTGTAAGCTCAATGCTTTCTTCACGCTTTGTTACACTATAAGCGTTCGAATTGATAACGATTGGTCCAATAACCATTTCGGTATTTTCTTCTTTCTCTGCAGCACCACCCTGCTGATGGCGACGTAAATTCGCTTTCACACGAGCAAGTAACTCCCTCGTACTAAATGGCTTCGTTACATAATCATCTGCCCCAAGCTCAAGCCCTAATACTTTATCAATTTCAGAGTCTTTTGCTGTAAGCATAATAATTGGCATTTCTGAGCTTTTACGTATTTCACGACATACCTCTAAACCGTCTTTTCCCGGTAACATAATATCTAATAAAACCATATCTGGCTGTTCTTCATTTGCTTTTTCAATCGCCTCATCACCATCATGCGCCATTACAATTTCAAAACCTTCTTTTTCTAGGTTGAACTTCAAAATATCCGCAATTGGTTTTTCATCATCAACTACTAAAATTTTCTTTCCCATCATCGTCTATTTCCTCCTTATAAAAATATGATCAATAATCCTCAAACATATTGGTGTTTCTATAGTATGTTCCTATATGACAACAATCTTAGCCTAAGTATTTCTCCTCTATTCTCATAGACTCATGTATCATCCACTTTTACACGGAATCCTATACGATCTATAGAAAAACCTCTAGCTTCAACTGCTAGAGGCTCCTCATTCTATTGTAAAATAACTACCCACATTTGTAAAACTGGACAAAATAAAAAGGATATTAAGTGGGCCCACTTAATATCCTGAGAGTGGCTCGGGACGGAATCGAACCGCCGACACGAGGATTTTCAGTCCTCTGCTCTACCGACTGAGCTACCGAGCCAAAACTATATATAAAACCACTAATGGTGGTATAAACAAAAGTGGCGGTCCCGACCGGGGTCGAACCGGCGATCTCCTGCGTGACAGGCAGGCATGT
>NZ_PCOH01000021.1:0-101636 GCF_002976445.1 Bacillus sp. MYb56
TATTTTAGGAACTTGGCATAGAGATAGAGAAATGTCATTGTTTTTTATGAATATGCGTCAAGATGCACAACAAATGGAACGAAAACTCACATTTGAATTGGAAAATCAAAAAGAAACGTTGCTTAAAGAAAGACGAGACCTTAGTGATTTAGAAAATGACCTTTCCTATCATCACCAACAATTAGCAAGGGAGGTCAATGCATGAGTTTAAATATGTATTTAGGAGAAGTACAAAGCCAAACTCAAACCATGAACGCTGTATGTACCGCTATCATTCAAGGTATGGAAGAAGCTATCAATTCGATTGATGCTTTTACAGGTGATACTGTTTTGCAGGGGCAAACTTACGATAGTGCGAAAGCCTACTTTGCACAGACATTTCGTCCTTTAGCACAAGGAATCATTTACTTGTGTGAAGAATTAATTCGTCAGAATGATGCCTTTCCAAGTCAATTTCAATCCAAGGTGGCTTCGACAGATGTCATTGAACAAGAAATATTAGAACAAATCCAAGGGATTGACCGAATGAAAGCTGGTGTTGAAGGGATTAGTAATGTCCTTCCAGCTATGCAAGCGATGATGGGTATTTTTGATATGATGAAACGGAAACTGCAAGAAAAGTTAGAACATCTACATGAATTCAATTATACTTCTAGTAGTAATTATGATACAGCACTCCAACTAGCAGCTAACATTGCGACGGGTCTTGCTGAAGTCCAAAGTGGGAAAGGTTTTAGTCCTGCTAGTGGTACATTTAGTACACAGGGATTGAATATGGAGTGGACAACTTCTATTCAAGCGATAGAAGAAGAGAGGGCACGTCAGGCTGCCAATTCAATTGAAGAAGGTGAAATGTGCGGTAAGCTTCCGCCAAAATCTGACTTCGAGAAAGCTTGGGAAGAAGAGAAAAAAGATTTAAATGACGCATGGACTGGTATTTCTACTGGTGTAGAAGATGCTGTCACAGATGCATGGGAAGGACTTAAAGCATTGGGTGATGCAGAAACGTGGGAAAATATGCGTGATGCAATTGTAAACTACAAGGAAACCTTTCCTGCAATGTGGAACACATTCTCTGATTCATTTGTAAATAAATTTTGGAATGGAGATATGGAAAGCAGAATGCATTACGCTGCCTATGGTGTAGCATCAATATTAACAGGTTTTATTGGTGATAAAGGTCTTAGTAAAGCAGGGCAAGCAGGGAAAGTAGCGATTGTTGCCAACTTAGCAAAAGGAAAGTCGTTCATAAATAATTCTGCCGCATATAGAAATGCCTTATATACGTTAAATAACTTTAATTTTGGAAATCAATTTTCATTTGCAGGTATTGATGGAAGTTCTTTAAAATCTAGCTTTGTTGATGCTTATCAAGAGGCTAACAATAAGTTATCTCCTTATCAATATACTAAAAGTACCACAGATGGAGATGTTTTTGTTGGTAAATTGTATGGAAAAGACGTACTTCTTGAGGATGTTAAAGTTGAAGATATTACTTATACTAAGAGACCGAGAGAAGAAGCTGAACAACTTAGGAAAACTTTTGATAGCAAGGTAAGACAAGAGTTTCTTAAATCCTTGGTAAATGACCCTGTTAAGCTTACTGAACTTAAGGAAGCGGGAATAACAGATGGCAATATAGAATTAATGAAACAAGGAAGACCTCCAGTTGGATGGCAAGTACATCATAATCTCCCTTTAGACGATGGAGGAACAAATGCATTTGAAAATTTAACTTTAATACAAAATCATCCATATCATAAAGCTATAACTAATACACAACGTACATTAACTAGACACTTACAAGATGGAGATAGTGCAGACATAAGCTGGCCTATACCCAAATATAATATCTACCCTAAAGGGGAATAAATACACTTAGAAAGAGGTTTTTATATGTGGAAAAATCTAGTTTTAGAAATTGGAGATATACTGAAAAGTGTTAACTTTAATTTGAACACACCAGCAACAGATACTGAAGTTCATAGATTAAGAGAACACGTGAAAGAGAAATTTAATGTTGATTTACCGATTGAATTTGAGGAGTTTCTTAAAAACGTAAACGGTTTAGATTTTGGTGGACTAGTTATTTATGGAGTTGACTCTTCTTTACTAGATACAGAAAGAAACGAACCGATTTGTGGATTTATAGAAACGAATGAGATTTGGTATGAAAATGAATTTCAAAAAGAGTATCTTTTCTTTGGAGATTCAAGTATTGCGTGGTTTTGTAAAAACTTATCTGACGGTACTTACTTAGAACTTGATAAACCATCTGGCACAGTGATGAAAACATATAATGATTTCAATACAATGCTTGAGGAAGCATTAAAAACAGCCCTTCTTTAATATGGGGTATTCTATCCTACGTGATTTCGAAGACGAAGAATAATCAATTATGAGTAACAAAAGTAAGACTTATGTGAATTACGCATAAGTCTTTTTAATATATTATCAGTTAAGAGGAAGTTTTTGGTGTTTTTATAGTAATTAATATGTACTATATGAAATGTAAGGCACCATTAGTATGAGTGTTAAATGACAGAACAAGGGAAGAGGCTAACATTGGCATTATTCAAACGTACTAACTTAGATAAAACAGAACTATTGTTACTATATATTATGAAAGAATTAGAAGCTGATAAAGCACCCGTGAAGTTATCGTATAACCAGTTACAGGATTATTTACGGGCTAATCGTAATACAACATCAAAGGCAATAAAAGGACTGAAAGAACAGGGTATACTGTCTGTTACAGTGGGACAGGGGAAAGCCTCTAATACTTACCAACTTACATTAGAAACAGGTGTATAGAGATAATAATGATTATATAAAAGAAAAGTAGAAAAACTTATTGAAAATCTAGTCTGCTAGAATTATACTGTAAAGTATATAGTAGTCGTGTGAACAGGCTAACTGTAACACCCTACAATTAACTGTAGAATTACTTAATATGACTGTAAAAAAATGATAATAACTAATGATATAACGGAAAAAACCGACTCAAAATCGTGTTCCTTCGGGAGTGTCGGTTCGACCCCGACCATCGGTATCATGTAACGTTGATTTAAACGGCTCTTACGTTCAGTAGGAGCCGTTTTTTCGTGTTCTTAAAAGTTTATTGCATACGATTATCTCCTTGTTAAATAAGCGTACTGAATCATGTACCAAAGGGAGGTAAAAGGTTGTTATGAAAAGACGTAATAATGATTTAAATGTTAAAGAATTAGCAGTAATTCACGATTCTGTACAATTAGATGTACTGGACTATAAAACCGCTCTACACTTATTCCTTAATGATTGTGAGTTACGTAATTTACGTGACCATACCATTCGATATTATAGGAGTGAGTTAACTACGTTTTACAAACTTCTCATGGATCAATCTGTATCCACAAATCCAACTGAAATTACCAGTGAAGTAATTAAGAAGAATGTTATTTTCCATATGAAAGAGGTTCTACAAAGAAAACCAGTTACGATTAATACACGTTTAGGAGCGATTAGAGCGTTTTTTAACTTTCTCCATACTGAAAGATATATTAAATCTAATCCAATGAAAGACGTTAAATTCTTGCGTGTCAGAAGACAAGCTATACCTACATTTAGCAAAGAACAAATAAAAACGTTATTAAAGCAGCCTAATTTAACTACATTTATAGGCTTTCGTGATTATACGGTAATGTTATTACTTTTAGAAACAGGTGTAAGAGCGAACGAACTTGTTGGAATAACAATTACTGATATTAAATGGGAAGATTCATTTGTTCATATTCGTAATACAAAAGGATATAAAGAAAGATTAGTACCAATTCAATCTTATATGAAAGAAGTATTAAGAAAGTATGTAACAGTTCGCGGGTCAATGGAAACAGATGCTTTATTTACTTCAATTGATAATCGACCAATGACAAAAAGACAATTACAAAATCGAATTAGCAAGTATGGAGAAATGGTGAAGATAAAAGATGTTCGTTGCAGCCCCCATACGTTTAGGCATACATTCGCTAAATTAAGTGTTCAAAATGGAGCAGGGATATTTGAACTACAACAGATACTTGGACACACCACGATGGATATGGTTAGAACATATGTCAATTTATTTAGTAATGATGTGAAAGAGAAACATAAAGAATTTTCACCTTTAAAGATGCTAAATAGATACAAATAAAAAGAAAAAAGCCACCTACTGCAATAGGTGACCGAGTTTAAATATGTAATAGCAAAAATTAAATAACGGATATTCCGTACATCTAACACCTTCATTATAAATTTTTAAAAAGTATAATGCAAAGGTTTAATTTCCTATTGTCTTTTTTAGGAATATGTAAAGGGATTTCCGAACGTGGGAATGACCTAACACCACGAATAAACACTTGAACAGGTTAGCTAAGCCACTGTCATAAAATTAAGCGTTCTAACATATAACGTTTCCTTGTTTGCGTTGTTAGAAGTCTAGGAGAGAACGTCCATAAACGGTTTGGTAAGGTTGCTTGGTGTATTAAGGTACAGGTAGCAACGAATAAGAAAGAAATATTAGGTTACGGGTAATAAAGGATAATGTCAGTAGTACAATTCCTTCCCTATATCTTTCAGCATGTTGGACAAGCATAACATGTTAAAAATTCGTTGTAGGTGAAAATCTAACGTTCAAACAAGGTGTTACTATACGGAATCCTTAACCCGATAGACCATGATAAAAATAACAATGAACGTCTGCTTTATGCTGCATTAACTTTCTTGTTTTTGCAATGTAAGGTAGTCATTCTATGCCCTAGCCGTTTTCCTGTACCCTCATCCCATGATAAAAATCCTCCAATGAACGTCAACATATATTTGCAAGTTAAGTTATTAATCTTATACAATCCCTCACCAAATAGAAAAGGGGGAACAAAGGAAGAACCGTTCTTCTTAGCTAAAGACGTAGCTGATTGGATTGATTACGATGGAAGAACAGGGCAATTATTAAAAACTGTAGATGAAGACGAAAAGCTGACGCATACAATATATGCATCAGGTCAAAATCGTGAAATGTGGTTCTTAACTGAAGATGGATTGCATGAAGTGTTAATGCAGTCTCGTAAATGACAAATAATATCGTATTTATTGAAAACAATGAGGTAGTAACAGATAGTTTAATGGTGGCTGAAGTATTTGGGAAAGAACATAAAAACGTAACAAGAGACATTGAAAACCTTTTAGAAACAGGAATTGTTTCACCGCTCAATTTTGAGCAGTCAACTTACATTAACGAACGCGCAAGACAATACAAGAAATACAACTTAACTAAAGACGGTTTCACACTTTTAGCGATGGGATTCACTGGTAACGAAGCATTGAAATTTAAAATGATGTACATTGATGAATTTAACCGCATGGAAGAAAAGTTGAAACAAATGTTAACTGATTCATATATGATTGATGATCCGGTTGCGAGAGCAGAAAGATGGATTAAAGAGCAAAATTTAAAATTAAAATAAAAGGTTATTATTAGCCATAAAGGGTATTTATATTACGAGGGGATGATAAATAATGAAAAAACAATTAGCAACTTTAACAGTAGGGATTTTATTGACTGCGGTGTTCACAAGCTGTTCTGTTCAAGAGGGGGGAACAGAAGAAACAAGCTCGAATACTAATGAAGAATTAATTCAATTTAGTGGTACAGAAGATCTTTCAAAGGACGAAAAAAAGTACATTAACTATGTAGCAAAAGATACTTTGGATTTTCAGAATACAAAATCTAAAATATTTGATTTAATGGGAAATGTAGTTGATAATCCTAATAAATTAAACGATAGTACTTGGAAGCAAGAGGTCAAAGAACATATAAAGGTTTCTAAAAAAGCAGCTTCACACTTTTTAAGTTATAAAAAAGTGCCGAAAAAACTAGAAGATTTTCATGATACGTATGTTGATGCGTTTAAATTAGATGAAGAAGCAATGGAACTTCTAACAAACTATATCAATAACGCTAAATCTTATGATAAGGAAAAGATATCTGAAATCGCTGATTTAATGAAAGAAGCGATTGATAAATCAGAAGAAGCGAATGCATCTTTAAAAGACTTAGCAAAGTAAGAGAAGGGATAGGTGAAATCGCCTATCTTTTTTAGATTTATTGATTGCATGGGAGAGAAATTCCATACTCCCATTTTGGAGAATTAGTGGTTTAGCATAATTGTAATACACTAAGCATAAACTTTCGTATGAGCGAATGTAATAGTGGTTCGAAAGTTCTAGGTAAGCTTATATAAGGTTATAAAGTACTTAATAACCTTATATAAGCTTGTTATGATGCTCTTAATCCGTACTTAACAATGCTATTTAATAACTCCTTAAAACCCTCTTAATAAGTAAAAAAGCATCCTCTAAATTGAGGACACCCTTTAAAATTCTTCTAACTTTATCTTTCCACCTCTATAGGCTAGTTTAATATTATTTTTCTTTAATTCATTTGCCAACTTGTCCGTTTTAGTAGGTGATTCAAAGAGGTTATAAAACTTGTATATATCTAATTTTGCATCTCTTACAAAATGGCGCAGATCAGAAACAGAACCAGTAAACTCTGCTGGATAATTAGCGTATTTATAATATTCTTTAACATAAATGGACAATGCTTTTGCAATTGTTGGAATGTCCATTCTTGTAAAGTCTGAAGGGGAATTTGAAGTGCCATATAATTCAAAGTCATTTCCGTAAAGCATTTTTAACATTTTAACTTCTTTAGTTGTAAAATTATTCATGATATTAATCCTCCAAGTCTTCTAATTTTTTGTTTGGAAATTGTGCTACAAAATCAAGTATAAGTTTTAATTCATCTTGTTCTAACTCAGTTCCCTTGTGATATTTACGTAGGGCTTCAACAAGACCATAATATTTATAACTATTTAGTATTTCTTCTTCAAGGTTATTTGCTTTTTCTAAGAAAAGTAACGGATTACCTTTATAAGTTTTATCTTTAGCAGTTTCATAATCATTTAAGAAAGCTAAAGGGTTATCACTGTTATTTAATTCTTTTGCAGCGGTTTCTTTTTTATTTTCTTCTTCTGTTAAAAATGACAATGGATTACTATTGCTTGCTTCATAACGTTCAAAATTTGAAAATAAATTATCTTTGTTCATATTAATACCATCCTTTATTTAACTTTTGATTAGCCCTATCCAAAGAGAAAAGGTTTTTGAGGGTGTATTAGTCGATTCCCCCTGCTATCCATTCGGTAAGGGCATTACTTTGTTCAATTATTCGTTATTACAAAATGATTCGTATTATTAATACGTTCTACAACAATTCCACATTTAGATAATTGACTCATTAGATCAGTATCTTGTTTCTTTAATCGTAAGTTATCAGTAGTTGTATTTAGATATTCAGCAACTTGTGGAAATGAAATTGGTTCATTTTTATATGCATAGTATCCTAAAGTTAAAATACTAATATGCTGAATAAATTCTTTGCGATTCATGTATTTCTTTTTCATAATTTTTTGCTACCTCCTTAATTTATAGAATGAATGTACGAGCGAAAGTGAAGTACTAAGCCGTCCGGCAATTGAGGACATATAACAAGGAATATATGCACAAGGTAATTCTTACCTATATTAAACTTGTGAATTATTAAACTGTATATAAAGTTAACTTGTATCAAAGATAAAGAAGTAATCAACGCCCAAAACAGTGTTCAGCCTTACTGTCACAATGGATTAAGCGTGATTTGAAACAGGTCAAAAAAGTTACCCATTCGAGCAAAAAAGGGTCAAAAAAGTTACCTATTTTTTTGGAGCATATGGTGAAGCAGCAAACATACCTCTTAACGTATTATCAGGTTGACCACTTTTTCTATAAAAGATATATGGATTTAATGTGATGAAAGTATGGCGTTTATCTTCCAGTATCGTTTCTGCAATTATTCCACCTTTTCTTAAACCTCTAAGGAGAGTAGATATTTTCTTTTGATGGATTTCAGTAACTTGTGCGATTGCTTCTATATTAAGGTACTTAATTTCCTTAGAATCAATTTCATGAGGATTAATACAAATCATGTTAGTTTCGTAATGCACATATGGAAGTAACTTATATAAGAATCCAATTTCAGCAGGTTTTAAGATTGTGCATAGCTGCTTTAATGTTGTAGTAAATAGTTTGATTATCTTTTGTTCTTGAGCTTGTCCCCTAAAGTGATAAGTAGGATTAATACGGTATCCACCTTTAACCTCTTCCAAAATTTCATTACTTTCAAGTGCTTTATATAAACGTTTATTAGTACTATTTGTAATACCTAATGTACGCTCAATATCTACTTTCTTAGTCATAACCGCCCCATCCTTTCCAATTAAAAAACCTGTTCCGAATTCCATATGACACTGTAATTGTAATAAATATCCAAGGTGAACATTTGTTAATTTAGAAATCACTTCTTTAATATTCTCCATATCCGCAAAACTGAAATGACGGTTATCTCTTTCTTTTTCTAATTTGTTCTTATATGCCTGTCTCTGATTTTCAGATATTACTTGTGATTGGGGATTAATAATATCCTCACCTAATACTTCACCAGTTTGTTGATCAACTAAATGTACTAATCGAGATTGAGTCATCAATTCTTCACCTCACTTTCATCTTTTTGTACGTTTTTAGCCGTACTTAATTTGTTGAATTGTTTTGCGAGAAATTCTTGTCTTGCTTGGCAATTTGTAAGAAATTCCTTTTGTATAGCTTTTTCAACGGCTAACTCTTTTTCTAATTCTGTAATACGTTTATATAATGCAGCTTCTTGTGGATTGGACATATTGATGAACCTCCGTTAAATTTGATTGTTGTATTGTCTTGTTTTAAGGTTAAATAAGTAACGACAATAAGCTAATTGAGCACTTAGTGATCTAACGTTTAGCTGCAATGTGTTTGCTTTATAAAGCTCAATCATGTTGTCGATTGAAGGTTGTAAATTTTCTTCATATGTCACTTCAAATGTAACCAAATAACCATCATCTTCCTTTTGAGTTACAGTTACATGACCAATTGATGCTCCTTTAATTGTTGATAATGCAGCAGTTAACGACATATCAGATGTGTGAAAAACCTTTTTAACCATAATTAACATTCCTTTCGAATTACCATATTTGTGATTCCATAAACCATTAATACTTAGGAATCGTGTGTAATTCTTACGTTTTAAAATTTAGTTAAGATGTAATTGCTCGAGGAATTTTTATCGAGTGTTACCGAGTAATCGTATCGAGTAAAAAACATCTTAAAATTAATGAGGATATTGTTTTTATGGATGTGATAAATACAATAAAAATAAAGTAAGAAGTAACAGTGTACATCCTGTTTTTCTTACGTTTAAAAATAGACAAAAGAAAACCCTGTACCGTTTGATACAGGGAAACAAGGGGTTTAAAACGATAAACTTTAAAACTGTAGTGCTCATTTCTATGCCGATTTGAATTAAGTGGAGATAAGAAGCTGCTGAATCCCTCTTATCTGTAAAACACTATTACTTCGTATGTATAGTAATTTCGCATGAATTTACGTTAAATAAGTGTAAGAAAGAGAGTATTTGTTGTAGTAAGGAATAGATGCAAGTATGAAGGAGAAGAGTGGTCACCATCTTGTACGGTGTTAACGAATATATACGAATTGATATGAACGTAAAGATAGTGAAGGGGTAGTTAATTTGTTTTACGAATGAAGGAAGTTTGAAACGATATAAATCAGAATATGAAAAAAGACCATCATAACCGATAGTCTTGTATCAATTCTTATATAATTGTTCAACTGCATTTTCTCTATCCTCTTCTGTCGGTGCTGAATAGCGAAGGATCATATCAGCACTGGAATGACCTGATAAGGATTGAATGATGCTTATATCATGTCCTGCACGTACAAGGTCTGTAATAAAAGTATGTCGCAGTTGATGTACATTGAATCCATATTTATTTATTAAGTGTTGCACACTCCTAACACTAATGCGCTCACCTCTATTACTTAGGAATAAGGCTGGGCTATTTCCATTGCGTTCTTCTAAATACTTAGTTAAAGCCCTCCTAGTTTCTACATTTAATGGCATTGTACGTTCTTTATTTCCTTTTCCAATAATCTTAACCGTGCCTTTTCTTTCGGTAAGGGATATATCATTGATATCTATATTCACCAGTTCACTAACACGTAATCCAGTATTTAATAGAAGCAGTACAATAGCGGAGTCTCGCTTGTTGTTTGCTCTATCCACTTCACGTATGAGTTGATTGCGTTCGTTTCTATCGAGTGACTTAGGTGCTACTTGCTTTAAGTCTTGTTGCTTTACCACACTTATGTCTTCTATTGCTTCTGTCTTGTTACTCCACTTGCAATACTTCTTTAATGCATTAAATACTTTATTAATAGTTGCAGCAGACTTCTTATGGGAAACCATGTAGTCAATATACTGTTGGACATCAGAACGAGCAAAGCTTTCTAAGTCTGTTCCTGCTCCATCAAGCCACTGTTCAAATTGTTTTAATGCATGAGTGTATGTCTTAACTGTTGTTACTGACTTTCCTTTCAATGCTTCATTCACGAACTTCTGAATCATGATAATTCCTCCCTAAATAATTCTACGCAACTTTTTTTATTTGTTATTCATGAGTTTATGTATGTAAACTGTCTGTTTATATGTATATTTTAGCATAGAATTATAATTCTACGCAATAATTCTACGCTGATTTAAGGTTGGTAATATGCTTGTTACTTATGCACTGAATAAGAAGTTTTGTATGATCTAACATAATAGTTAAATTAAATGGCTACATATGTAAAAAACATCTTGCCAACCTCTTCCAGTGATAAGGCAATATAGGGGGAGGGGTGGTTTACATTCTGATATATATCGTATCAATTAAGCGGCTGCATGACCTTAGTTTATTTCACAGGAGAGAATTTTTAGAGTAATTCCTTTTATAAATTGTGAAGGGAAATGTAATAAATTGTCGAATGGAAAAATTAAATTAAAATATTGGAGGTAGCACATGAGTGAAAATAAATATAGTCAATTAAATCATAATGAACTGCTAAAAGGAGTTAAAATAGATAAGGAAAAGCTTGCTGAAATAGTAAGTAAAAAAACAACTAATCCACTTGCTTTAAAAACAGTAGGAAAATCTATAACAAATGAAATGTTAAATGAAATGATTACTTTGCAAAAAGAAAAAGAGCATCGAACAGAACAGTATAATCAATCTGTACTACGGACGTTAGAAAAGATTGAGCAAAATACAGGGAATTTATATCAAATAGTTCAATTACTCAATACACAAACAGATAAGCAAGATACTATTATTGAACTATTAACAGAAGTATTAGCAATTAGTACTTCCGCAACTAAGGAAGAAGCTGAAGGTAAGTATAGATCGGTTATGAAAAAAATTACAACAGTAACAGAGGATGTTGAAACGATACAAAAATTGTCAGGTTTTGCTCAAATGGTTTTTCAAATGTTTCAATCACTAGGTTAATTTGTATAAGCAATTGATGAAATAGTTAATATCGAACTAATATATTAGGAGTGAAATAATTGGATTTATTAAAATGGATAAATGATAACCAAGGAGCAGTAATGGCAATTTTAACCTTGATTTACGTAGGAGCAACTATATTTATTTTAAGAGCCAACTCAGCATCAGTAAAAGAAATGCAAAAAACTAGGGAGGAAGAGAACCGTCCTTATGTGGTTGCTTATTTAGATTCTAAAACAAATGGGGTTGTAAATTTTGTTTTAAAAAACATTGGAAAAACTATGGCTTTAGATACTACGGTTGAGGTGTCACCTAGGATAGAAAGTCCTGAAAAAATGCCATTATCTAATTCAAATTTACTTAACAAACCTATTCCTAATATTCCACCCCAATATAATTATAAAGCTTTTCTTGGAATGAGTTGGGATATAAAAGATAAAGAAAAAGATGTTTATCCTGTTTATAAAGCAACTGTTACGTATAAAGGTGCAAATGATGAAAAAACAATTTATGTAGAAGAATATATAATGGATTTAAATTTTGAAAGTGGATTATTATTTACGAGAGAATATGAGGTGCATGATTTAGTTAAAAGCTTTAATGAATTTAGTAAAGATAATAATAGAGTGTTAAAAAAAATAAATGATAATGTTTCTGCGTTGGGGGATACAAAAAAACGGCATTCTAATTAAAAGGATGTCAAGAACATGCTAATGGAAGATATGATTTAAATATAGACTAGCACTCTTTAATTAGGGTGCTTTGTTTGTGACAAAGAAATACCTATAAGTTAATTGGAGGATAGAATGAACATTGATGTAAAAATATTATCAGCTTTTATTTCAGTAATATTTTCAGTTCTTACTTTTTTACTTATTCATTTATATATTGAGCCAAGAAAGGCAAAAAGAAATTTTAAAATGGAAAAATATAAAAACTTATATGCACCACTTTATACTATGATAATTTCTAGTGTAAATATAGTTAAAGAGGAATCCATAAGAGCAGGTTATATAGAATTAGGACATACAAGTGAGCGAACCTATTTAAGTCCTCAAGATATTGAACAATTTATTTTTAAAAATGCCGGTTATGCCAGTGTTGAATTAATCGAAGCGACAAAAGAATTAGCTTCTTCTTTCGGTAAAATAAAAAAAGGTGTTTCACAAAATCTTGTAGAGGTAACAGTAAAAGATTATAACCAATTAAGACGTGAATTAGGAATGGAATATAATAAAGATGAATTAAACACGGGTATTCCCGATGTAATAAAAGAATTTCGAGAAATTAGCTAATAAACTATGTAAAGGAGAAAGAAATGAAATTTGATGTAGTTGAATCGGTAAAAAATTTATTAGGCGTTGAAGAAGGCAGTAATGTAGAATTCGTATTTGATAATATTGGCAGCGGAGCACCTTATATAAGTGGAGCTATTACTTCACATAGAATAAATCGATTGAAAAAACGTTTGGACGACATCTAATAGAGTTCTTTGAATTAACAAGTTTAATTAAAGATGGACAATTGATTTAGTCTTTTGGTTGTACTTAATGCCTATTTAAAGAGTTTTGTGTCGGTAAGGGCGCTAATATATTAAATAATATATTCACCTATATAATAGGAAGAAACTCGTTTTATGTCGAACTACTCAACTTGACGAACCTTTTTAAACGAAATATACTTATTTACAAGATAGTCGTATGTTATAATTTTGTTTAAACTTAAATTGAACGTTAAAGAGCGTATATATATCAATGTTTCTGATGGTTTATGGAGAAGATTAAATTCTATAACCGACTCAAAATCGTGTTCCTTCGGGAGTGTCGGTTCGACCCCGACCATCGGTATCACGAACGGCGTAACATCAAGGCTCTACACTAATTGTGTAGAGTTTTTTTGTGTTTTTTTCACACTACAAAATAAGCACTAATAGTGCGTTGGGGTAGTGTGCGGTGAGTAAGTGACGAACTTTAGATACAGTTGGAAAAAACTATGAAGTATTAAAAGGATAAAACCAAAAGTTCGGTTTTATCCTTTTATAAAATTTCAGTAGAATATTACATATACAAGAATTTTTTCGAGCACTCTAGAGAGAATCTCTCCACCCTGGTGACATGAAGTTAAATCCGATACCACCAGTTGAAATTACCACATTATCAGCTGGTAATTTCGTAATTTCGAAAAACTTCTTTTCAAACTCTTCTCTGTTGTACTTGTACATAGTTGAGTGACACGACCATATTTGCGTTGAAGTACTCAACCAGTCCCCTAATTCCTTTAATTTAGGGAACGAATCAAAGTGAATTGGACCATCCAATTTTATGAATCTCACTTGATAGATAGTTGGGTTTAACTTCTCTCCTATTCCTTTAAAACCATGTGATTTTTTCTCATTTGAATGTGTCATAATTCTCCCCCTATCTTTTCTTCAAATTTTTTCCTATTTTAATTATACAGCAATAGAAAGTAATTAAGGAAATATTATGGGATTAGTAGAGGAATGAAAAGGAATAACTTTAGTTTGATAATGAATAGTTCATAACATACTACATAACAAATCTTTAAAAGGACATGGCAGCTTTGCCCTGTTTCTTATTGTTTAGCGAGAAATAATAAAATAAATCATCACAGTAATAAATGAAATATGATAAATTTAATCAAGGGAGAGAAATGAAAGTAAAAGGTGTCAGTTATTTAATATGATTCCATTTTGGCTCCGTTTCATTTTAATTTATCATGTTTAAAGAAGCTCAAAATTTTTAAAATGCTTTAAAATAAAGGATTTTAAGGGTAGCACTCTATATAAATGTCACCTAAAAAGACCCTAACAGAAATGTTAGGTTTTTTTTTGTTAAATTATGCTATGTGATTCTAAAATTCGTAATAAACTTAGGAATTCATGTATAATATAACTTGTCGAAAGAACAAAATGATAGTGATTTATATTATGTCTGTAATATGAATCAAAAATGAACTTTTTATATTTCTTTTAAAAATGTGTTGAATACACATTATATTTCATATTAATATTTTTATGTAGATTTAAAATGGGAAAGAGAGTGGAAAGTATGGGCCGTAAATGGAACAATATTAAAGAAAAAAAAGCATCAAAAGATGCAAATACAAGCCGTATATACGCGAAATTTGGACGTGAAATTTATGTGGCAGCAAAACAAGGCGAGCCAGATCCAGAATCAAACCAAACGTTAAGAGTTGTATTAGAACGTGCGAAAACATACAACGTGCCAAGAACAATTATTGACCGTGCGATTGAAAAGGCAAAAGGCGGTTCAGAAGAAAACTATGACGAGCTTCGTTATGAAGGCTTTGGACCAAACGGATCTATGGTAATTGTAGATACACTGACAAATAACGTAAACCGTACTGCAGCAGATGTACGAGCTGCATTTAGCAAAAACAGTGGTAACATGGGTGTAAACGGTTCTGTCGCTTACATGTTTGATGCGACAGCTGTTATCGGTCTTGAAGGTAAAACATCAGATGAAGTTCTTGAAATCTTAATGGAAGCAGATGTAGATGCACGTGACATTCTAGAAGAAGAAGATTCTGTTATCGTTTATGCTGAACCTGATCAGTTCCATTCAGTACAATCTGCACTTAAAGGTGCTGGTGTTGAAGAATTTACAGTTGCAGAATTAACAATGCTTGCACAAAGTGATGTAGAACTTCCTGAAGATGCTCAAGTGCAATTTGAAAAAATGGTTGATGCATTAGAAGATTTAGAAGATGTACAGCAAGTTTACCACAACGTAGACTTAGGGGAATAATATAAGACAGAAGACCCTTTCCTTTAACGGATAGGGTCTTTTTTTATGGAGTTAATTAAGGTGGTAAAGTATTAAAGGTATTTTGTAGCTGCTAGGGAATATGGTTATAGGTTTGTATTTTAAATAATCATATTTCTAGGAGGTATTTCTGTGGAGCATAAAACACCAAAGCATATTGTTGCCGTAGCAGGTTATGTAACAAATGAAAAGAATGAGGTGCTTTTAACGAAAGTGCACTGGCGAGCAGATACGTGGGAAATGCCTGGAGGACAGGTAGAAGAAGGGGAAGCGCTCGATCAAGCTGTTTGCAGAGAAATAATGGAGGAAACAGGATTAACTGTGAAGCCTATCGGAGTTACAGGGATTTATTATAATGCTTCTAGGCATATTGTAGCTGTTGTTTTTAAAGTAGCATATGTTAGTGGTGAAATAAAAATTCAATCTGAAGAAATACAAGAGGCTAAATTTGTTGCTTTAAACGAAGAGAACATTGATGAGTATATAACGCGTCCTCATATGAAATCAAGGACACTTGATGCGATGAAAGCAATGCATTTTATTCCATACGAAACATGGGAAGTTCAGCCATATAATCTTATAGGAAGGTTGTAAAGAAAAGGTTAGTTATTTGAGGACAGCTCAAATTGCTAACCTTTTCTTTATGTATACTGTTTCAGAAAAAGGTCACAATAATAAAGTGTAGGCTAATAATGGGTGGAGGAAGCAGGACTACCACCTAATTTCCTAGCTTTAGCCAAGTTTTGAGGGAGAATTCTTACTGCACACAAATAGCGAGATAATCCGAAAGCTAGTATTGATTTATAGAACGTTCGTTCTGTATAATGGTGATATATCGTATATAATTAGATTGCTAGATGTTTAAAAGCATAAATGTATAAACTGATATAATAAAAGAATAAAGTGAAATTAAGGAGAGTCCTACTTCCTATAAATAGTGTGATAAATAAATGTATATTCAATATTTCATATGAATAGTAGATAAAAAGGGACTGTGATACAATACATTTTTACACCTTACAATGTTGTAAGGTAGGTGTAAGAGAAATCGATGGGATATTCTTTTATAACAAGGTATTCTTAAATTAAGAGTTATATGCTGTGTGGAAAAGAGGTGTTCGAGATGAAAGAACGAGTATTATCTAGAGTGAACTATCATCAAAAAGTTGCATTAAATCCATTAACTAAATTTCTTTATAAAGCCATTATATTATTATTATTGTTAAGTTTTGCATTATTATTCGTTGGAAATGTAATGATTGAGCGAAGTGATATTAGTAAATTACATGTACCTGCTAAGTTAGAGGTGCCAGAATCATTAACACACGCATTTATTGCGACGGAAGATAAAAGATTTTATCATCATAACGGCTTAGACTATATAGCGATTATCAGGGCGTCTATTGAGAATATAAAAGCTGGTGGTGTTGTGCAAGGAGGAAGCACGATTACACAGCAGTTATCTAAAAATGCTTTCTTATCTAATGAACGTACATTTTCCCGTAAGTGGAAAGAAATTTTTTATACGAAAAAGATTGAACGTACATTCACAAAGGATGAGATATTAAAATTGTATGTAAGTAATATTTACTACGGAGAAGGCGCATGGGGGATTGAAAAAGCAGCAAACCTTTACTTCGGTAAAAAAGTGGATCAATTAACACTGGCTGAAAGTGCAATGATGGCTGCTATAGTAAAAGCACCGGCTTATTACTCACCTGCACAAAATTATGATAAAGCAGTTGAGAGACGGAATGTAGTTTTAAGGCTAATGGAGAAAGAAGGGTATATAAATCATGATGAATATGTGCAAGCAGTTAGTGAGAAATTAGTAATTCGCCATGATATAAAAACAGAGCAATCCATGTTAAAAAATGCCCGTGAAAAAGCAGTAAGTTAAAAGAAGTTCCTACATAGGAGCTTCTTTTTTTAATAATTTGTGACAAAAGGCGACACAATATTGTCACAAACGTTGTATTTTTGTAATTTATGTGAGCGTGTTCATTGCGTGACCTATGTAAGTATTGATATTATGTGTATTGTGTACAATGATGTATACAGAATATGAAATTAAAGAGGAATGTATATGAAATCATCAAACAAACTCATGGCTCTTGGTATAGTTTTTTCTATCGCAGTATTGATTGTAATCGGGACGATTGTGTATAGCATCATAAATGACAAGAAAGATAAAGGGAATGAGATGTTTGCTTATTCTACGCAACAATCTTTAGGAAAAGATGATGCTCCAGTTAAGGTAGTTGAATTTGGAGACTTTAAATGTCCAGCTTGTCGTACTTGGGATGTAACAGTATTACCACGATTAAAAGAAGAGTATATTGATAAAGGTAAAGTGCAGTTATATTTTATTAACTTCCCGTTTATCGGAAAAGACTCTGATTTAGGTGCAGCTGCCGGTGAAGCAATTTATAAACAAGATCAAGATTCATTCTGGATTTTCTATGATGAGATTTATCAAAATCAAAAGAAAGATACGGAAGAATGGATTACAGAAGAATTACTTCTTAATATTGTGAAAGAAAAGCTTCCGAAAATTAATGTAGAACAGTTTAAAAAAGATTTACACAGTAAAGAAATGAAAGACAAAGTACGTAAAGATTCAGATCGTGCTCAAAAATTAAAAGTTCAAGGTGCTCCTTCAGTATATATAAATGGGAATCTTGCAAACCCTGATTTCGATAGTATGAAGAAGGCGATTGATAAAGAATTGAAAAAGTGATGAGGTATCTCATCACTTTTTCGACTTTTTTCGATAAATTTCTTGCTTCGATTTTTTTTACATGCTATACTACTTTACATAAGTTATTTCAATATCTTATATTTTTTTCATATTTGCGGGTGTAGTTTAGTGGTAAAACAAGAGCCTTCCAAGCTCTGGTCGAGAGTTCGATTCTCTTCACCCGCTCCAAATTTTATTTAATGTTTTTCTAATAAATTGTGATCAACGCAGTGTTTCGTTTCTAAGATAAACGAAGCATTGCGTTTTTTAATGTTTGAAAATCATAATTGTATGCGAAAATAGAAGTGAAGAATATTATTCCAAAAGTGAATTGATAACCAGTATAGTCGTTACATAAGGGATAGATTCATCGGTGGAGGCGATTGAAAATGGACTTTGAACAATTAAAGCAAGATGTAATTGCGTATAGTAAAACGATTGGTATAGATAAAATAGGTTTTGCCAGTGCTTCACCATTTGAGGAATTAAAGCAGCGCCTAATCCAGCAACAACAATTGAATTATCAGTCTGGATTCGAAGAGCCTGATATAGAGAAGAGAACGAATCCACAGCTATTGTTACCTGGTGCGAAATCAATTATTGCGATTGCTTTAGCATACCCTTCAAAATTAAAAAATGCACCATTAAGTAAACGAGGGGAACGACGTGGGATTTTTTGCCGTGCTTCTTGGGGCCAAGATTATCACCTTGTTCTACGAGATCGTTTGCAAAAGTTAGAGGCGTATTTAATCGAAAAGCTGCCGGATATAGAAGTGAAATCAATGGTTGATACAGGGGAGCTAAGTGATCGAGCTGTTTCAGAGCGTGCCGGTATTGGATGGAGTGGTAAGAACTGCGCTATTATTACGCCGGAATTTGGTTCGTATGTATACTTAGGAGAAATGATTACGAATGTTCCATTCCCTCCTGATCGGCCAATAGAAGATCAATGTGGAAGTTGTACGAAATGTATTGATATTTGTCCTACAGGTGCTTTAGTACAAGGCGGGCAGTTGGACTCGAAGAAATGTATTGCATTTTTAACACAGACAAAAGGGTTTCTGCCTGAAGAATATCGCGATAAAATAGGAAACCGTATATATGGATGTGATACGTGTCAGACTGTTTGTCCGAAAAATAAAGGAATGGATTTTCATAACCATCCTGAAATGGAGCCTGACCCTGAGTTAGTTAAACCGTTATTAACACCACTTTTAACAATTAGTAATCGTGATTTTAAAGAGAAGTATGGAATTATGTCTGGTTCATGGAGAGGTAAAAAACCATTGCAACGAAATGCTATTTTAGCACTTGCGCATTTTAAAGAAACAGCAGCAATTCCTGATTTAATCGGTGTTATGAAAGATGACCCAAGACCAGTCCTTCGGGGAACAGCAGCATGGGCACTTGGGAAAATTGGTGGAGATGGAGTAGGAGAAGCGATTGAAAAAGCGATGGAACGTGAGAAAGATGAAGAGGTTCTTCATGAAATGAATCGTGGACTTGAATTGTTAGCACAGAAAAAAGAGTAGATAATATCTCCCTTTTTCATATTGTAATATGGGAGGGAGACGAAATGGTTGTAAAAGCGAATATTGAAAAGCAAGTGCAACAGTTTTTAGCATATATAACAGAGAAACGAACAGATGTAGATGGTATTGCAGTAGATTTGTTACAAATGGTACAGAGAAAGAAACAATTGTTTCAAAAGCGTAGTGCACATATAGTGAAAGCAACTGCAGATATTTCTTTCGTTAGACAATTAAATAGTAATGAGCATCAAGAAATTGATTATCAAATACACTTGAAATATTTAATTAAGCATAAAGAATTATTTTATATCGAAGAGGAACAATTAAAACGACGAGTTTGTTTAAAAAATAGTTGTATAATAGATGATTATGCTCTCGAAGTGTCAGAAGAAATAGGAATAGGTGAAACGTTAGAACGGGAAGTCACGAAAGAAAAATACGGTTCATATCAATATAATCGTTTAGAGGCAGTGAAATATGCAGAGCGTTGGTGGGATGATCGCAATTCTGCATACCGTAATTTTCCGGATAATTGTACAAATTTCATTTCACAATGTCTGCATACTGGAGAAGTACCGATGAATGGACATCCTAACATTCGTAAAGGGTGGTGGCAAAGGGGAAACCAGTGGAGTTGGAGCTGGGCTGTAGCACACTCTTTTTATTGGTATTTGTCAGGTGCTACAACAGGGCTTCGAGCAGAAGCAGTAGAAAGGCCAGAAGACCTTATTCTTGGCGATGTAATTGCGTATGATTTTGAGGATGATGGTAGGTGGAATCATACGACAATTGTAGTAGCAAAAGACGCAGATGGTATGCCGCTTGTAAATGCACATTCAGCGAATAGCCGCAGGCGTTATTGGAACTATGAAGATTCTAGTAAATATACACCACAAATGAAATATAAATTCTTTCATATTATTAATGGGTAGAGATTTTTCGTTCAAGTGGTATAATACGTAGTAGATAAAAAATAGAGGTGAATATCGCGTGGGAGTACATGTTGTTTTATATCAACCAGAAATTCCAGCAAATACAGGAAATATTGCACGTACTTGTGCAGCAACTGGAACAGAATTACATTTGATTAGACCGCTTGGATTTTCAACGGATGACAAAATGTTAAAGCGTGCAGGATTAGATTATTGGCAGCACGTAAAAGTTACGTATTATGATTCAATCGAAGAATTTTATGAGAAAAATAAAGATGGTGAATTCTTTTATTTAACAAAGTATGGCGAGAAAGCTCATACAGCATTTGATTATAGCAAACGTGAGAAGGATTACTATTTCGTATTTGGAAGAGAAACAAATGGATTACCAGCTAATGTAATTGAAGAAAACTTCGATCATTGTTTACGTATTCCAATGACGGATAAAGTACGTTCATTAAATTTATCTAATACAGCAGCAATTTTAATTTATGAAGCGTTCCGTCAACAAAATTATCCAGGATTAGATTTAGAAATCGTGTATTAAAAGTCGCCATTTGGCGGCTTTTTTATTTTTTAAAAAAATATGTAATCATACATTTTAAAAAAGGTACATATTCATATAGAATGAGATATATGAATAAAAATAGATAAGACGGGTTGAGATAAATATGAAGGAACAATATAATAATCAAAATACCTTTTTAAGTATGATAGATATGGATTTAGTAAGACAGGGATTGTTACATGCTATTCAAGATTTAGTGTTTATTGTGAAAGTTATTGATGATGAAACTTTTAAATATATTTATGTGAATAAAATAGGAATGAATCACGCCAGGCTAGGGAAAGAATGTTATGGGAAAACTTTTGCAGAAGTATTACCAGAAGATACGGCAAGGTTATTGCAAGGACACTATGCAAAAGTAATGAGAGAAGCGAGAGCAATTACATTTTGTGATGTAATTAGTTTGCCAACTGGTGATATACATTATGAATCTTCACTTAATCCAGTATGCGATGTAAATGGAACATGTCAGTTTATTATTTGTATTACTAGAGATATTACAGCACAGGTTAAGAAAAAAGTGGAAATAGAAGAAAAACAAATGTTATTTAAGTCATTACTAGAATATAATAATGATTCCATTATATCTGTAGATTCTATTGGAAGAATTACATATGCAAATCCAGCGACTTATGAAATTTTTGGGTATCGATATGAAGAGTTAAAGGACCAATTTATTTTTCAGTTTATAAATAAAGAATATGAAAAAACTTTTCAAATTATATTTAAAAATGCTTTACAGGGAAGAGCAAAACAAATTGTTGCAAAGAAATATATTCATAAAGAAGGATATGAACTTTATATTTCCGTGAGGACAATCCCCATTATTGTGAATAGTGAAATCGTCGGGGTGTACATTGTTACGAGGGATGTTACGAGGCAAGTATTAAATGAGATGAAAACAGAATATTTGGCTTACTTTGATCAGTTAACGGGGTTAATGAATAGAATATCATGTACAAATAAGCTAAATGAATTTTTAGCTGAGAATAAAGAATTCGCATTGGTTTTTATAGATTTGGATGAATTTCACCTTATTAATGATACATTTGGTCATAAAGAAGGGGATCAAGTCTTAAAAAAAGTTACTGAATGCTTACGAGACCTAAAGATAGAAGATATGCATTTATTTAGAGAACATGATGATCAATTTGTTATGTTAATAGAAAATATAACGAGAGAATACGTAGAGGAAGTTGCACAAACAATATTAAAGAAAATTAGTGGGCATTTTGTAATAGAAGAAGAGGATGTTTATTTGAGTGCATCAATTGGGATTGTAATGGCCCCAGAAGATGGAATGGATGAAAAAATGCTTTTCCAAAGAGTCGACGCAGCTTTGGAAAAAGCAAAGGAAAAAGGAAAAGGGTATTATCATTTTTATTGTAGTGGATTAGATTGTGAACGTGAACAAAGGTTTATAATAGAAAATCAGTTACATCGTGCTATAGAGAAAAATGAATTTTCCCTCTATTATCAACCTCAAATTAATATTGAAACGGGAAAGATGGCCAGTATGGAAGCCTTAATAAGGTGGGAGAATAAGGAGCTAGGTTTTGTCTCGCCAAATCAATTTATCCCACTTGCTGAAAGAACAGGGTTTATTATTAAACTTGATGAATGGGTAGTACATCAAGTTTGTGAACAGATACGTGAATGGTTAAATAAAGGATATGAGGTTGTACCAATCGCAGTTAATATTTCAGCTAGACATTTTCGTTCTATTACATTAATAGAGATGATTACACGTGCTTTAAATAAGTACAACGTTCCCCCTCATTTATTAGCAATAGAAGTTACAGAAGGGGCTCTTATACATAAAGATGTATCAAAAAGAGTGTTATTGCAGTTAAAAGAACAAAATTTAAAGATTCATTTAGATGACTTTGGAACGGGATATTCATCTTTAAGTTATTTAAAAACATATCCGATTGATACGTTAAAAATTGATCGTTCTTTTATGGAAGGTATATATAAAGATGAAAGAGATACGAATATTACGGCTGCAATTATTCATTTAGCACATACTCTAGGGTTAAATGTGATTGCAGAAGGAGTAGAAAAGGCGGAACAAATACAGTTTTTAAAGGAAAAGAATGTGAAAATCGTACAAGGTTATTTTTATAATCGCCCTTTATCGATATACGATGTGGAAAATATTTATTTTAAATAGTGTATAAAAAACAAGAAAAAAAGTGATGTGCTGAAAAGCACATCACTTTTTTTGTGTACCTGGCTTATCGTTATAACCAGATGTGAAAATAGCTGTAAGAAATGTGAGTGATACACCTAAAATTAATAATAACTTCATACTAATTTCCCCCTTACTTTTTCGGTTTACGAATCCTATTTGTGAATCGAAATGTATGTAAGGTTCCCAGAAGAAAAGAATTTATTTACAATGAATAGCAGCATGAAAACTTTAATACCTTTATTATACAGAATTTTCTTTGAATTTTGGAGAGAATTTTATCGCGCTATTATATATTTCGTTTTGATTTAAAGAATGTTTAAGGACATCCTAGCATACCTTTTATAATAATCCGATTGAACAAGGAGATGGGGGAGGAGTTATAATGGATATTCTAAAGAAAATTGAACAATATCGGGAAGCAGAAGAACGTTTACAATGGGAAGGTACGTTTGCGGAGTATTTGGAGCTTGTGAAAGAAAGACCATGGGTGGCTCAAACAGCACACTCTCGCATTTACAATATGATAAAAGATGCTGGAATTGAAGAAGTTGATGGTAGAAGAAAATATAACTTCTTTAGTAATCAGCTATTTGGATTAGAGGATGCTTTAGAACGCCTTGTGGAAGAATATTTTCATCCATCTGCAAAACGATTAGATGTTAGGAAACGTATTTTGTTATTAATGGGGCCTGTTAGTGGGGGGAAATCAACATTAGTTACGATGTTGAAACGAGGATTAGAAACATATTCACGAACAGATCGTGGAGCGATTTTTGCAATAAAAGGATGCCCAATGCATGAAGATCCACTTCATTTAATTCCGCAACATTTACGGAATGATTTCTTTGATGAATATGGAGTAAGGATTGAAGGGAATTTATCACCATTAAATGTTATGCGTCTAGAGCAAGAATACGGGTCAAGAATTGAGGATGTAGTTGTAGAGCGTATTTTCTTCTCTGAAGATCGCCGTACAGGAATTGGTACATTTAGTCCTTCTGATCCAAAATCACAAGATATTGCCGATTTAACAGGTAGTCTAGACTTTTCTACAATTGCAGAATACGGTTCGGAATCAGATCCTCGTGCATATCGATTTGATGGAGAATTAAATAAGGCGAACCGCGGCATGATGGAATTCCAAGAGATGTTAAAATGTGATGAGAAATTTTTATGGCATTTACTATCGCTTACACAAGAAGGGAATTTTAAAGCAGGAAGATTTGCGCTTATTTCAGCAGATGAATTAATTGTAGCGCATACAAATGAAACAGAGTATCGTTCCTTCATAGCAAATAAGAAAAATGAAGCATTGCATTCACGAATTATTGTAATGCCGGTTCCATATAATTTACGGGTTAGTGAAGAAGAACATATTTATGAAAAAATGATTCGTGAAAGTGATGTGTCCAATGTTCATATTGCACCGCATACACTTCGCGTTGCAGCAATGTTCACTATTTTAACTCGTTTAAAAGACCCGAAGCGTCCAGATATTGATTTAATTAAAAAGATGCGTTTATATGATGGAGAAACGGTAGAAGGATATAATACGATTGATGTAGAGGAACTGCAACGCGAATATCAAGATGAAGGTATGAAGGGGATTGACCCTCGTTATGTCATTAACCGAATTTCTTCTACAATTATTCGAAAAGAGGTACCATCTATTAATGCACTAGATGTACTGAGATCGTTAAAAGACGGATTGGATCAGCACCCGTCAATTAGTAGTGAGGACCGAGAGCGCTATATGAATTTCATCTCATTAGCGAGAAAAGAATACGATGAAATTGCTAAGAAAGAAGTACAAAAAGCATTTGTTTATTCATACGAAGAATCAGCTAAGACACTTATGGATAATTACTTAGATAACGTCGAAGCATACTGCAATAAATCAAAATTACGTGATCCGTTAACTGGTGAAGAAATGAGCCCAGATGAAAAACTTATGCGTTCGATTGAAGAGCAAATTGGAATTTCAGAAAATGCTAAAAAGGCATTCCGTGAAGAAATTTTAATTCGCATTTCTGCTTACGCACGTAAAGGGAAACGCTTTGATTATAATTCACACGAACGTCTTCGTGAAGCGATTCAGAAAAAATTATTTGCCGATTTAAAAGATATAGTGAAAATTACAACATCAACGAAAACACCAGACGAAAATCAGCTTAAGAAAATCAATGATGTTGTTGCACGCTTAATTGATGAGCATGGCTATAATTCTTCATCTGCGAATGAATTGTTACGATATGTAGGTAGTTTGTTAAATCGATAGTTTGATAACAAAACGCTGTCTCTTATTCTTGGGGCGGCGTTTTGTTATCTATTGATATTTGTAAAAAATGTCATAGCTTGTCCGAATATAATAAATTAAGATGCGATTTTATGAATTTCTTGTCAATTATTTTTACAATATGCATATGATAGAGTAACCAACCATTCATACAAAAAAGCCAACACAATACAATATGTTGCAAAACGAAAATGTGTGCAACAATGCATTGTGTTTCTTTCTTATCAACGGCTGAATGTTTCTTTCTTATTATGTGAGTGGCAAAATTTTGTTTAGGATGCTCGGAGTATTGTATGAAAAACGCTATATATGTTTATGGGATGATTTTCGATGAACAGTTATTTTTCAAATATTCTAGTTACGCACACTAGAAAACAAAATTATAGATTGCTGTTCATAGGGGAAGACAATTACAGTAAGGAGGGAAAGGAATGAGCGAAGAAAACCAACCAAATTACACGATTTCACAGGAAAACTGGTCCCTCCATCGCAAAGGATATGACGACCAACAACGCCATCAAGAAAAAGTGCAGGAGGCAATCAAAAATAATTTGCCAGACCTTGTAACAGAAGAAAGTATAGTTATGTCTAATGGCAAGGATGTTGTGAAAATACCGATTCGTTCTTTAGATGAATATAAGATTAGATACAATTATGATAAAAACAAACACGTTGGGCAAGGAAACGGTGACAGCAAAGTTGGTGATGTTGTTGCAAGAGATGGATCAGGTGGTCAAAAGCAGAAGGGACCAGGAAAAGGGCAAGGGGCAGGAGATGCAGCTGGAGAAGATTATTATGAAGCAGAAGTCTCAATTTTAGAATTGGAGCAAGCGTTTTTCAAAGAGTTAGAGCTGCCTAATTTAAAGAGAAAAGAAATGGATGAAAACCGGATTGAACATATTGAATTTAATGATATTAGAAAAACAGGATTATGGGGAAATATTGATAAGAAACGGACGATGATATCTGCATATAAACGAAATGCAATGCGTGGTAAAGCATCTTTCCATCCAATTCACCAAGAAGATTTAAAGTTCCGTACTTGGAATGAAGTGTTAAAGCCAGATTCAAAAGCTGTTGTATTAGCGATGATGGATACGAGTGGATCGATGGGAATATGGGAGAAGTATATGGCACGTAGCTTCTTTTTCTGGATGACAAGATTTTTACGCACAAAGTATGAAACCGTAGACATTGAGTTTATTGCTCACCATACGGAAGCGAAGGTCGTCACAGAAGAAGAGTTTTTCTCAAAAGGGGAAAGTGGCGGAACGATCTGTTCTTCCGTATACAAAAAAGCACTTGAGTTAATCGATAATAAATATTCACCAGACCGTTATAATATTTATCCATTCCATTTTTCAGACGGTGATAATTTAACTTCGGATAATGCTAGATGCGTAAAGCTTGTGGAAGAGTTGATGAAGAAGTGTAATATGTTTGGGTATGGGGAAGTGAATCAGTATAAACGTCCATCATCTACCCTTTTTTCTGTTTATAAAAACATTGAAGAGGAGAAGTTTAGGTATTATATATTGAAAAATAAGGAGGATGTGTTTAAATGCCTTAAAAAGTTCTTTAAGAAATGAATCCTAACATTAAAATATTAAGATTTAAGATATCTTAGGGTTAGAAATATATCAATGAATACACTGTGAATTTTTGAAGGAGAAATAAAAATTTATCGTTTGGGGAAGTTCATCTCATTTTTTTCGTTTAGGGGAACAAAATAAAATTTCTCTCAAATGAAAAGATAGGCTATTCTTTCTGTATATTTCTACAAAAAGAATAGCTCTTTTTTTTGTAAATTAAAAAGTTATTTTAGCATCTTTTTTACAAGCAAAATAAAAATTAACAGACTAATAAACCCAGATACAGCACAAACAATAAATATCATTTGATATCCCATGAGCTGTGAAACGAACCCTAAAAGAATAGCGCCTAAACCAATTCCTAAATCAAAAGCAGTAAAGAATGTAGCGTTCGCTACACCTCTTTTCTCTGGTGAAGCTAATCGTAAAGTTACTATTTGAAGAGCGGGTTGTGCTGATCCGAATCCAATTCCATATAAAATAGCTGTAATAACTAGTCCAACAATCCCTTTTGTCATTGCTAAGACTAATAGTGCGACTATCAGTATAAAAAGTGCAGGAACAATGATGATCCCTTCTCCATGTTTATCTGATATCTTCCCTGCAAGTGGTCTAATTACTGTAAGCGTGACAGCATACACTAAGAAAAAAGTACCAGCATTAACTTGAATGTTTGCCGCAAATAGTGGTAAAAATGTTGTAATGCCACCAAAAGTAAAGGATAGGAAAAATGTAACAATAGCGACTGGTAATACAGTTTTTTCAAAAAATGATATTGGCTTTTTTGATGTATGCTGAACTGCTGGGATTTTTGTACCAAATGCAAGTATGAATGCCATAATTGCTAAGGCTGTACATAGAAGGAATAAATAATGAAATGATAATGATTTTACTATCCAAAGACCTAATATTGGTCCTAAAGCCATACCTAAAGTCATGGCAAGTCCATACCATCCCATTCCTTCTCCACGACGAGATTGTGGAATCACATCAGTCACAGCTGTACCAATCGAAGTTGTAGCAATTGCCCAGCTGATTCCATGGAGGATACGTAATACCACTAAAAATATAACTCCTGTTACCCAATCGTAAAAATACATTGTAATTGCAAAAAATAATAGTCCGCTTATTATAAATACTCGTCGACCATATCGATCCATTAATCCTCCAACAATAGGACGTAAAATGACTGCCGATATTGTAAACACTCCTATAATAAATCCAACTTGAGATTCACTTCCACCTAATTGTTTAATAAAAATAGGTAGTGTTGGCATGAGTAAATAAAAACCACTAAATAGTAATAATGCTGTAATTGTCAACATTATATAGTTCTTTGTCCATAATCGTTCCATTATAATGTAATCCTTCTTTCATTTGAATAATTTGAGCGTAGAAAGCTCGCATCAATTGTATTCTTGCCACTCAAAAATAAAGGGATAAGTAAATAAAAAAAGCAGTACCACCGCTATAAAAGTGTTGGTACTGCCATATAGAGTGACAAGTGTTTTGTTAATTAGAACGTACTTGCTACTTTAATCGCTTTTTCAAGCCCTGCAGCAATAATTTCTTCTGCTTTATCTGGGAATTGGTTGTGACCTTCAATTACTATTTTTTCTATATCTTTTGCACCGAAGAAGCTCATCATACTTGCTATATATTTAACAGCCATTTCCATTTCAGCTTTTGGTCCTTTAGAATATACACCGCCACTTGCGTTTAATAATGCAATTTTCTTATTTCCAATAAGACCTACTGGACCTTCTGGCGTATACTTAAATGTTTTACCCGCGCGGTTTAAGTAATCAATATATGTGTGTAGTACGGCTGGGATTGTTAAATTCCATAACGGGAAACCAAATACAACTTTATCAGCTGCAAGGAATTGATCTAAATATTTATCAGCAACAGCTACTGCCTTTGCTTCTTCTGCTGTTAAATCAAATCCTCTACCAGACTTAAATGTACCGTTAATCATATCTACTCCTACATATGGCAATTCCTCATTGTATAAATCAAGCTCTACCACTGTATCATTTGGATGTGATTCTTTATAACTTGCTAAAAAAGCATAATATAATTTCACACTAACTGCTTGATCTGCTGGACGATTGTTTGCTTTTACAAATAAAACTGTTGTCATGTTTTTTTCCTCCTGTTATTCACTCTTACGTTGTTATTATTTACTCAATAAAAAGGGGGGATCCCATTTCTTTTATAACAAAAGTAATGTAGTCAACTTAATTGACCACATTATGCATATTACAATAGAATTCTGATAAAGTCAACTTAATTGACTTTAATTTTGTTGATCTATATTTTTCCACTAATCCAATCTATCATCAACAATCTCCATCTACAGTACATTGCAGTCCATCTAATGCATTCTCATTACCCTTTTCTAGTTCTTGATCAATCGCCTTTGCTAATTTTTCTTTGCTAGTAAATCCTTGAATGACCTCATCACCAATCATGAACGTTGGAACGGCCATAATTTGTACTTCTTGATGGGCATGTTTTATAGCTTTTTGATGCATTTCTCGGTACTTTCGTGATACTAATGCTTTTTTAAATGCATCCTGATAAAGTCCCACTTCCTCCGCCAATTTTGTTAACACTTCGATGTCTTCAATATTTTGTTCCTCTTGGAAATGTGCAATAAACACTCTATGGTGAAACTCATTTCCTTTTCCATGTTCTTTTGCAAATTGATAACCTTCAAACGCAAGGTGCGTATACGAACGAAAATGTGGTAACTTTATTTCTAATCCCAATTTTTTAGCAGTAGGATAAATAAATGAATTCCAAGCTTCCATTACACGAGGTTGTGTCCGTGGATCAATTTTCGGAGATGGACTAGGACGCAATTCAAATGGCATCCATTCTACTTCTACATCTTTTTCCTTTACAACCTCATCCAAAGGACCTGTTGCTAAAAAACAAAATGCGCATACAAAATCAGAATAAACTTTAATTTTTACAGTCATATATACGTTTCCTCACTTTTCTTTTTATCGCACCACTTGTAACTATATAAGTTATAAGTGGCGTAAAAAAATATACACTCTATACGAAGCATTTATTTTATTTACTAATAATGTAACGAGTTGTTCCATTGCCATATTCTCTAATACTTGATCCATCGCTTCTTGTGTATGGGCTAAAATAACCCTAAAATAATTTGTATATTTGCTCCCGTAGGATAAGTGAAATTTAGTTTTTTATGGGAATAAAACAACTTTTCCTGTTCTTTTATTAACTGAACCATCTAGTGTTGTGACTTTTTCTGTTGTTATACCCGTATTTGCATATGAGAAAATTTCTTTTTTATAAAAATCTACGTTATGTTTCACGTACGATAAAAGGAATCGAAACCGTTCATGCCCTGTATAAACAAAGGCGAAGTCTTCAAATAGACTTCGCCTTTTCGGCGTATCATAATTTACAGAAATTACTAATATCCACATAATATTTCCTCATATATTCAGGCTCTTGTTTATCTTTTAAGAAACTTTGCATCTTCACTAAAAGGGAAAAGATATTGTCTTTACAATATCTTTTTAAAACTATACTCCATGTCTCCACCTAGAGCTTCAGCTGTATCACCAGTTTCTCTGAAATCATGTGTATGAATTTGTTCAAACGGACCAAAATCTGTTTGTTTATAAAATTCATAGCAAGGGAATCCGTCATGTGCACCTTGAATCTCAACAGTACCATCTTTTTTGACATGCACAGTTAAAAGATAGTCAACAGCAGGTGCATTTATATTTAATGGATTGCTAGCACTTGCACTCATTTGAAACTTGAC
Organism: Bacillus sp. MYb56; assembly: GCF_002976445.1. Taxonomy (NCBI): domain Bacteria; kingdom Bacillati; phylum Bacillota; class Bacilli; order Caryophanales; family Bacillaceae; genus Bacillus; species Bacillus sp. MYb56. The sequence continues at coordinate 30,964 of NZ_PCOH01000021.1, forward strand.
GTCATCAGAAGCCCATTCAATATCAGTGCATACAATACGTTCTGTACTAGCTTTTCCTGATTTCTTATTAACAGAACCATCTGGAGTTGTGACTCTTTCTGTTGTTATACCCGTATTCCCATATGAGAAAATTTCTTTTTTGTGAAAATCTACAACTACTTCTTGTTCAACTCTAGAACGCATAGCGTTTACAGCATAAGGGGTAAATTCACGTGCGTCACCTTCGAATTCGATTAAGTTTCCCGTTTGTTTATCTTCCTTAGGTCCATTCCAACCTATTGCAGTCCAAGACGTTGGAATGAATACACTTGCTCTAATTTTAACGATATTAGTCATGAGAAACACCTCTGTAATTTTATTTTGGATAATACATAACCTTTAATCATTGAGCAAAACAGGTTGCAATTTCTTTCTCATAATCAATTGCTTTTCCTTTCATATTCGCTCTTTCTTGTCTAAATAGTAATACGCTTCTGATTCATATTTATATTTAAATTGTCTTTTTAAAACTGTATTCCATTTCTCCAGCTAGCGCCGCTGGAGTATCACCGGTTTTTCTGTAATCATGTGTATAGATTAATTCAAATCGACCAAAATCCGTTTGCTTATAAAATTCATAGCAAGGGAACCCATCATGAGAACCTTCAATATGCAAAGTTCCATTTCTGTTAACACGTATAGATAATAAATAGTCAGCCGCAGGTGCTGCTGTATCTAAAGGGTTGCTGGCACTTGCTCTCATTTCAAAAGAAACTTCATCAGTGCCCCACACAACATTCGTACATACAATGTTGTCTGTACCTGTTTTTCCTTTTTTATGCTCAATAGAATCATCTTGATTTGTAATTTTTACAGTTGTAATACAAGCATCTGCAAATGTGAAAATTTCTTTTTTATAAAAATCAATAATCACTTCTTGCTCTAATCTTGATCGCATTGTGTTTACGGCATATGGTGTAAATTCACGTGCATCACCAGCATATTCTAAGATTCTTCCTGTTGCAGACTCCTTAATAGGCTTTAACCAAGCATAAGGAGCAAATACACTTCCTCTAATTTTAACGATATTAGCCATGAGAAACCTCCATAATGTATTAATTTTTGTTTCGGTGAATCCTATTCCTTTTATACTCCGAATGTAGTCAATCCCGTTGACTACATTACTCATAGTACAATAGAATTCGAATGAGGTCAACTAAGTTGACTTTATTTAAGAAGATTTTATGTATGAATCATCAAATACTGAGTGAATTGGATCTTACATCACTTTTGCCATTATTCATTCTCACCTTTCTGTTTTTACTATGATAGATAATAAACCATATATAGAGGGGTAATAAAATAACTAAGTTACAAATAGTAACCTGTATAATTAATTTATCCAAAGATTTTTTATTGTATTTACATTTTCCTTTCTAAAAAAAATCTATATAGGTTCTTATTCTCTAAATTATTTCTATTAATTTTTTGATGTAAGTAAAAAACAAAACCTTTATTTTATATGGTTTTAATTTGTGTTTATATAGAGGAAACTATTTATTTACTAGCCGATAAAAAATAATTAGAAGTAAAGGTAAGGGAAGGTAAGGGAAAATAAGGAAAAATAAAATTGTTGACTATTTAAAGTACGTTGGTTACGATTAGTGACGTTGAGTGACACAAGTTACTATTAGTAACCTCGAGTAACGCAATCAAATAAGACACTTTACAAATACATTAAGGTTTTAAGAAAGAAGGTTTGAATCAAATGGATATTCTCTTAGCTATTCTTCCTGCACTATTTTAGGGAAGTATCGTCCTCTTCAATGTAAAGCTAGGTGGAGGGCCTTATAGTCAAACGATGGAAACAACGATTGGAGCACTGATCTTTTCAGTTGTTATCTATCTCGTTATTCATCCAGTTATTCATCCAGTTATTCATCCAGTATTGACTCCTTTGAATATTATTGTAGAAATCGTTTTTCGTTTATTTTGGTCGTTAGACAAAGTAATCAGTTAAAAACGATTGAGTATGTCGACGTACCAAATACAATGCCAATCTTGATATAGAAAGTTGTATGACAGCATAACAATTTTATGTAAAAAGGAACCTATTTAGAAAAAGGATAACTCATATTAAAGAAGCCATATGAATTTTTTATTACTACCCAATTATGGTTCTCTTATAAATAAAAAAAAGAATACAATACAAAGCATCTAGAAAGAAGGAATAATCACATGACTACATTTAATCTTTCCAATGACAGATCTATTCAAACAAATTTGAAAGGGAAAAATCTTCTTGCTCAACCTTTCTTAAATAAAGGATTAGCATTTACAAAACAAGAACGTAAAGATCTTGGCTTAGAAGGGATATTACCTCCAACAGTTTTAACGTTAGAAGAACAAGTTAAACGTGCTTATCGACAATTTAAAGAACAGCCTAATAACTTACGAAAAAATGTTTGGTTAAACGATTTATCTAATCGCAATACCGTATTATTCTATCGATTACTAACAGATCATCTTAGTGAAATGTTACCTATCATTTACACTCCGACTGTTGGACAAGCCATTCAAGAGTATAGTCATGAATATCATCGTCCAGACGGTGTTTATCTTTCTATTAATGATATGGATGGAATTGAAAAAGCATTTGTAAATAGTGGAGTTAAAGCAGAGGACATTGATTTAATTGTAGCTACAGATTCTGAAAGTATTCTGGGTATTGGAGATTGGGGAGCAAATGGAATTAATATTTCTGTTGGTAAATTGGCTGTTTACACGGCAGCTGCTGGTATCGATCCCAGTCGTGTGTTACCTGTTGTATTAGATGTAGGGACAAACAACGAAGAATTGTTACAAGATCCTCTTTATATTGGAAATCGGCATGAACGTGTTCGAGGCGAAAAATACGACGAATTTATTGATGCATATGTTGAAAAATCATTAGAAATGTTCCCAAATGCTTTATTACATTGGGAAGATTTCGGTAATGTCAATGCTCGCAACATTATTGAGAAATACGGAGATAAGATTTTAACATTTAATGATGACATTGAAGGTACTGGAGCTATTACATTAGCAGCTATCCTTTCTGCTGTTCAAGTTACTGACGTTCCATTACGAGAGCATCGAGTAGTGGTATTTGGACCAGGAGCTGCAGGGATTGGTAATGCTGATCAAATTCATAATGCGATGGTGTTTGATGGTCTTTCGACAGAAGAAGCATATAGTAGATTTTGGGCTGTTGATTACCGAGGACTTTTAACAGACGATATGCATGGTATTCTAAAGTTCCAAAAACCTTACTTACAAAAATCGGAAGAAGTAAAAGGTTGGGCGCGTGATGAATCCGGTAAAATAACTCTTCTGGAAGTAATTAAACAAGTAAAACCTACTATTCTTATCGGAACATCAGGTGTAGCAGGAGCCTTCTCAGAAGAAATCGTAAAAGAAATGGCCAAACATGTGGAACGCCCAGTCATTATGCCAATGTCAAACCCAACGCCATTAGCAGAGGCAACTCCGCAAGATTTACTTACTTGGACTGATGGAAAAGCACTAATTGCAACAGGTAGTCCATTTGAGCCCGTTTCTTATAAAGGGACAGTATATGAGATTGGTCAATCTAACAATGCATTTGTATTCCCTGGTTTAGGACTTGGTTCGATTGTCGTAAAAGCTAAAGTGATTACAAGTGGTATGTTTACTGCTGTTGCAAATGCTGTGACTGATATGACTGATAGTCGTAAAACTGGTGCTTCATTACTTCCAAGTACAAAGGACTTGCGTGCTGTTTCTATAGCAGTAGCAATTAAAGTTGCAAAAGCAGCTATTCAAGACGGCGTGGCTCAACATGTTCCAGAAGATGTTGAACAAGCTGTAAAAGATGCCATGTGGCATCCAACTTATAAGCAAATCAAAGCTAGTGAAAATTCGGAGATAGCTATGTAAGTTTAAATGAATGCCTATCACCTTGATAGGCATCGGTATTTAATAGAAATTATTCACTTTGAAATTAAATCGTAATTTAGGATATATACGCTTAGATCAAAGTGAAGTATGGAGGATTTTAAAATGGATATTAGTCAAATCTTTATTATTTTAACACCTATTTTCTTTACCATCCTATTAGGATATTTAGCTGGATATTTTAAAAAATTTGATGCGACGACATCAAAAGGATTAAATACATTAGTAACTAAATTTGCATTACCAGCCCATCTATTTGTGGGGATTACAACAACCCCTAAGCAAACATTAATTGAAAAATGGCCATTTTTACTTGCCTTAGTTATTAGTATTGTAGGTTTTTATATTGTTTTCCTGTTAATTGCTAAATACGTATTTAAGTTTTCATTAACAAAAGCATCAATGTTTTCTTTAAACTCAGCCCAACCAACTTTTGCATTTATGGGAACTCCGGTTTTAGGAAGTTTGTTTGGAGCAAGTGTGGCTGCGCTTCCAATTGCCATTACAGGAATCGTTGTGAATGCCATGCTAGATCCATTAGCTACTATTATTGGTGCAGTGGGTCAACGTCAGAATGAAGAGACTGACGAGAAAGAAAGTCTTTTGAAAGTAACTGTTAAATCAATTTTACATGGTCTTTCAGAGCCGCTAGCCTGTGTTCCTTTAATTGGGGTTATTCTTGTGCTATTCGGGTTCCAGTCACCACATTTATTAGCGAAGAGTTTAGAGCAAATTGGTGGCATTACATCGGGTGCAGCGTTATTTGCAGTTGGGGTCACAATCGGAATTCGTAAAGTTCAATTTAGCCCAACTGCATTTGGGATTTCACTTCTTAAAGTAATCGTTCAACCACTTGTCATGCTTGGAATTGCGCTTGCAATAGGATTATCTTCAGATGACGTAACAAAGTTAGTTTTATTAGTAGCATTCCCAGGATCTGCAGTAGCTGCTATGATTTCAGTGAAATTTGACAGTCTAGCAGGTGAGACAGCTTCTTCTTTTGTTATTAGTGCGCTTATGTCTCTTGTCACCCTTCCCTTTTTGATTTCTTGGTTGATGTAAATATAGTTACTGTCAATCAATTGAGATTGTAAAGAATTGAACTGTACTCTATAAAATGGACAGTTTAATAAAAAGACTCTAAAAAATCAAGCACTAAAAAAGATGGTTTCGGTATTCTACCGGAGCCATCTTTTTAGTGTCCACTATAAGAGCTATAATTATAGTCCTAAAATAATCTGAGTAAACGACTGAAAATTATTTTAGTGGATTAAGTTGATGTACAAAATACTATAGAGCGAGATAATATTGTGGGATGAATTAGATACAAGATAAGTGAAGAAAAGCCTAGGAGAGTTTTTAGATTGAAATATTTAAAAATATTTAGCAACTTCTTTAGCTCTAATAATAGCTTTTTCCTTAATTTCTTCAGCCTGTCCTGGAAATTTGTTATGTCCTTCGACAAATATTCCTTCAAAGAAAGAGGTTCCAAAGAATTCCATCATAACCTCTAAATACCGATGCCCCATCTCTCTATGTGCTTCTGGTCCTTCAGAATAAATATCGCCACGTGCTTGAATGTGCAATGCTTTTTTACCTGTTAATAATCCTACTGCTCCTTCTTTTGTATACTTAAATGTTTTTCCTGATACAGCCACGGCGTCAAGATATGTTTTTAAAATGGCTGGAATAGAGAAATTCCACATTGGAGTGACGAATACATACTTGTCAGCTAATACAAATTGTCCGCCTAATTCAGCTAGACGTCCTACTTTTGATATTTCAATAGGTGTTAATTCATGTAAAGGAATGCCAGATCTAAGTTTCTTCCACCCACTAAATACATCAGCATCAAGATATGGAATATCTGCTTTGTATAAATCAAGATGAACAACTTCATCATGGGGGTTTAATTCTTTATAGGATTTAATAAATTCTTTTCCAACTGTCAAACTGTATGATTCAGTATCGTCAAGTGGATGCGCTGTAATATAAAGAAGATTTGCCATTTGTTTCTTCCTGCCTTTCTAAGATGAGATCAGTTATTACTTTAGTATGAAACAGTGTAATTTTTTTAATATGAATTGTCTACTTATTGAATTGATTGACTATATTTTTTAGGAAATTGCACTTCATCTTTTCTTAATATGTATTTGATTTATGTATTTGAGAGGACCTTTTTAATTACTCTTTTATCCAACTTTCGGCCCATTGACTAATTGGTCCAAGAATTCTTCCTAATTCTGTTCCTTTTTTTGTTAGTAAATACTCTATTCGTACAGGGCGTTCCGCAATCACGTGTCGCACTACCATATCGTTATCCTCAAGCTCTTTCATTCTTTCTGTAAGCATACGTTTACTTAAATCTGGAATCATTGAATGAATTTCACTAAAACGTTTAGGACCACTCATTAGTACATAAATAATTAATCCTGTCCATCTTTTTCCTATTAATTCAAAGCTTTTTTCTATTTTAGGCCCTATGTCTCGTTGTTCATCCATTTCTCATACCTCCGTATAGATGATTTGTAATCTTTTATTCCCCGTGCATTTATTGTAATCACATAAATTATATCAAATAAATAAAATAATTCCTTTATTTTAGTAGGAAATTATAATTAATTGGATATTTAAAGTAACCTGTATATTTTTGTGATGAGGAAATTTTTTTGAAAAAATCGATATTTTCATCATGTTATTTCTTATTAATATGTAATTTTAATGAGCTTTTATGTGAGTAAATATTTCTTGACGTACAATTACCTTAAGGATATTGCGGTTACATAAAACAATCCAACTTACTAAAGGTTACCTTTTGTAATACAGCTGTTAAATTTTTGAATATTTGAGTTCTATTACTGTTTATAAAAGAAATTTTATTATATAAGACATAGAGAACGTTCTTTTAGTTTCTATAGTAGGTTAATTTCATGAATGTTATATTCATTTAAGTTGAAACGTATGTTCATTTCTATGAGTATCCGTTTTTTTTAGATTGATGGGAGTTTTTTTGTTTGTATATATGTGTACTTATTATGTTAAAAGTTTAGAATTGCAGAATGGAGAAAAGGCTAAAAGTTATGGAAGTAAAGGAAACAAACTTATTGAGAGTCTTATTATTTCCAGTTTAAAAATAATGCGTTGCTGTAAGTGGGCCATATTTCTTTTATAACAAAAACAACATAGTGAACTTGATTGATTATGTTGTTTGTAGTACAATGGAATCCAAATAAAGTCAACTAAATTGACTTTATTCGAGGAGGTTTTATGTATGAATCATCAAGTATTTAGTGAATTAGATCTTACATCACTTTTGTCATTATCCTTTAGTACATCGATTAATGAACTACATGACAGATTGAGTGAATTGGGATTCGGAGATATTAGACCTATACATGGTTTTATGTTTAAATACATCACTCCTAATGGAGCAACAGGTATAGAACTAGCTGAATATTTAGGAATTACAAAGCAAGCTGTAAGTAAAATGGTGGATTTCCTTGAAAAAAGTGGTTATGTAATGCGTAAAACTCATCCCACTGATAAGAGAGGGAAAATTATTGTTTTGACTGAACGAGGTTGGTTAGTAGTGCAAGCAAAAGAGAAGATACTAACTGAGATTGAGCAACGTTGGATTGAAAACATAGGTGCTGAACGAATGCAAATGCTCAAGGAAGATTTAACAAAATTAGTTTATGAAGCAAATGAAGGTAATTTACCATTGAAGTTTAGACCTGTCTGGTAAATATAGAGTGCCTCAAAATCTTAACTTGATGCATGCCCATCAAGTTAAGATCTTATAATACCCCTATAACAAAAATTTTGTGCATTTTGCTTGTTTTTATTGTTTTGGGGTAACTCGTTCTTTTTAGCCTAATGGCAATGGGGCAGGATTCCAAAATGAAAATTTGATCTCTCCACAGTTGTCTATGAAAATTCAATTCATTTTTTGCTTGGAGAAACAATGATGAATAGGTAATGAAAACGAAATCAATATAAATAGAGAAAAGAAGATACCTGTACGTAGTAGGTATCTTCTTTCTTCATTAATGGGTATTTTTAGTGGATGCTGTTATATAGAGCTGAGTTTTATGCTTATATTTTAGTATGTAATTCCACGACAAATTCATCTTTTCTTTGCCACCTTTTTTTTCTTAAATATGTGACCTTTTCAAGCGCTGACTTAAGTAGGCGATTTTTCTTTTCTATATCTTCGGTCGCATAGTATGCTTCTAATACATTTTTAATTTTGGGAACAAACTCATGTATATGTTTTTCTTTTTCTAATACATGCTTAATTTCGTGCTCAAGGTGCTTAATTTCTTCTTGTATAGTTTTTAAACGTATTACAATGGATTTCTGTCGTTCTAAAAAAGTTTCAATATCGTATACACCTTTCTCTAACAAATCATGGAGGGTATTTTTTTGTTTTTGCAAATCATTAATTTGATGTTCTTTCTTTTCTAAAGCTTTTTTTTGCATATTAATGTTATTCGTTGTTTTCTTTTTTTGTACCATGTTCTCTTGTATCTCAAAGCTTTCAATAATTTGTTTTAATCCGTCAAGTATACGCTGTTCAACAAGTGCTAAGGAAGCTCCTTTTTGAATTCCTTTACAAGACGGTTGTACACAGCGAACTTGGGGGTTAGGGCGATCTTTTCGTGGCTGATAAAGCATGGAATGACCACATAATTCGCATAACAAGATTCCTGCCAATGGATTGGAAAGTTTTTTTGTTTTGATTGTTGGAGGTCTCCAACGTTTGCTATGAGCCATATTGGCTTTTTGAAATAACTCTTCTGATACAAGTGGAGTATGAGCATGATCGTGTCGTTGCCATCTTTCCTTCGGTACTTTTTTACGAATGTACTTCCCATTTTGTTTGGTATAACGTATTTTCCCCCAAATAATGTGACCAAGATATACTTCGTTTTTTATAATGGAGGAGATAGTTGAAGGATTCCAATATTCACCTTCAGGAGGAGAAATACCCAACCTATCTAATTCTTGGGCAATTGCCTGTCTTCCCATTCCATTCGCCATTAATTCAAAAATTTTTGGTATCACCCAACTCTTTTCAGAATCAGGATAAAGTTTTAAATTATTATCTCGTAAGTATCCAAAAGCTGGCACGCGAGAGATAGATTTTCCTTCTTTTGCAGAAACCCTTCTACCACGCTGCATACGTTTAACAATTGTTTTTAATTCTTCTCGGGCAATTAAAGATTTTATACTAAAGGTCAACTCTTGATTTTCATCATTGGGATCAATAATTTCTGTTGGAGTAATAATGAATGTCTCTGAATAGCGAAACACACGATAAATCGTTCCCTGATCTACCATATCCCCACGACCAAGACGGTCTAAATCCATTACTAACACAGCATTAGCGATGCCTGATTCTACTTCGCGAAGAAGTTTTTGCATCATAGGTCTTTCAGATATATATTCACCAGAAACAACTTCTTCAAAAATATCAATAATATTATGATGCTCTTTGTGAGCGAGTTCTAATAACTGAGTACGATGACGTTCAAGTGTATCATAATGTTGTCCGTGTTCCATCGCCTTTTTTTCTTCTTCAAGATCTTTTCGACTTTTACGTAAATAGATGAATACATCAAGTTCTTGTGGACGGTACATTAGTTTCACCTACCAGCTTGTCTATTATTATTGTTATAAATATGTATGGCTAGCTTGTCCTATGAAAATGATAGTTCGTCTTTTTTCCTGTCTTGCATACATATAATGCAAGGGGGGATATGATGAAAGAATTCCAATTTGGTAATACAAAAGTCATTATCCATTCACCACTTGCATCAATGGAAAAAGAAGAACAAAAAGAATGGTTCCAACAAGAGTGGGAAAAGAAAAATCCAATTTTAAGGTCTATAGTTGAAGCGGCAGTGAGTTGTCAGGAAGACGAAAAATAAAAAGAGCATCCTCTTTCTTTAAGAGGTATGCTCTTCTTTTTTTGATTAAATTATTCACTAACATAAATAATTGTTTTTTATTGTGAATAGTCTTTTTAGTTTTGTAAATAATAATCCTGATCATTGTTATCGGAGGTAGGTGATACCTGAGATAGATAAATACCTTTTTCTAAGGTTTCTAATAAGTAGTATCCAAATGCTTCATTCTGTTGCATCAAGCTATGTAAGAGAGTGCTTGCCCGAGCAATTCTATATTTTGTTTCATCTTGTATTAAGGAAAAGTTATCTATTGTAATGAGGTGAAGTTCATCTTGCAGTTTTTGTAGTAGTGAAAGTTGAATGGTATCTGTTTTTCCTGTCTCAAGATTACTTAAATAAGCTGGTGATACACCAAGCTGTTTTGCAAAGGTGTTTAGTCCAATGCCTTTTTGAGTACGTAGTGTACGAATGTGTTTACCAATTTCATTTATCATAAGAATAACCTCCACGGATTTATTGAAAGGAATACATAAAATGAATAGGCAAAAGAAAATTACAATTACATCAGTAAGTTATGTTCATGATCCAGAATCAGCTCAAAAATGGTTTGAAGCGTATATCAAGATTGTTGAAAAAGAATTAGTTAAAGCAATTAATAAGGACTAGCCGCTATTTTTGATACATACAGTGTAAATAGAACATCATGAGAGGAGGTCCTGAATTGAAGACCGTTGCATATTATAGAAGTTCAATTGATTCTCAGGAAAACTCAATCGGGATGCAACAAAATTCAGTTCTCACTTGCTCCATTGATATGGCATTGATTATCGATGAAGAATATATCGATGAAGCGGTATCAGCCCGAAAAGTCAGTTTAAAAAAGCGTCCAGCCCTACAAAAATTACTACAAGATATCAACAATAACGATGTCGGAACCTTATTCTTATTTAAGCGAGATCGATTAGCTCGAAATGTGATGGAGTATTATGAAATTTATCAAATACTAAGAAACAAGAAAATAAATGTTATTTTAACTGCACCGAATGAGCCACCAGTGTACTACACACCAATTGGTGAATATCTTGAATTAATTATGGCGGGTATGGCCCAACGTGAAGGCGAACAAATTATTGAACGTTTAAAGCAAACATTAAAGTCAAATTTCCAAAGTGGTAAAAACCCAGGACGTCTTCCGTATGGTTTTAAATGGAATAAAGAAACGAAAGAAATTGAATTGGTTGATGAACAAGTACAAATTGTTAAAAGGATTTATCAAGAACTTGTATCGGGAAAATATGAATCCTTGAAAGAACTTTGTAATGTATTAGGCTTGAAGGAAAACGGTAAGTCTTGGACTTCGGCTGATATAAGAAAAATTGCATTAAACCCGACATATATTGGATTGCGTACTATGAATATTTTTGGTGAAGATGTTACTAGTAAATATGAAAGACTTTCCATTATTGATAAGAATACATGGGAAAAAGCATGTAGTATTGTCACCGTTTTATCTCCCAAAAAGATTCATCAAGATTATGTATTCGAACAAATGTTATTTCCATTGCAAGACTTACTAATTTGTTCGAAATGTAATGAATTATTACAAAAAATAAAGGCTAGAAGAAAAGAAAATTTAAAATATAAATGTTTAAACCATTCTTCAGTTTACGTTTTTAAGAGTACAATCGAACCATTAGTCTTTGAACGCTGCAAAGAATATTTTCATAGCCTACTCACTTCTCATTTCCAGGAATTATTTAATCGATATGAACAGAATGCTAAGAAGCAAGTAAAACAGAAAATACAAACCATTGAAGAAAAAATCCAGCTTATGAATGAAAAGTTAATTACAAAAGTAGATACGTGGTATCACGAAACTGATGCACCTTATAAGGAACAGAAAGAAATCGAAATTATGGTGCTGTATGATGAGCTGGCAAAATATAAAAAACAAAAAGAACAGGTAATACAGGAATTAAGTGATGTAAAGCAATTACGTGAAAAGGTAAGTAATTATCAATCCTCTATGTCGTTGTCCTATGACGAGATCAAGGAGAATCGAAAGTTAGGTTCCTTTTTTCGAGATTTAATACAGCAAGTCAAAACTGACGGGAAGGAATGCGAAATTGTTTTTAAACACCCATTCTTACGTACTCAAGAGGTGTTAACATCATGAAGCTCTCTTATATATTACAATCAAATATGAAAGCTGCTTTTTACGGGCGGCATTCTACTGATAAGCAGGACATGGATATGCAAATAAATTCTGTTATGGAAGTAGTTCGTAAATATAATTGCATTCATACTCATTCCTTTCTTGATAAGGCTGTTTCAGCTCGTAAAAATAAACTCACTAGTAGAAAAGAACTTGAAAACATGTTTGAAGCGGCGAAACGACAAGAATTTGATTTTGTGATTGTTTATAAAAGTGATCGTCTTGCCAGAGATCCTCTTGAACATCAAACTATTCGTATTGTCATGAAGACACTTGGTATTCCGATTATTATTAGTTCGACTGAAAGTGTGTACAGTACTGATAATGATTTGATTGTGCAACTCATGGAGGATGGTTTTACTAAATATGAAGTAGACACCATCATTGCAAGAACACGATCGGGACTAGAAAATAAAGCAAAACAAGGAAAATGGCTTGGTGGAAAACCACCATTTGGTTACACATATGATAAGAATGGTGGGCAATTTATTGAACACACCGAAGAGCTGTGCTATGTAAAAGAAATCTTCAATTTATATGTAAATGGTCATGGGTTTCAGTATATTGCTAATACACTCCCTAACGGTTCCCGCCGCGGAAAAGATTGGGGGAAAGAGAATGTAAAGGTGATTGTGCTTAATCCTTTTTATTGTGGTTTATTATCATGGCGCCGACAAACAGATGGAAAGCAAAATGCAAGGGATATTTGGATTGAAGCACCAAACCACTATGTGAAGCCAATCATTTCACGAGCGACATGGGAATCATGTTGGCGTATTTATTCAGAAAAACGTAATGGCAACATGGTTCCTAAACATTACAAAACAAGTTTTTTGCTACAAGGGTTGCTTTCTTGTGAAAAGTGCCAAGAATTAATGAAAACAAAGAATCAACAAACAGTAAGTTCTACAAATAAACAGTATGGAGGGAAAATTTATTCCTGTCCCAACTGTAAATTAAGAATAGATGCAGACCTCCTTCATGATAAAGTAGTGAATCAAACACTTACTGATGTGAAAATAAGCGGATTTCATAATGTATATCATGCGATAGAACAAAAAATTCAGTATGAGATACAAGAATTGAATAACAATATTCAAAAGCATCAGCGTCTTTTCGAAAGCTACACCATCAAACTTCACAATATTACAGAAGAACTTAAACAACGTATGAAAAATAACGATGATAAACGTTTTTTGAAGTCTTTAGCGATTTACCGTTTGGATGTACAGCGAAAACTAGATGGAATCGTACAACAAATAAACCACTTTAAACAGCAAATCACTCTCAAAGAAAAAGTTGAAAAAAGCAAAGAAACATGGTTACATACCTTGAACGAAGTATTTCAAGACGATGTGAAACTTCAAGAAATAAGCGATATGGATAAAAGACGATTTTTATTACCTCTCATTCAATCTGTATCTATTAAAGAAAATAAAAAGCGTAATGAATATGATATTTCACTACAGTTACGAACAGATTTTTCAAAACGTGATGTGAAGAATCAAATCAGCTTAATTTTGTAAAACAGCTATCGAAATCGGTGGCTGTTTTTTATTTTTGATGACATCGGTATTTAGGTCGAAATGTAGATGGGGAATTTTCTTTTACTCGGTGGTTAGGGGGGAGTGGTATACCACTCCCCCCTAACCACCGAGTTTGAGACTCTTGAAATAGAGCTTATCTTTTAAGAATAAAGGGCTTGTCTTTGTTTATTATTATGGACAGTAGTTTGGAGAAATAAACATACTCGGTGATTGGGGTGAAGCTACAGGTGTGAGAGGGGGGAGTACTCGGTAATTGGAGATTAAAAAGTATACCCAATTCGTAGGATCTTGTAAAATTTAAAGGTGTTCTTGGGGATATTCTATAATTCCTTTCAAACAGTTGTATTTATAGTGAAAAGGAAAAGAACATCTGGAATTGAAAAATCGATTAAGGAACTGTTGAGTGACAATAAGTTGTTCTGTTAAAGGGCCATATAATTGAACAAGACCTTTAAAGGGAACTGGATATTTATGTTAATATATAGATGATATTGTGAAGGAATGTACTTAAACTAACGAAGCAGTTTAGTTGAAGAAGAAAAACGAATAATGCGTATTTGAACCAAATTGCGAAGTAAAAGGAGGATGTTTAAATGGCTGGTAATAACGTTAAAGTGATTAAATATAGTGGACTTTCAAGTGATAAATTGAAGTATCCTGTAGCTAAAACTGTTATTGGAACGATTATTAAAGCGAATGGCCCGTACTACCGTGTTAAAACAGAATTAGGAAAAATCGTTGAGATTGCTAAGAGTGCAGTGTTTGAGATGAAGGATAAATGATATGAAAGAAGTGGCGACCTGTTTACGCAGTTTATAAAGACCACTTGTCTTTTTACACCATCGAGCTAACAAATAAAAATACCCTAAAATGAAAAAAACGGTATTCTTTCTATCTAAGATGTAGAAGGGATATCGTTTTTTACTCTCATAAATGTAAAAAACTCTTGAAAAACAAATTGGTTTAAGAAAAAAATGCTGACATTTCCGGTGATAATTCTGAATTTTTTTATTGTTAAATAGATTATGTGGGGTTCCGCTTGATATAATTATATAAATATATAATTACAGAGGTGTGGAAATGGCAAAGTTATCTAGTACGAAATTAGAAAGGTTAGCTGTAGACGCAATAAATGTGCTAGCGAATAAACCAGATGCTCTACTTAGAGCGAATATTCCAGTAGGAGATAAAGGAATATCGTTTGACGGTGATATTGAAGTTTTTAAAGATCATTCAGAATCTGTAGGATCACTAATTGGTAAAGTGCCAGTACAAGTAAAAGGAACGGAAGTAAAAGAGTTTACTAGGGGAATTCGAACATTTTCAATTGGTTTGGATCATTACCAAAATTACTATAACAGTAAGGGTGTAGTATTTTTTGTGGTTGAAATAAAAAGAAATGGGGACTCAAAGATTTTCTACAAACAACTGTTACCTACTGAAATCAACGAAGTTCTTAAAAAGTATGGAGAAGAAAAAGGTCAAAAACAAAGACGCATTGAGTTGAGAGATCTAAGTGAAACGGATTTAACGAGTGTATGTAGCAAGTTCTTGGCTGAATCAAAAAAACAATCAATCATTCTTATTGAAAAAAGTCCCTTTAGTCGAGAGGAATATCATTCATTTGAATTAACAAGCTTAACATACAATCCTACCAAAACACCGACAAGAAATATATTCGAGCATGATTTTACTGTATATGGTATACGTGGTGAGCTCCCAGTCCCACTTAATCAAGGTCGCGTAGCGGCTCTTTCACTTGAAATGCAGGAAAATGTAATGATAGATGGGTCTACATATGAATTACAAGTAAAGGTAACAGAAGAGTTTAATAAAGTTATCCTACTAGTTGAAGGTTCTTTGGAAATTTCATATGAAAAAGGATCCACAAAATTCAATTTTAAAATTATAAAGTTGCACTCGCTAGCGAGTCAGTTAAAAGTATTACCGTTGCTACTACATATTTTTTCTGGAAATACCATCACATTTGAAAAATTAAAGTTAACGTTCGATATTGGGACAATGAAGAAACGTGATGAGACTCAAAGGGCATTTAAGAGTCTGCATGCTACGTTTTTGACTTTGAAGGAAATCTATCAACAATTAGAAATTAATGAGGAGACTCCATTTGGAGAAGAAGGTACGGATATTAATCGATTTGTTGATCAAATTAGGGCATTTAATAAGATGATACAAGAGGATGATATATCGAATTTTAAAATTGAAAATCCTAAAGAAGCAAAATTTGTAGTATTTAATATTGGTTCCATTAAAATCATCTTATTCTATAATCCATCAGCAACGCCAAAATTAACAAATGCATTTTCAGAACAGATTATAGACGGGCAAACACGAGTCGCTTTTGATGATGCAATCTCATATTATACACCTTATGTATTATTAAATTCGTCAGGGTTGGCATTTGGGGCAAATGTAAAGAAAGAAGTGATCAAAGAGTCGTTTAATCGCATAGATCCATTTGAAAACCCAGAACTAGCAGACTGTACAAATCATTTTTGTTTGTTGTGTGTGACCGCATTCGATCTAACAGAGGACGTGGAATGGCTTGAATTAGCAGAGCATCTGTATAGTAAGTACGCAGGGGAATACATAACAGATGCGATTGTTTTCATTAATCAAATTCAGATCAAACTACGAAGAGAAGGTGTTATTTCTGAGGAAGATAGCAAGCAACTATTTACAATTAAGCAGAAAAATGCGGAAAATCTAGAGATGCAGTTTTGTACAAGCGTATTGTTAGGTAGTGCTCTTGAATCAAAAATATTATTTGGGCAGTTTGAAAGTGACAATCAGGAGCGATATAAGGAGTTTCCGATATACAAACTCTATGAACATCTTTGTATATCAATTGGTGCCGTTTAAAGGGGTACGGAAACATCGCCATCAAGCTAAGATGTTTCCGTACCCCCCATAACGAAAAAAAACGCCATTCTTCTGTATAATCATAGAGAGAATAACGTAGTTTTCACTTTAGGAATAATTTAGAAGCTTAGCTCGATAGACAGGTAGTGGTACTTCTTATTTTCTTAACTATAAAGATTTTTTCTCATTATTTTTTATATTGGATTCATATGTAAAACTAGGAATCCCTTTTTTAATACAATATTTCCAATTGCGTTTTATAAAAGGAATAAACCATAGTAATCCAATTCCAATGAATAAGAATGCACCAATAAAACCTATAGATACATCTAAGTCTGCTGTTGAAGATGTAGATGATTCAGAAGGACTCATAAATAATGAAATATCTTTAAATACTACAAAAATATTAGATACCATATGAACAATAATTGGCACTATAAGACTCTTCGTTTTTATATACAATACACACATACTAATACCCAAAATAGTAGCTCCAAATATGTTTTGTAAATGTAAAATTCCAAATACAATAGAACTTATGATAATTGCTTTTTTAATTCCTAATCTGAAGCTTAATCTGTTGAATAAATATCCACGAAATATAATCTCTTCAGCTATTGGTGCTATTACAGCGATTATAATACTACTTACCAACAATTGAAGACCACTTTTCGATTCTAATACAGTTGCTTCAGCTGTACCTTCCAATATATTAAAACTCATTGCAATTGCTAATAAAAGTAATACTATACCTATAACTAAAAAGAATGGCATAATGACAGCTGCAATCATCGTTTTAATAGGGAATACAGAAGGCTTTGAAAAAAAGCTAGAATAAAAGTATATCTTTTGTTTTTTACATTTGTTATAAAACCATAAGATTGGAATCAAATAAATAGCGCTAACCAATATAACTTCTTGTTTAATCCAAGGAGCAATATTATTAAAAAGGGGTGCACGTGAAAGAAGTTCTAGACTAATACTACTTACTAGAATCCATCCAATTATATGACGTATTTTCATTGTAGACATTGATGTATTCAAATTAATTCCTCCAAAGTTTATTTTGTTAAATTATAACATTTTAATAATCTAAACTTCCACTTATTAGAAGATAACTCACTTTAGGAGGGTTTCACATGGCCATCAAGTCAATAATTCAGACTATTCCTCACATGCGAAAAATGTTAACCTTTTTGATACGAAAGGATGGCGTTTTTGTATGAATATTTCGATTTCAAACGAGTTTCAATTACTCTCGCAAGAGTTACAACAAGTCTTTTCCTCGCAAACGTTGAAACAAATTGCAAGGCAAACGGGATTTGTACAACGAACGAGTAAATATCGTGCACAAGATTTATCTGCTTTATGTATTGGATTGGGCCAAGACATTGCGAGTCATTCTTTGAACCGTTTATGTGGAGCTCTGGAAGAAAATACTGGTATATTGATGAGTCCAGAAGGACTCAATCAACGCTTTAATGCCAATGCTGTTACTTTTTTACGTACGATATTTTCAAAACTTATACAGGCACAATTTTTATCTACAACTACAATTCCTCATTCTTTTTCAGAGTATTTTCGTCGTATTCGTATTTTAGATGCAACTACATTTCAAGTTTCAGACATGCTGTCTACCGTGTATCCTGGTTCCGGTGGAAGTGGAAAAGCATCTGGTGTAAAAGTGCAATTAGAATATGATTTACTTAGCGGTCAATTTCTACATGTTCAGGTAGCACCTGGTAAGCAAAATGATGTGAATTACGGGAAAGAAATTCAATCAACAGTAGATCTGCAAGACCTATGTATACGAGACTTAGGTTATTTTAGTTTATCTGACTTTGATGTAATCCAACAAAAGGGAGCTTATTATCTTTCACGATTAAAAATGAATACAAAAATTTATCAAAAAAATGCTGATGTTATGTATTTTAAAAATGGTGTTTTAAAAAAGAACTCTGAGTTTTTTAACATCGCTTTAGAAGAGATTATGTCACAAATAAAACCCGGTGAACTTTATGAGATTCCCCTTGCTTATGTCGGACGTGATTATAAACTTCCTGTACGTGTGGTGATTTATAAATTAACACCAGAACAAAAAGAACAACGATTAAAAGATCGAGCATACAAAGAAAAAAAGAAACGAATCACCTATAGTGAAAGGACTAAACAGTTACAAGAAATCAATGTTTATATTACGAATATTCCATCGGAATATGTCCCGAAGGAGTGTATTCATGATCTCTATTCTCTGCGTTGGCAGATTGAAATAATGTTTAAAACATGGAAATCAATTTTTCGTCTTCACCATAATACCAATGTAAAAATAGAAAGGTTTGAATGTCATTTATACGGGAAGCTAATTGCTTTATTATTATCTTCCACCATCATGTATCAAATGCGTCGGTTATTAGTTATCAAAAAACAGAAAGAACTCAGTGAAGTAAAAGCCATGTATATGATTTATGACTATTTTAAAAAGTTATATAGATATATGCAGCAACAAACCACACATTTATCCAAAAGTCTTCTTCGGTTATTTTACCTGTTGGAAAAGAACGGAAAAAAGTCGCATCGATACCAAAAGAAAACAGTCTTCGATATCTTAGGTGTGGCATACGAATATTACCTATCGCCCAAGAAAAGTGCATGATTTTTAAAACGAAAACCCATTAGGGCTATTTGATATGCCCTTATTTAATGACCAAAGCTTTTCAATTCATATTCAAGATAAGTTGATGTAATTTTTTATAATCGTTTTTTGTTAGCTTGATAGCAATGGGGTACGGAAACGATTCGAGGAATGAGGGGCCACATGTGAAGGGATTTTATAGTATTCAACAATCGGGCCATTTTATGGAATATCACCTTTAAAATCTGGATATTTGTGTTAAAATTTCTCTATATTGTTTTCCATCTAAACTGGACAAGAGAGGTATTTGAGATTTATGGGAGTAGCTTGTAATTTGAACTGCGGACATTGCTCTTACAATCAAAATGTTTTTTTAGGAATTGGATTTAGATATATAAACTTGAGTTCGATTTTAGAATGGTATGAGGAAGAAGAAGGTCGGCAATACATCAGCGAATTTATTAATAACAAGGAAACGTCTTTTGAATGCTACGACGGTCTATATGTTTGTCAGAAGTGTTGTTTCCTATTAAATAAAGTACATTTACATATGAAGTCAGGAACCCAATCTTACACGAACACTCAGACTTGTCCTCGATGTAATACTCAAATGCCGTCAAAGCCTTTAGTCGATATTAATCAAAGTGAAGTTCTAGATTGTCCAGATTGTGGGCAAGAAAAGCTAAAGGTGAGTTTTTATATGGATTGGGACTAAGAAGTTGGTTCTTAAAATTTCCTCATTAAACTAAAAGAGGCTTTAGCAAAATAACTGTAGAGTTATTTTACAGTCATCGTGTTTTTCAATATTCTACAATCGGTCGCTATTGTTGAATAAACCTTAGATTTTCAAACGACTTTATTGGGGTACCCCATACTGGACTTATGTAAAAATTTCTCAATATTATATTATTACTATGTAAAATATAATATAAGTAATTCTTTTTATTGTTTATATTTTGTTATTTCCTGTTGCAGAATCCTTATAATAAGGATTCTATTTTTTTGCATTAAATTTCTACAAACAAAAAAAGATAAGATCGGAGAATACGATCTTATCTTCAGCACAAGGAGTAAACATAAGTGATAACCATCACATTTTTATTATACCTTAATTTTTGTTAATTTTGAATATTAAAACCATAATTAACAAGTATATCAATATTGAGAAATTTATTACAAAATTAGCTATAAATGATTCAAAATCCGAATGTAAACTTTTACCCATTAGCTTACATTCGTTTCACCTAAAATATTGAATCCATCCAAAATCCCATAATATCCTCGAAATACAAAGCAAAAATGTACATTCAAAATGCTGTGTTGGTGTGCAGGATTTTTTCTTATTCAGCAATCGGGCCATATTCTTGAATAAAGAAGGAATTTATATGAACAATCTTAAAATTGTAATTCATTTCAGAAAAGGTCATCGTTGTTAAATAAGGTACAAATATATAGTCCAACCAGTACCTGCCCATTATGTAATTCACTTAAAGGATATAAAGAATAAAAAGGCTCTAATATTGAATAAGAATATAAAGGGCGGAGCTTATTTGAAGACTTTTGAAGCTTTGTACTTTTATTTTTAAAACTAATATGCTTCATTTCTTAAGTGAGAAGGGAGAATGTCTTTTGAGCTTAAAACATGAGAAACATATGAGGTCAGAAATAGCTGATAAAACTTATTTGACTAAAGGATGGGGCTATGTTGCAGCTCTTGCACTGTTGCCGTATGCGATTTTAAAATCACTTTGGGCATGGGGATCAACGGTAGGACTTACAACAAAACAAGCTGTACAAAATGTAGCAGGGTTTGGTGATACCTTAAAAGAAGGATCTGCTTTTCTATATACGTTATATACCATCGGAATAGACTTCACAGCTATCTTGGCGATACTGGCATCTTTATTTGCTTTAGCTCTCGTGACTTCCTGGGGGGAGAAACTACCAAAATGGTTATTAATCATATTAGGATGGTCAGTTGGGGTGTTGACAGTTCTAATTAGCTTCTTGACAGCTCTTCAATTTTTAGGAATGCTTCCAAAAGGATACACCGAAGGGTTAGCCATTTGGGTGTATGTCGTAACGTACGGAGGATTGTTCTTGTGGGGAGTAACTGTATTTATAGCGACTCTGTCGTTCCAGCATCGGATTAAAAACAAACAGTCCCCAAAAAAAAGATATTTTAGGCAATAATTTACTTCGAGTGCTTATCTTGAATATCCTTTCAGTGTTGGTGTTCCGGGAAAATTTTCAACAATCGGGCCATATAACAGCATAACTTTTTCAGGTTAACAAATTAAAAACGTTAATGTGAAATGTATTTACTGAACAACCTAAAATTTTTCAGATAGTATGAAGTTTGTGAAAAAGGGTACTTGAAATTACTGGTATAATAATAAAAAATCATAAATAGAGGAATTCTATGAAATTTGTACTTATATTTGGTCCACAAGCAGTTGGTAAAATGACAGTAGGGCAAGAGTTAGTTAAAGTAACTGGATTGAAACTATTTCATAACCATATGACCATTGAATTACTTGAGCCCTTATTCAGCTTTAGCCCGGAAATGTGGAGGTTGTCAACTTTATTTAGAAAAGAAATATTCAAGGCAGTGGCTGAGAGTGAACTGGAAGGTTTGATCTTTACATATGTGTGGGCTTTTGATCAACAAGAGGATTGGGACTTCGTAGACCAGACATGTGAAATCTTTGAATCCCAGGGTGCCACTATTTATTTTGTGGAATTAGAAGCCGATATGGACGAGAGGCTGGAACGAAATAAAAGTCCGCATCGACTTGAGCATAAACCTACCAAAAGAAACGTTGATTGGTCGGAGAATGAACTAAGGGAATCAATGGAAAAATACAGATTGAACTCCCATAAAGGTGAAATTAAAAATGAGAACTACATAAAAATTAATAATACAAATTTGAGTGCTGCAGAAGTAGCTGAAATAGTGTCAAAAAGGTTTGAATTATAAAATCACGTGAATGATCTTCAATTATCGGGCGCGATTGTGGAGTAGCATAAATAGGAAATGATCAAACTTTTTTATAATCGTTTAACAAGATTATTAGTATCAATTTGATCAAACTTTATTTTAAATCTTATTTGTAATACAGATAATAGAAGAATAATTTCTAGACCATGGTGTTTATTTTGTGAAGTACAGGGTACATCCCTGCCAACTAAACCAGTACAACCGCCACAGTACGCTTATGTCAGCATATAAAAATATTAAAGACGAGAATTTCAGATATTATATTTTAAAGCAAAAAGCAGATGTATTTCATGCGATGAAGAGCTTTTTTAAAGAAGAATCAGGAGAAAAAATGGCATAACCCCTTGTAAAGGGGTTATTTTTTTGTAAACTTTTTATTTTTTTAGTTGACAATGATAATGAAAATCATTATCATTTATTCGAGAAATGATTACATTTCGATTTATATATTTTGGAGGAGATGTAAAGTTGAAAAAAACTAAAAGAAAACATATAAATGCGATGATTATCGCTGCGGCGTTATCGCTACCGTTTGCTGCGTATTCAACACCTGCTTTAGCAGCGGTAGCAATTGAGGCTAATAAAACGGGACATGCTTTAGAAGATGGTACATATGATGCTGTTATTAAAGCGTATAAAGATAAAACGAATGAAGAGTCTATGGCAGCTGTTTATATAAAAGATCCTAAATTAACTATTGAGAATGGGAAGAAAATTGTAACGGCAACGTTAAGTGATAGTGATTTCTTCGAATACTTGAAAACAGAGGATATTGATACTCCTGGTGTATTCCATGATGTAAAAGTCATATCAGAGGATAAAAAGAAAAATGGGACGAAGGTTATTCAATTTGAAGTTGGAGAATTAGGAAAAAGATATAATATGCAAATGCATATTTATATTCCGACAATGGCCTATGATAATAAGTACCAGGTGCAGTTTGAAGTAAATGCGTTAAATCTAGAAAACAATGTTCCAAAAGATCAAAAGGAAAATAAAGAGGATACAGTGGATCAACAAGATGGAAATGTAATAGTAGATAAGCAATTGCAAATGCATATTAATAAATATAACTTAGAGAGAAAAAATATAAATGAACCTATAACGAAGGAAGATTTATTACAAATTAAAACATTATCCATATACTCAGGTGAGGGGATAAATGAAATAGCTGGTTTAGAATATATGACAAACTTAGAGAAGTTGACATTAAGAGAGTCTAATGTAACAGACATATCTGTTATCTCGGGATTGAGACATTTGAAATATTTAGATTTATCCTCTAATCCAATTGAAAGCATTCAACCCGTTTCTAAGCTAGAGAATCTTGACATGCTCTTTTTAAGAGATAACAAAATTGCAGATCTTACACCGTTAAGTCAAATGAAAAAGATTAAAATATTAGATTTAATTGGTAATAATATAAAGGATCTTACACCATTATTTACAGTGTTATCGTTAGAAGAAGTATACTTAGCAAATAATCAAATTAGTAATCTTTCGGGTATTGAGAAGTTAAAGAATGTGAATCTATTATGGATAGGAAATAATAAAATTAGTGATGCTGAGCCTATTAGTAAAATGAGTAATCTTATTGAACTAGAAATTGCTGATAGTGAAATAAAAGATATATCATCATTATCTAAATTAGTAAAAATACAAGTATTGAATTTAGAAGAGAATTATATCTCTGATATATCGCCACTGAGTAATTTAACAAATTTACATGAGATAAATCTTGGAGCGAATGAAATTTCTGACATAAAGTCTGTTGAGGAATTGGGTAAGCGAACTTCAATAGATATTCAAAGACAAAAAATCTTTTTAGATGAAGCAAGCGTAGATGAAGAAATAAAAATTCCAGTATACAATTTTAAAGGAGAGCCACTTCAAAATATTAAATTGAAAAGTGAGGGGGCTACGCTGAGTAACGGATTTATAAAATGGAATAGTCCTGGAGAAAAAATATATGAATTTAAACTAGATACGAATCCTGCTGAAAGTAAAATAAGATTTAATGGGACGGTTATACAAAGTATAGTTGAAAAACAAACAGAAAGTAAAAATGTAATTCTTGATAAAAATTTACAACAACATATTAATAAAAAGAATTTTGGTAGAGAGAATCTAAATGCCTCTATAACAAAAGAAGATTTATTACAGATTAAAACATTAGAGATACTTAAAGAAAAAGGAAAAGAGATAAAAGATCTAACTGGTTTAGAATACATGACGAACTTAGAAAACCTCACTTTAGAAGGAGTAGGGTTGAAAAATATTGAGTTCATTTCAAACTTGAAACAATTGAAAGACGTGAATGTATCTCATAATAAAATTGAAGATATAACGCCGTTATCTTCACTGGAAAATTTACAGTGGTTAAACCTTGCGGATAATCATATTAAAGATGTATCAGTTCTTGGCTCAATGTTAGACCTACTCAGTTTAAAATTAGCTGGAAATGAGATTCGTGATGTAAGGCCGTTAATACAATTAGGTCAATGGTTTTCAATTGATGCCGGAAGACAAAAAATCATTTTAAATGAAGTGAAAGTAAATGAAGAAATTCAAGTTCCGGTATATGACTTAGAAGGAGAAACTATTGAGAATATTAAACTAACAAGTGAGGGTGGAACGTTTAATAACGGAGTAATGAAATGGAGTACTCCAGGTGAAAAGGTATATAAATTTGATTTAGATTCGGATGAAACTAGTATAAGCTTTAACGGAACAGTTATCCAGAATATAGTTGAAAAAGAAGAAGTAAAAGAGCCGGTAAAAGAAATTGAAGAAACAAAAGAAGAAGTAAAAGAGCCGGTAAAAGAAGTTGAAGAAATAAAAGAAGAAGTAAAAGAGCCGATAAAAGAAGTTGAAGAAACAAAAGAAGAAGAAGTAAAAGAGCCGGTAAAAGAAATTGAAGAAATAAAAGAAGAAGTAAAAGAGCCGGTAAAAGAAGTTGAAGAAACAAAAGAAGAAGTAAAAGAGCCGGTAAAAGAAATTGAAGAAACAAAAGAAGAAGTAAAAGAGCCGGTAAAAGAAGTTGAAGAAATAAAAGAAGAAGTAAAAGAGCCGATAAAAGAAGTTGAAGAAACAAAAGAAGAAGAAGTAAAAGAGCCGGTAAAAGAAATTGAAGAAATAAAAGAAGAAGTAAAAGAGCCGGTAAAAGAAGTTGAAGAAACAAAAGAAGAAGTAAAAGAGCCGGTAAAAGAAATTGAAGAAACAAAAGAAGAAGTAAAAGAGCCGGCGAAAGAAGTTGCAGGTACAAAAGAAGAAGTGAAAGAACCGGCGAAAGAAGTTGCAGGTACAAAAGAAGAGGTAAAAGAGCCGGTAAAAGAAATTGAAGAAACAAAAGAAGAAGTAAAAGAGCCGATAAAAGAAGTTGAAGAAACAAAAGAAGAAGTAAAAGAGCCGGCGAAAGAAGTTGCAGGTACAAAAGAAGAAGTGAAAGAACCGGCGAAAGAAGTTGCAGGTACAAAAGAAGAGGTAAAAGAGCCGGTAAAAGAAATTGAAGAAACAAAAGAAGAAGTAAAAGAGCCGATAAAAGAAGTTGAAGAAACAAAAGAAGAAGTAAAAGAGCCGGCGAAAGAAGTTGCAGGTACAAAAGAAGAAGTGAAAGAACCGGCGAAAGAAGTTGCAGGTACAAAAGAAGAGGTAAAAGAGCCGGTAAAAGAAATTGAAGAAACAAAAGAAGAAGTAAAAGAGCCGATAAAAGAAGTTGAAGAAACAAAAGAAGAAGTAAAAGAGCCGGCGAAAGAAGTTGCAGGTACAAAAGAAGAGGTAAAAGAATCAGCAACTGGATTGGATCAAGAGCAAAAAGGGAATAATCAAGTTGGTCCAGTAAAAGTGGTAGGACAAGAGAGTGCGAAAGAAAAAGATTTAAATAAACAACATGCTAATAAGCAAGAGGAAAATCAGAAGTCTTTAGCAGCAACTGGTGGTCAAGCTAACACACCGACCTTACTTTCTGGATTAGCACTTGTTCTTTCAGCATTAAGTATGTTTGTATTTAGAAAGAGATTATTTAAGAAATAAATAACGTTTTATCTTGTTATTATATAAAATGATTATATAAGTTTTTGAGAAGCCCTTATTATAGCAATTTCATGTTGAAATATGCTTATGATAAGGGCTTTTTGAATAGGGGAAGGATATTAATACGAGGATGTTTCGATTGCTTAAATAATGGAGCAACTGTAGCGGAAACTGTAAGTCCCTTTCGTTCACTATATGTTCAAAATGTATGAAGAAATAATATGAAATATTGCATTTTATATCATTTCATCTAGATAATATGTTAATTTCTTGAATGGAATATATAAATAGGGGGCAATAATATGAACAAGCAATCAAAGATCAATAAAGTGTTGCTTAGTATTAGTACAATGGCGCTATCGCTCGGAGCAATTCAAACGAATGTATCAGCAGAAGAAAAGGTACCGTATAATGTATTGCATTCGAAACCAGTTGGAATTGAAAAACCAGTAGATGAGATCGGACACGCTTCTAAAGCCGAGGAAACATTATCATTTCAAGAACGCTTAAAAGTAGGAGATTTTTCACAGCGACCAGCATCTATTACGAAGAACTCGGCAGTAAAGCAAGCTAAAGAAAGCTATTCAATGGCTGATTTAAACAAAATGAATGATCAAGAATTAATTGAAACGTTAGGCAGTATTAAGTGGCACCAAATTACAGACTTATTCCAGTTTAATGAAGATGCAAAAGCCTTTTATAAAGATAACGGAAAAATGCAAGTAATTATAGACGAATTAGCTCATAGAGGTAGTACATTTACGAAAGATGATTCAAAAGGAATTCAAACGTTTACTGAAGTGTTACGTTCAGCTTTTTATCTTGCATTTTATAATAATGAATTAAGCGACTTAAATGAAAGAAGCTTCCAGGACAAATGTTTACCAGCGTTAAAAGCTATTGCGAAAAATCCCAACTTTAAGCTTGGAACAAATGAGCAAGATACAGTCGTATCTGCATACGGAAAATTAATTAGTAATGCATCAAGTGATGTTGAAACGGTGCAATACGCATCGAATATTTTAAAACAATATAATGATAATTTTAATGCATATGTAGACGATCGTATGAAAGGACAAGCTGTATACGATATGATGCAAGGCATTGATTATGATATACAGTCTTACTTAAATGAGGCTCGTAAAGAAGCGAATGAAACGATGTGGTATGGAAAAGTAGATGGGTTTATTAATGAAATAAATCGTATTGCTCTTCTAAATGACGTAACGCCAGAAAATAAATGGCTCGTTAATAATGGAATTTATTTTGCTAGTCGTTTAGGTAAGTTTCATAGCAATCCAAATAAAGGATTAGAAGTTGTTACACAAGCAATGCATATGTATCCACGTTTAAGTGAACCGTATTTTGTTGCAGTAGAACAAATTACAACAAACTATAATGGGAAAGATTATAGCGGGAATACGGTAGATTTAGAGAAGATACGTAAAGAAGGAAAAGAGCAATACTTACCAAAAACGTATACATTCGATGATGGATCTATTGTATTTAAAACTGGGGATAAAGTGTCAGAAGAAAAAATCAAGAGATTATATTGGGCTGCGAAGGAAGTAAAAGCGCAATATCACCGTGTGATCGGAAATGACAAAGCTTTAGAACAAGGTAATGCAGACGACGTATTAACGATAGTAATCTATAATACTCCAGACGAATACCAGTTAAATAGACAATTGTATGGATATGAAACAAACAACGGTGGAATTTATATTGAAGAGACAGGGACATTCTTTACATATGAGCGTACGCCAGAGCAAAGTATTTATAGTTTAGAAGAGTTATTCCGTCATGAGTTTACTCATTATCTTCAAGGGAGATATGAAGTTCCCGGTTTATTTGGAAGAGGAGATATGTATCAAAATGAAAGATTAACTTGGTTCCAAGAAGGGAATGCAGAATTTTTCGCAGGATCTACTCGTACAAATAACGTTGTACCAAGAAAGAGCATCATTAGTGGATTATCATCTGATCCTGCAAGTCGTTATACAGCAGAGCGTACACTATTTGCTAAATATGGTTCTTGGGATTTCTATAACTACTCGTTCGCATTGCAATCTTACTTATATACTCATCAATTTGAAACGTTTGATAAAATT
The DNA here is from genome assembly GCF_002976445.1 of Bacillus sp. MYb56. Lineage (NCBI taxonomy): Bacteria > Bacillati > Bacillota > Bacilli > Caryophanales > Bacillaceae > Bacillus > Bacillus sp. MYb56. The sequence goes on from NZ_PCOH01000021.1 coordinate 59,251, forward strand.
CAAGATTTAATTCGTGCGAATGATGTGGGAAATTATGATACGTATCGTGAGACTTTAAGTAAAGATTCTAAGTTAAATAAAGAGTATCAAGAGTATATGCAGCAGTTAATTGATAATCAAGATAAGTACAATGTGCCGGAAGTAGCAGATGATTATTTAGCTGAACATGCACCAAAAGCACTAACAGAAGTGAAGAAAGAAATTAGTGAAACGTTGTCTATGAAAGATACAAAAATGACAAAGCATACATCTCAATTCTTTAATACATTTACATTAGAAGGCACATTTACAGGTAGTGTAACAAAAGGTGAGTCAGAAGACTGGAAAGCAATGAGTAAAAGAGTAAATGAGGCTTTAGAACAATTGACGCAAAAAGAATGGAGTGGCTACAAAACGGTTACAGCATATTTCGTCAATTACCGTGTGAATAGCTCTAATCAATTTGAATATGATGTAGTCTTCCACGGTATCGCAAAAGATGACGGAGAAAATAAAGCTCCGACGGTTAATGTAAACGGACCTTATAACGGGCTTGTAAAAGAAGGAATTCAATTCAAAAGTGATGGGTCAAACGATGAAGATGGAAAAATCGTTTCTTATTTATGGGACTTCGGGGATGGAAGTACAAGTACAGAAGTTAATCCAGTACATGCATATGAAAGAGAAGGAACTTATAAAGTAGCGTTAAGAGTAAAAGATGATAAAGGTAAAGAGAGCAGAAATGAAACAACTGTTACGATTAAAGATGGGAGTTTAACAGAATCTGAACCAAATAATCGTTCAGAGGAAGCAAATCGTATTGGGTTAAACACTACTATAAAAGGTAGCCTTATCGGTGGGGATCATACCGATGTTTATACATTTAATGTCGCATCAGCGAAAGATATCGATATTTCTGTTTTAAATGAGTATGGAATCGGGATGACATGGGTACTTCACCATGAATCAGATATGCAAAATTACGCAGCTTATGGTCAAGCTAATGGAAATCGTATAGAAGCAAAATTTAATGCAAAACCAGGTAAGTATTACTTGTATGTATATAAATATGATAATGGCGATGGAGCGTACGCATTATCAGTAAAATAAGTGCTTTTCCAATGTATGTTTAACTTTACTTTTTGTGGAAAATAGTATATTATATAGATATACAATATATCGGTTATTTACTAGGAGGAGCCTGTCACAATAGGTTTCTCCTGTTCTTTTTTAGAGGCCTGTCTTACAGGCTTTTCTTTAAAAGATAAATAACTGAAAATTAAGAACGATAATCTTTGAAAGAGGTGGGGCATACATATAACAAAAAAAGGGATTGTTTAAGAAAGGGGGATAAGAAATGGTCTTGTTTGGTTATCCACTTGAAACAATTTATTTATATGGATTTATTATTGCTACTATACTCACTGTTATTTATATTTTCTTTGGAGATATATTTGAATCAATATTTAGTTTTGGGGGCGGATCTGTATCCGTTGTAACTTTATTACTTAGTTTTTTTGCAATGTTATGTGGATTTAGTTATATAGGAGAATATTTATTTTCCTTTAATAGCATTATTACTTTTGGTGGCTCATTTGCTATATCCTTTATCGGTGTTTTCATAATGAAAATATTAATTTTAAAACCGATTGCAGAGGCAGAGCAAAATACAATGCACCGCATGGATGAATTTATTGGACGAAAAGGAGAAGTAATTATATCGATTCCGAAAGAAGGATTTGGAGAAGTATTAATCTCATCCCAATTTGGAAGTAATGCAATACCAGCGAAAACAATTGGGAAAAAAGATATTTCACAAGGAACCGAGGTCATTATTGAAGGAGTTCAAGATGGTGTTTTGCTTGTACAAAACATCGCTTATTCTTTAAAGAAACCAAAATTATAAGGGGGAATTTACATGACGATTCCATTAATTATCGGTGGAGTTTTACTCGCAATTTTACTTCTACTCATTTTAGTATTCATTACGAAGTATCGTACAGTTGGTCCAGATGAAGCATTAATTGTAACAGGGAACTGGCTTGGTGGTGGAAAGAATGTCGTTACCACTGATGATGGAAAGAAGATTAAGATTATCCGCGGTGGCGGTACTTTCGTTGTTCCAATTATGCAACGGGCAGAACTTCTTAGCTTATTAAACTACAAATTAGAAGTTGGAACACGTGATACGTATACGAAACAAGGTGTACCGATTACAGTAAACGGTGTTTCTATTATTAAAGTAGGATCGACAATTGAAGAAGTTTCTACAGCAGCTGAACAATATTTAGGAAAAGAAACGGAAGAGTTAAAAGTAGAAGCAAAAGAAGTTTTAGAAGGGCATCTACGTGCTATTTTATCTTCTATGACAGTAGAAGATGCTTATAGTAATAGAGAGCAATTCGCACAAAAGGTGCATGAAGTGGCTTCTACTGATTTGAAGAAGATGGGACTTCGCATCGTTTCCTTTACAATTAAAGAAATAATGGATAAAAACGGTTACTTAGATGCACTTGGTCAGCCGCAAATTGCAATGGTTAAGCGTGATGCAACAGTTGCAAATGCAGAGCGTGAAAAAGAGGCACGAATTGAAAAAGCTCGTGCTGAGAAAGAAGCAAAAGAAGCGGAATATCAACGTGATGCACAAATCGCTGAAGCTGAAAAACATAAGGAATTAAAAGTACAATCTTATAAGAGAGACCAAGAACAAGCTCGCGCAGATGCAGATCTTTCTTATGAATTACAACAAGCGAAAGCACAACAAGGTGTTACAGAAGAGCAAATGCGAGTTAAAATCATTGAGCGTGAAAAGCAAATTGAGTTAGAAGAAAAAGAGATTGCGCGTCGTGAAAAGCAATACGATGCAGAAGTAAAGAAAAAGGCAGATGCAGATCGCTATGCTGTTGAACAATCAGCCGAAGCGGAAAAAGTAAAACAAATGAAAAAAGCAGATGCGGATCAATATAAAATTGAAGCAGAAGCAAGAGCACGTGCAGAAGAAGTACGTGTAGAAGGTTTAGCAAAAGCAGAAATTGAAAAAGCACAAGGTCAGGCAAAGGCAGAAGTACAAAAGGCGCAAGGTACAGCGGAAGCAGATGTTATTAGGTTAAAAGGTTTAGCAGAAGCAGAAGCGAAACAAAAAATTGCAGAAGCATTTGAATTATATGGGCAAGCCGCGATTATGGATATGGTTCTTAAAATGCTTCCGAGTTATGCGAAAGAAATTGCGAGTCCGCTTAGCAACATTGATAAAATTACAGTCGTTGATACAGGCGGTGGTGGAAAGAATAGCGGCGCCGGAAAAGTTGCAGGGTATGCGACAGATTTAATGGCAACAATGCAAGAAACTTTAAAAGCCTCTTCTGGTATTGATTTAAAAGAATTACTAGAAGGATTCGCTGGAAAAGGTGCCGTGCAGCAACTATCAAACGATAAACCTGTCGTATCTGTAGTAGAAGGTAAGGAAAAAGAAGTAGAGAAAGATAAGGAATAGTAAGGTGAAAAGCCCCTCTAGTAAATAGATATTAGAGGGGCTTTTGTGTGTTTATAGGACTCTCTGCTAACACTAAGGCAGAGTAGTGAATAATGATATAAAAGTAAAGAAATAAATGTGGTATGATTAAGTTGAAAAATCTGTATATTCTTTGAATTCTATCTTCAGTAATGTTAGGGGAATGATTTTGAAATTGAAGAAATTGAAGAAATTGAAGAAATTGAAGAAATTGAAACTGCAACCGAGAATTACATTAACTATTAGTACACTTATTCTTGTTGTACTGCTGTTAACGAGTTATTTATTTTACTACATATTATCTGAAACAGTAGAAGAACAAATTGGAAAAAGGGCGTTGCATGTTGCGAAAACAGTTGCTGCTATACCGGAAATCGGGGAAGCTTTTCAAAAAGAAAATCCAGCTTCTATTATTCAGCCAATTGCAGAAAAAATTCGAATCGAAACAGATGCTGATTTTATTGTAGTTGGAAATAAAGATGGTATTCGTTATGCGCATCCTAAGCGAGATAAAATAGGAGAGAGAATGGTTGGCGGAGATAATGAAGGGGTTCTATTAGAAGGGGAATCTTATGTTTCGAAAGCAACGGGATCATTAGGGCCTTCACTACGCGGAAAAGTCCCGATTCATAATCAGGATAATGAAATTATTGGTGTAGTATCTGTTGGTTTTTCAATGGATGATATTCATGGAGCGATAGAAGTGTATGGAAAGCGTGTGTTTTGGATTACAATAACAGGTCTGTTAATTGGGATAATAGGGTCTGTATATTTAGCAAAAAGTATTAAACGGATGATGTTTGGAATGGAGCCAGAAGAAATTTCATCTTTATACGAGGAGCATAGTACAGTTATTCAATCTGTACGTGAAGGGATTGTAGTAATCGATAAAAATGGAATGGTTAGTTTAGTAAATCAAGCGGCATACGATATCCTTTCTTTAGATAAACAACAAAATATAATGGGAGAATTTATTTTAGATGTTATTCCTAATTCATCGATACTGGATGTACTTCAAACCGGAGAAGAACAATTTGATCGCCAATTAAATATAAAGGGACAGGATGTTATTGCTAATCGTCTACCTATTAAAGTTAATCATAAAGTAACTGGTGTAGTATCCAGTTTACGCCTGAAATCTGAAATGGATCAATTAACAGCAGAATTGTCTCAAACGCGGCAATATACAGAGGCATTGCGGGCACAAACGCATGAATATAACAATTTATTGTATACGCTTTCGGGTCTTATCCAATTAGAGTCGTATGAAGATGCTTTAGAGCTTATTCATAAGGAAACAGCAGTATATCAAGAGTTCGTTCAATTTATTATGAAACGAATTCAAAATCCATGGTTAGGTGGGATTTTAATTGGATTTTATAATAGGGCGCGAGAGTTGAAGATTGATTTTATGTTAGATCGGGAAAGTAGTTTAGAAGAGTTAAGTCCGCATATTGAGAGTAATTACGTTGTTTCTATTTTAGGGAATTTGATTACGAATGCATTTGAAGCAATCGAAAGAAATCACGAACATAATAAGAAAGTAAGAATGTTTGTAACAGACATTGGAGAAGAAATATTAATTGAAGTGGAAGATTCAGGACAAGGTGTTCATGATGAAATAATTACAAGTATATTCTATAAAGGTTTTTCGACGAAGGCGGGCGAAAAACGTGGATATGGATTAGCGAAAGTCAAAGAGTTAGTGGAAGATTTAAATGGGAGTATTGCGATTGAAAAAGGGGATTTAGGTGGTGCTTTATTTATAATTGCATTACCGAAAGAGAGAGGCGAATTGTAATGAATGAGGGGATTGAAGTATTGATTGTAGAAGATGATATTCGGATTGCGGAAATTCATCGTCGTTTTACTGAAAAAATTGAAGGGTTTAAAGTAATTGGAACAGCAACGACTGGGGAACAGGCGAAAGAATGGTTAGAGTTTGTAAAGCCACAACTCGTTTTATTAGATGTATATTTACCTGACATGCAAGGGACTGAACTCGTCACATATATTAGGCATAATTTGCATGATACAGATATTATTATGATTACAGCCGCATCAGAGACGGATGTAGTGCGACATGCTTTACGAGGCGGAGTAACAGATTATATTGTAAAGCCACTTACATTTGATCGGTTTAAAACAAGTTTAGAAAGTTATCAAAAGAAGATTACGAAGTTAAAGAAAAATACTCAATTATCTTCAGAACAGATTGAACATCTATGGTCCCAAAGAGGGGTGCAGGCAAATCAAATAGAATATGCGCCAAAAGGAATCGACCCTTTAACGTTAGCAAAAATAAAAAAGCATATGCTAACTATTAATGAAGAGGGAATTACTGCAGAGATATTAAGTTCAATGGTAGGTGTAAGCCGATCAACTGCGAGGCGCTATTTAGAGTATTTGATCTCTGGAAAGAAAGTGCATGGGGAGCTTATATATGGAAGTGTGGGAAGGCCAGAAAGAAGGTATTTCCGCGTTTCTTCATAGGGGATTTTTACAACAATAAAAACAGTAGAGGATTATTACATTTCCTCTACTGTTTTTTCTAGTTTCATCTTATATTGGAATAATTCCAATTACAATTCCAGTAATCAACATAACCATTGTCGTTCCAACGGCCCAAAGTAAAGTGAATCGTTGGTGTTCACCAAAATCAACCTTGGCCATTCCGACTAATAAATAAGTGGAAGCAACGAGGGGACTCAGTAAGTGAACAGGTTGACCGAGTAACGAAGCACGTCCCATTTCTGCTGCACTAATTCCGTAAGCGGCAGCAGCTTTCGTTAAAATAGGTAATACGCCGAAGTAAAAAGCATCATTAGACATGAAAAATGTGAACGGCATACTTAGTAAAGCTGTAATAATTGGAAGCTGTGGGCCAAGTGCATCTGGTATAAGAGTAACAACACTTTGAGCCATCGCATCTACCATTTTTGTTCCAGATAGAATACCTGTGAAAATTCCAGCAGCAAAGACGAGAGAAACAACCGCTAATACGTTTCCAGCGTGAGACGCAATACGCTCTTTTTGTTGCTCTAAGTTTGGATAGTTAATCATAACGGCAATAGCAAAAGCGACTGTAAATAGAACAGGTAGCGGCATAACTTCTAGTATGAGACAGACAAGTAATGTAGCGGTCAATAAAAAGTTAATCCATAGAAGTTTAGGGCGTTTATGCACGGCAGCTTCAACAGTCGCAGCTTGCTCATCCATTGTTTGCATTTGTTTTAAATATTGTACATCCATAATTCCTAAACGTTTTCTTTCTTTTTTTCCAAGATAGTAGGCAACGAAAACTACCCAAATTGCACCAGCAATCATTCCTGGTATAAGTGGTGTGAAGAGCTCTGATGCATCAAGTCCAAGAGCACTCATAACCCGAGCAGTTGGTCCACCCCAAGGTGTAAGATTTGTAACACCTGCCCCTAACATAACAACCCCAGCTAATATAAGTGGATTCATTCCAAGACGTTTATATAGTGGATACATTGCGGAAACTGTAATCATATATGTTGTTGTTCCGTCACCATCTAATGAAACGATAATAGTAAGAATAGCTGTACCAACAACAATTTTTAAAGGATCACCTTTTACAAATTTTAAAATTTTACTAATAACAGGATCGAATAAACCGCTATCAATCATAATTCCGAAATATAAAATGGCGAACATAAGCATAATACCAGTAGGTGCTAGCTTTTGAATTCCTTCTAACATCATCGGGCCCATATTGGCATAAAAGCCACCAATTAATGCGAAAATAATTGGAACTAATATTAATGCTACTAAGGCTGACATACGTTTAGTCATAATCAAAAACATAAAGACGAATACCATTGCAAATCCAAGTAATGCTACCATGTAATCTCCCCCTCAAAAAATGATTGCGCTTTCAATATAAAACGAAAATTCAGATAAAAGGTTTTTTATTTATAATAAAAGGTTCAATTCGAATGGTAAATAATTAAAGAAATAACATCATTAGAAACATAATCTTTATTTTGATCATTTTGTTCATGAGGTAATTTTGAATTTTTAAAAAGATAAATGCCTTCGTACAAGAATGGTAGAATAAGGTGAAAACGAGAAGCGCGTGAAGTAGGGAGTAGATTTTGAATGGAAACAAGAATAGAAGAGATTTATAGTTCATGTAAAGGAAAAGTAGAGGAGATTTTTATTAATGAATCCTCTTACGTATATGAATGGGAGAAATTAATGATGATCCGAAAAAATGATGGTGAGCTTGAGAAAATCGGGATAGGGATTAGTGGAAATATAAGATTAGTAAATGTAGAAGTTGGACAGGAAATTGATACGGATACATTATTAGTTAAGCTGGAAGATGATTTATTAATTACTGGTTGTGAATGATGAGGGATGTGTAGAAGTAACTGCACATCTCTTTTTTGCTCCATATATTACAAAAAGAACATTGTTTTTTCACAAATCTCACACAACCTTCTGCTATTCTTTTCGTGGAGTATACGGTTTTTAGGGAGGAATATTAATGAGGGTAAAATATGTCGTACTTGTTATATGTGTATGTTTCATCTTTATGGCAGTAGGATGTGGAAAACAGGAAATAAAAGCTGTGGCAATTAATGAGAAACATGATAAATGTGATATTTGCCAAATCGGGGTAATGGATAATCAATTTGCAACAGAAATCATTTTAGAAAGTGGAAAAGCGTTAAAGTTTGATGATATCGGTTGTATGTATAAATGGATGGAGATCAATTCAGGTGAAAAGACGAAAGAAAAATTTGTTCGAGATTATGATTCGAAAGATTGGGTTTCGTTAGAAGATGCTACTTACGTATATGATAAAACAATAACGACACCGATGGCTTATAATGTCATTTCATTTAAAAATAAAAAAGATGCAGAGAGTTTTGTATCTAACTATAAGGGGAAAGTTCTTTCGTATAAAGAGCTATCAGAGCATAAATGGGAAATGAATAAAGAGATGATGGGAAAACCGAAAACAGGGAATCACGGTGGGCATCATTAATAATAGAAAAAGACAACTATATAGTTGTCTTTTTCTATTATTACTCAGGTGCAAATATAGAAAAGGTGTAAAAATTTTAGAAGAACGGTTACAATGGAATATAGTAACCTAAAGCAATCATTTATGTACTTTTTAGAAATATATACAAATGCGGTAAAAACGTGCTAAACTAATTGCTTCATAATGTTAATGATGAGGCCATCAGGCGTATCATTCCAATAGGTTGAGAAACATAGTATAAGTTTAAGATAATCCGATTAAAGAAGGAATCTAAAGGGCTTATGGATAAATGTACTCAAGAAGAGTTATTGTATGTGATGGAGGAATGGTTAAGAAAACATTATCTTTCATAGGAGCTGTAGTTGTGAGAAAACAAAAAATTTTATTATGTATGTTATTAGGACTTTTAATGACGGTAGTGGCTTGCGATAAGCAAGAGGAGCCAGAATCAAAACCGGTTCATGTGAAAAACGAAAAGAAAAAAGAAAAGCATAAAGAACAGGAAGAATCTAAAGAAGAAAAAAGTATAAATTTAATGGACAAACAGTTGCTACTTTCTGCGACGCTTGGAGACACAGAAACAGCTATGAAGCTGATCCAAGATGGAGCGAATATCAATGTAGAAGGTGACAACGGAGAAACGCCTGTCCTTGCAGCGACGTATCAAAATCATGTAGAGACAGTTAAAGCATTAATTGATGCGGGTGCTGATATTGAAATTCAAGACGAAAAACAAAGTAATCCATTTCTTTATGCAAGTAGAGAAGGATATACGGATATTGTAAAAGTATTAATTAATGCAGGAGTTAATACGAAGGAAACGACTAAGTCAGGTGGAACAGCACTTATTTCTGCATCTGAGCGTGGCCATGTAGAGGTTGTTAAAGAATTATTAGAGCATACAGATATTGATGTGAATTATAAGAATGAACGTGGTGGAACAGCTTTATTAGAAGTAATTGTATTAGGAAATGGTAGTGAAAGTCATAAGAAAGTAATTCAAATGCTTATTGACCACGGGGCAGATGTAAATATGGCCAATAAGGAAAATATTACGCCGCTGCAATATGCTGAAAAAAGAGGTTTTAAAGATATTGCGAATATGTTGAGGATAGCTGGAGCGAATGAAGTAGTACAGCCGCAACCACAACTGGCGGAATAACAAGCTGAAGAAATAAAAAGCACGAAATAATCCCATTTAGATAGACAGAATGAAGAAGTCATTTTAGTATGATGGATTCAGTAATGTGTATTTAAATGGGATTTTTGTTTTGAAAAAATGGATGGATGCTATATCGAGAAGGCTACAAATAGTAATTAAGGAGGGTATAAATGCGATTTTCAGAACTTGAGTTAATAGCAATTCAGGCAGAAGTTTTATTTGTTCATAATCAAGTAGGAAGAATAAAGTGTGTAAATGAAAATGGAAATCTGAAAGCACCACGTTTTTTTCTTAGCAGAACTCGTGAAGGCAATATAACGAGGTATCATTATAAACTGCATGGTGAAATGATAAGTAAGATTGAGAAATTAATTCGAGAATGCTCAAATCACATTGAGATAGCAAAGATCATTAAAGTATTAAATGAAGAGAGAACGGTGGAGAATATTTGGGTGGGTCCTGCTTTCATGTTCCCTAATAATTTACATAAGCCAACTAGAACAATACAAATAACAGAGAAGAATAAAGAGCTTTTGCGAGAAAATTTTTCTAATCTAATAGAACAGATGGAATGGAGGCGACCTTATTTTGCAATTGTAAAAAATGAAAAGGTAGTTTCTATATGTTGCAGTGCCAGAAGTACGCCCGTAGCTGCTGAGGCAAGTGTGGAAACTTTAGTGGAGTTTCAAGGGAATGGATATGGTGCTGATGTCGTTACAGCCTGGGCACTATCAATACAAGAGGAAAAGCGCATTCCGCTTTATAGTACTTCTTGGGATAACTTTGCTTCGCAAGCAGTGGCGAGAAAACTAAAACTCATTAACTATGGAATGAATTTACATATTGATTGAATTTTAAACATTGTTGTGTTCTGTTGGGATTTATTCGTATATCTAGATTATTGTAAAAGTAATATGGTGAATATTAACATTCGATTAACATCTAATTAACAATTTATCAAAACTGACTTAATAAATGCGTAATATAGTAAAGGTAACAAAATACCTAGGGTAGAGAACATTTGAGAACACCCGCTTACATATAACGTGCCGCTTTCTTAAGTGTGCTCTATTCCCTAGAGTTCAAATAAGGAGAAAGGTGTTCTATGTAAGTAGGTGTTTTTAGTTTGGATAAAAATAGAAAAGCTAGGTGGAATGAATGTTTGAAGAACCTTATATTGCGATGATAAAGGATTGGAAAGGGTACAAAACATACAAAAAATTACCGAAAACAGTTTTTCTTATGACTGGTTCAATGCTGGAGTTACCAGAGCGTGTATATGAACTACAGAAACATGGACACGATGTATTTCTTCATTGTGATTTTATACAAGGCTTAAATACGAACACAGAGGAAGCACTTTTATATATTCAAGATGTTATCGGAGCACAAGGTATTATTTCGACAAAGGGATCGACAATTCGAAATGCCAATAAAATTGGATTGAAAACGATTCAACGCATTTTTATTGTTGATACTTTATCTCTTACAAAATCAATTGAAAATTGTAAAACGACTAAACCGAATGCAGTAGAGATTATGCCTGGCATTATGCCTTCTATTATTAAACAGCTAGCGGAGGAAATAAAATTCCCTATTATTGCAGGTGGGCTGATTCAAACGCGAGAGGATGCAGAAATCGCAATTCGTGCAGGAGCAAGTGCAATTTCAACGAGTCATTATGAAGTGTGGATACAAGAAGAAAAAAGGAGTGCAACCTTGTGATTGAATTGAAAAATGTTTCAAAGGTATATAAAAATGCGGAAGAGACAGCAGTTAAAGACGTATCAGTTCATATTAAAAGAGGAGAATTTTTTGTTTTAGTTGGACCTTCGGGATGTGGAAAAAGTACATTATTACGAATGCTGGCTGGTTTAGAAGAAATTTCTTCGGGAGATTTAATTATTAATGAACATGTTGCAAATGATTTAGAGCCGAAAGACCGTAATCTATCAATGGTATTTCAAAATTATGCATTATATCCACACCTAACTGTAGAAGAAAATATTTTATTTGGACTTAAGGTAAGGAAGGTACAAAAAGAAGAGCGACAAAAGCGATTAATGGAAGCTATTGAAATGGTAGGACTGAAAGAGTATGTGAAAATGAAACCGGGCCAATTATCAGGCGGGCAAAGACAGCGTGTTGCACTTGCTAGGGCCATTGTCAGTCAAGCACCGATTTGTTTAATGGATGAACCACTTTCGAATTTAGATGCGAAATTACGTGCCCAGATGAGGATTGAAATTAGAGAAATTCAGCAACGATTAGGAATTACGATGATTTACGTTACTCACGATCAAATAGAAGCAATGACTATGGGAGATCGTATTATGGTTTTAAATAAAGGAAGTATACAACAAGTTGGAACACCGCTTGATATATATAACGAACCAGCAAACGAATTTGTTGCAAGTTTTATAGGTTCTCCTTCTATGAATATAAATGATGGGGAAGTGGATAAAGAAAAAGGCATATTACATATAGGGCAATTGCAAATTCCATTATCTATTGGACAGTTAAAGCAATTACCAGAAGGAATAATTCGAATCGGCATGCGTCCTGAGCATATTGCATTGTCTGAGGAAGGACAAGAAGTTACGCTGCAATCTGTAGAAGTATTAGGGAATGAATCTATATTAAACTTTGCGGTAAATAGAACAACTTGGAGTGCGAAAGTCATCGGACAGTTACTCCTGAACAAAGGTGACAAAGTAAAATTATTATTCTCGCAAGAAAAACTATGCTTCTTTCACCAAAATACGAATGAACGATTAAAAGTGGTGGCTGAAGAAGAGTTGAAAGTGGTGGCGAAATAATGATTGAAGTAGGTAAGTTACCAGTTCAAACAACAGTGTCAAAAAAGAAGAGTTTATGGGGCAGAACGAAAGATTTAAGAATAGGATTATTGTTTTTGGCGCCATCTATTTTGTTATTTTCAATTTTTCTTTTCTATCCATTGTTTAGGACGATCTACTATAGCTTTTATTTAACAGATATACACGGAGAAGCTAATCTTTTCGTTGGCTTAGAAAATTATCAATATTTATTTTCGGATCCTGCTTTCTATAAAAGTATAAAGTCAACTTTATTATTTGTTTTATATACAGTGCCTACTAGTATTGTATTCGCCTTATTTCTTGCATTAATTGCAAATGAAAAAGTAAGAGGGATCGGGTTATTCCGAGTACTGTTTTCTTCAACGATGGGAATATCAGTAGCTGCTAGTGCAGTGATTTGGCTATTTTTATTTCATCCAAGTGTAGGGTTATTTAATAATATATTAGCCTCTATGAATCTTCCGGCAATCGCATGGTTAACGAGTCCAGACTGGGCACTGTTTTCTGTATCGGTTACAACGGTTTGGGTGAATACAGGATTTGCATTTTTAGTTATATTAGGTGGTTTACAAAATATTGATACGTCTTTATATGAGAGTGCATCTATAGATGGTGCTAGTTATTTACATAAGCTTCGCCGCGTCACATTACCGATGCTATCACCAACTTTATTTTTTATCGTGACAGTAACGTTAATTAGTGCATTCCAAAGCTTTGGACAAATTGATATTTTAACGCACGGTGGACCGAATGATGCAACGAATTTAATTGTGTACTCGATTTATAAAGAGGCATTTGTAAATCATCAATTTGGAACAGCAAGTGCACAAGCGATGGTATTATTTATTTTCATTTTTATTGCTACATTGATTCAATTTAAGTTTGCTGAGAGAAAGGTGCATTATAAATGATCGTTAAACAGTGGAAACAAAATTTCCTATTATACATGCTGCTCATTATTAGTGCAGTAATGGTGTTTTTTCCTGTACTGTATGCGTTTTTAATAAGCTTTATGACACCAGACGATATTCAAATGAGAAGGTTATTTCCAACTCAATTTACTTTTGATAATTTCATTAATATTTTTCAAAAAGTACCTCTTTTTACATACTTATATAACAGTTTAATTGTATCGACAGTTGTTATGCTTGGACAACTTATCGTATCCAGTTTAGCAGCTTATGCTTTTGTTTTTCTTCAGTTTAAAGGTAGAAACTTAATTTTCTTCTTGTTTATTTCAACAATGCTTATTCCGTGGGAAGCAACGATGGTACCGAACTTTTTAACGATTCAAAACTTCGGATGGATTAATAGTTTTGCTGGGATGACGGTGCCGTTTTTTGCAACAGCTTTCGGTATTTTCTTACTACGTCAACATTTTATGACACTTCCGAATGAACTGAAAGAAGCTGCTTTTATTGAAGGGATTGGAAATGTAAGGTTTTTATTCAGTGTTGTAATTCCGTATTGTAAAACGAGTTTTATTACGCTTGGAGTATATAGCTTTTTAACAACGTGGAATATGTATTTGTGGCCGCTCTTAGTAACCACTGATGAAAAAGTAAGAACGGTTCAAATTGGTGTAAAGCAGCTTCAATCTCAAGAAGTTGCAACTGATTGGGGCAGTGTAATGGCCGGTGTTACGGTTATCGTCATTCCAACGTTGATTTTACTATTTTTAGGGCAAAAGCAATTACAAAAAGGATTAACAAAAGGTGCAATTAAATAAGCATACATAGGAAAAGGTGGGATTGAGATGAGTTTATTGAAAAAAAGTGCTGCTCTTTTAATGGCAGCCACAATGGCATTAACCGGCGCAGCTTGTTCAAATAGTAAAACAGAGGGGAAACCTGAAGCACAGGCAAAAGTAGCTCCAGTTGAAAAGAATGGTGATAAAACTGTAATTCGTTTCTGGCATGCAATGGGTGGAAAAACACAAGGTGTACTAGATGGGCTTGTTGCAGACTATAATAAGTCGCAGAATAAATACGAGATAAAGGCAGAGTTCCAAGGAACATACGAAGAGTCTTTAACGAAATTTAAAACGATGTCTGCAACGAAAGAAGCGCCAGCTCTTGTTCAATCGAGTGAAATTACAACGAAGTATATGATTGATAGCAAAAAGATTACGCCTATCGATAGCTGGATTAAAAAAGATAAGTACGATACATCAAAATTAGAAAAAGCAATTACGAACTATTATTCAATTGATGAAAAAATGTATTCTATGCCGTTTAATTCATCTACACCAGTATTAATTTATAATAAGGATGCTTTCGCGAAGGCTGGATTAGATCCAGAGAAAGCTCCGCAAACATATGATGAGTTAAAAGAAGCGGCGAAAAAGTTAACGATTAAAGAAGGCGGAAATGTAAAGCAGTATGGATTTTCAATGCTGAATTATGGTTGGTTCTTTGAAGAGTTGTTAGCGACACAAGGTGCTTTATATGTAGATAACGAAAACGGCCGTAAAGATGCTGCAAAGAAGGCGGTATTTAACGGAAAAGAAGGTCAAAAAGTATTTGGGATGTTAGATGAATTAAATAAAGCTGGTGCACTTGGAAAGTATGGAGCAAGTTGGGATGATATTCGTGCTGCGTTCCAGTCTGGACAAGTTGCTATGTATTTAGATTCTTCAGCTGGTGTTCGTGATTTAATTGATGCATCTAAGTTTAATGTAGGCGTTTCGTATATTCCGTATCCAGAAGATTCGAAACAAAATGGTGTTGTTATTGGCGGTGCATCATTATGGATGACGAATATGGTTTCAGAAGAAACGCAGCAAGGTGCTTGGGACTTTATGAAATATTTAACGAAGCCAGATGTACAAGCAAAATGGCATACTGCAACAGGATATTTCTCAATTAATCCAGATGCATATAATGAGCCGTTAGTAAAAGAGCAGTATGAAAAGTATCCGCAGTTAAAAGTAACGGTAGAGCAATTACAAGCAACGAAGCAATCTCCAGCAACTCAAGGTGCATTAATTAGTGTATTCCCAGAATCAAGAGATGCAGTCGTAAAAGCATTAGAAGCAATGTATGACGGGAAAAATAGTAAAGAAGCGTTAGATGAAGCTGCAAAAGCAACAGATAGAGCAATTAGTATTTCAGCTCGTACGAGTCAAAAATAAGAGAAAGCCGCATCCTTTTTCAGGATGCGGCTTTCTTTATTGGGAGATAAGGGATCAAAGAAATGATGAAGTCTTATCTCTTTTATATGAGTAAAGGGTCTAGAATGAATTTTGTCTTTTTCATTATTTGTTTAACTCCATTGCAACTTGTTTCCCATTTACAAAAACCTCTGCCACCGCTACTACAACTTCCATCACTTTTTTCATATCTCATCTCTCCTTGTTTTTTGTTTCATTTCTTACTTTTAGTATAAGGAAATGCAGTAATTGCAACCATCGAATTGGATGACAAGAGACTTACATTGTTGTAAGGATAATAGTTTTAGTTTGTAATAAATGTGATTCAGAAGTTTCTGTCGTTTTGAATTATAATTAGAAAGAGAATGGTTTAGAAAGAAGGGGAAGAAATGAAGAGAATACTTGTTATTAGTGATATTCATGGAGAAATAGAAAAGTTCGAACAATTATTGGAAGAAGCTCACTACGATGCAAAACAGGATCAACTAATTTTGTTGGGGGATTATGTAGATCGTGGTCCAAATGCGCGTGCAGTAATTGAAAAGGTAAAAGAGTTAAAAGAAGCGGGAGCCCTCGTTCTAAAGGGCAATCATGAAGATATGATGATTAAGGCGTTAACGACAGATGAGGAACGTTCATGGAACCATTGGGTAAAAAGGAATGGTGGGGATAAAACGTTATATAGCTATGGATTTGTAGAAGAAGACATTGCGGTTAATGAGGAAAACTTCCAAAAACCGATTTTACAATCTCATATATTAGAGGAACATGTAACGTTTATTCAAGAATTAGATCATTACATTGAAACAGAAGAGTATATCTTTGTACATGCTGGTGTTGAGCCGATGAATCGAGTTTCTGAATCAGAACCATATACATTAATGTGGATCCGTAATGAATTTCATAATGGATATAGCGGCGAAAAGGTTGTTGTATTTGGCCATACGGAAACAAAAACGCTTCATGGTAGTGAGAATTGCGGAGTGTATTTTGGTAGTAATCGTATTATTGGAATTGATGGCGGGGCTGTGTATGGTGGTCAGTTAAATTGTTTGGAGTTGCCAAGTAAAAAGGTATATGTAGTAAAAAATTTAAGAAAGAGCCTTTATAATAAAGGTTCAAAATTTTATATCTAGCAAAACTTTAGAAGGAAATAGTTGAAAATGAAATTACATAATATGATTACATTATTTCGTTATGAAGAGAAGAGATGCAATAATAAAGAGAGTTGAAATAGATTGTGGAAGGTGAGAATATGCGCTTACTTGTAGTAGAAGATAATGCCTCGTTATTAGAGTCTATCGTACAAATTTTACGTGATGAATTTGAAGTGGATACGGCAATGAATGGGGAAGACGGCTTGTTTTTGGCGCTGCAAAACATTTATGATGCAATTTTGCTTGATGTGATGATGCCAGAAATGGACGGATTTGAAGTGATTCAAAAAATACGTGATGAAAAGATTGAAACGCCAGTCCTGTTTTTGACAGCGAGGGATTCTTTAGAAGATCGAGTGAAAGGATTGGACTTTGGTGGAGATGATTATATTGTTAAACCGTTTCAGGCCCCTGAATTAAAAGCGAGAATTCGTGCATTACTACGCAGAAGTGGTAGTTTAACAACACAGCAGACCATTCGCTATAAAGGGATTGAATTGTTCGGAAAAGATAAAGACATTCAAGTAGATGGACAAGGTATTAAGCTGACATTAAAACAATATGAGCTACTAGAGTATCTCATTCAAAATAGCGGAAAGATTTTAATGCGTGAACAAATTTTTGATCGTGTTTGGGGATTTGATTCTGATACGACAGTAGCAATTGTAGAAGTGTATGTACATCATTTACGTAAAAAATTAGAACCATTCGGTTATCAGAAAGATATTCAAACCGTTCGTGGTATTGGATATATATTAAAAGAACAATGAGAAAGGGAAGCATGTTTCAAAAGACACGTATTCGTCTAACTATATTGAATTCGTTAGTATTTATCCTATTAATAGGTGTATTAGGTAGTATTATTTATTCGTACACATACAAGCGTACTTATAATGAAGTGGATCAATCTATAAAAATGATAACTCAGTATAGAGAAAAATTTGATGTTAAAATGCCACCACCAAGAAAACGTATAGAGAATATCAAAATTCGAGACCCACGGATAACTATAATAACTTGGAATGGAAAAATAGTGGAGATAGAAGGCGATAACCATAAATTTCGCTCTAACTTTGAAGGGGATTTGGAAAAGTTTTCTCCAAAAAAGGTAGGGGATTTGCAAGATATTGAAGTGCAAGGACGATATTTTAGAACGTTTGCGTTTCAAGAAGATGGAAAAATAGTTCAAATTGTACGTGATACAACAGCTGAAGAAGAAATGATAAATACTTTATTTTTAATTCTCGTTATAGGTTGCAGCATAGGAAGTCTATGTGCAATAGGAATCGGCTTTTTCCTAGCGGGTAGAGCACTCATACCTATTCAAAATTCATGGGAGAAACAGCAGCAATTCGTTTCTGATGCATCGCATGAATTAAGAACACCGCTTGCAGTTATTCAATCAAAAACGGATGTATTATTCCAGTCCCCATCCGCTACGATAGAAGAAAAAGCCGTGGATATCTCTACAATTTCAAAAGAATGTAGGCGGCTATCGAAACTCGTTAGCAATTTATTGTTGTTAGCACGTTCGGATTCTAATCAAATTGAGATGGAAAAGAAAACATTTGAACTGGATAAGTTGTTAGAAGAAATTATAAATCCATATAAAGAAATTGCCTCTTATCAAGAAAAAGCGATGATATTAAAAGTAGAACGTGATATAACGTTTATGGGTGATAGAGAGAGAATCCATCAAATGATGGTCATATTGTTAGATAATGCGATGAAGTATACGAATGAAGATGGGCATATTCAAATTGATTGCACACAAACGAGTAATTCAATTCGTATACGGGTGAAAGATAATGGGATAGGAGTTAAAGAAGAAGATATTCCAAATTTATTTGATCGTTTTTATCAAGGAGACAAAGCAAGAAGTATGTCAGAAGGAGCTGGGTTAGGTCTTTCAATCGCTAATTGGATTGTAGAAAAGCATTATGGAAAAATATCGGTAGAGAGCAAATGGGGAGAAGGAACTTGTTTTGAAGTGATTTTCCCTAAAAATCAAAGAATATAAGTGAGAAGACGATCTTGTTTTTACAAGGTCGTCTTTTTTTTAAGGGAAAGTTAAGAAACAACTTGTATCATGTATTACATCATGGAAACTTGTGATGGAAAGAAAAGATGTAAGTTTTTTTGAATGAACTGGATAAATCATAAGGTTATTTCTAACAGAGATGAAGTTTATGTATAGTATAAAAAAATTTATGGGAAAGCTGGAAAAAGAAAGCGTGAGAGGGAGGAAGAAGTCTTGAAAAAGAAAATGATGACGGTATTCACTATTGGAGTAATGAGTTTAAGTATATTAGGGGGTGCCTCCCCTTCTGGAATGACAAAAGGAAAGACAGATTACACGCAGCGTAGTAAAGAACAATTAAATGATGGGAAAATACATGCAATGCATACGGAAGAAAAAGCGGAAAAGTTAGGCATTGAAACGGAGGGGAAAGAACAAATTACGTTAGAAAAAGAAATTCATGAGACGGAAGTAGGAAGAGAAGCTAATCAATTGGGTATCTCGGCAGAAGGGAAAGATGTTGGAATTCTTTCAGAAGAAATTTATGAAACAAAAGTGAGGCAAGAAGCGTTGAAACTAGGAATATCTATAGAGAATACGTCGATTGTGAGTTTAATTGATCAAATTAATAAGATTAAAATTAATAATGAAGCAGAAAAGCTTGGTGTTTCAACTGAAGGAAAAGAAATAGAAGAGATTGAGGAAGAAATCTATGGAACGAAAGTTAGAGAAGAAGCAGAAAAGCTAGGTATTGCTCAACAAGGAAAAGAGATGGAAGAGTTAGCACAAGAAGTGTACGAACAAAAAGTACAGGAAGAAGCAAAAAAATATCATATTGATTTATATGGCAAAGATATATATCAAGTATTAAGAGAAATAAATGAGCAAAAGGTAATAGAAATAGCAGATGAGCTAGGTATGGATAAAACGAATTTGAAGATTCAAGATTTAGCGGAGAAGATAAATCTTGAACAACCTGAAAAGGGAAAAGAGCTTAAGTTTGTTCCTATGGTTCAAACAGATGCTGATGCGTTTTATTCGTATTTAACGAATTAAAAAGGGCGTGAGAGTGATACGAAAATGGAAGTGGTATATATGTATGGCCTTACTATGTATAGGGGTATGGGGTGCATATACAAATGGAATTACAAAGTATGTAGAGAAAGTAAAGGGGTTACTATTTTCAAGTGTACAAAGTCAAAAACGAATAGAGTTTAGTAATAACGATGAAAAAGTCATGTTATCAAATGTGCCTTTAATTCAGCAATTACCAGAGTTAGATAGAGGCTGCGAAGTAACAAGTTTAGCGATGATGTTACAATACGCAGGTGTTTCTGTAGATAAGATGAAATTAGCGAGTGACATCAAAAAGGTAAATTTTTTAGATGATGGTGTAAGAGGAAATCCGAATGAAGGCTTTGTTGGGAACATTTATACGTTTTCTGAATCGGGATATGGTGTATATCATGGACCACTTTTTCAATTAGCGAAAAAATATTTACCGAATGAAGCTGTGGACTTAACAGGGAAGAGTGTTGAAGAACTTTATAAGAGTGTAAGTAATGGGCAACCGGTAGTAATGATTACGAATGCAACATATGCACCGCTAGATGAGGATGAATTCACTATATGGGAAACAAATGGTGGAGATGTTTCTATTACTTATAATGAACATTGTGTTGTTCTTGTTGGATATGATAAGGAGTCTGTATATATTCAAGATCCACTTAATGAAAGCCCGAATATCAGTGTATCGAGAGAAGATTTTGAAAAGGCGTGGGTACAGATGGGGAGTCAGGCAATTAGTTATGTGAAAAGCTCAAAATAAATTAGGGGGAAAAGGAGTATGGACCTAGGGATAACGGGTGACGAAATTAAGTTAGTGAGTTATACAGATGAGTGGAAAAATGAGTTTTCTAAAGTGAAACATGAGATACAAGAAAATATGCATATAGAAGCGGATCGTATAGAACACATTGGCAGTACGGCTATTGAAGGTATGGTATCCAAACCAATTATAGATATATTAGTAGCTGTAGATGATTTAAATACAGTAAGTAAATCTATTATAGATGGTTTTAAATCTATAGGATTTTTACGATTAAAGGTGGAACGACCTGGTGAGATTATCTTTGCAAAGTTTACTGATTCTACTTTTCAAAAACGCACACATTATATTCATTTAGTAGAGTATGAAAAGGGGATTTGGAATAATTTAATCTTTTTTAGAGATTATTTGAATGCAAACGAGGAAGCAAAGGGAGAGTATATAAATTTAAAATTAGATTATGCTAAGAAGCATTCAGCGGGGATAAAGAATTACACGGATCATAAAGAAAGTTTTGTGAAAGGTATTTTTAAGAAGCGAAAGTGATATGAAACAAGAGAACTTCTATATGGGGTTCTCTTATTTTGTAATTTAATCTTTTTAAAAATAACTAAATATGCAAAAATGCATAATTGAGCAAAATAATACATGTTATTATTATGTATTGTTTTCTAAGTTGTTGAAATAACGAAGAGTGCAGCGGCTGTAGAAAAATAAGTTAATTTGATGGAAGAAGAAAAGAACTACAAGCAATGACTAGTAAATTTAAAGTATAATAACAGCAAATAAGTAAGGTGAAAATAATATCACCTTACTTATTTTTCTATTCAGTAATTAGGGGAGTCATTAACGGGATGAAAAAAAGAAAAAGACTATGGAATTTATGGAAAACGATTACATTGTTAGTTTGTACAGTTGTAATTTTTTCTTTACTTGTGACAGATATATTAATTAGTCATAATGTAGAACGGACAACGGAGGAAAGCCAAGCAGAGAAAGCGAAAACAATTGCACACATTGTGGCGAATGATTCAGTTGTAATCAATGGTTTGATTGGGAAAGCAGATACTTCAGCAATCCAAACGTATACAAATAGAATATTAAAAAATACAGGTGTTCAATTTATTGTAGTTATGGATATGGATGGAATAAGAAAATCTCATCCAAATCCTCAAAAAATAGGTCATCATTTTATTGGGGGAGATGAAGGACCTGCATTGAAAGGGAAGGAACATGTATCGCTAGCAGAAGGAACTTTAGGTATTTCAATGCGAGTGTTTGTACCAATATTTTCTGAAACAGGTGAACAGCTTGGAGCAGTAGCTGTCGGTATTTCAGCAGATAATGTAAAAGAAAGAGTTAAGCAAAGTAGACATATTATTTATATTGGTGTCGGAGTTGGAGTATTAGTTGGGATTATAGGAGCAATATTGCTAGCTAGACATATAAAAAAAAGTTTATTTGGTCTTGAGCCGCATAGGATAGCAAAAATTCTTGAAGAAAGAAATACGATGTTGCTTTCGGTGAAAGAAGGTATTATTGCTGTAGATAAAGAGGCGAATGTAACTTTAATAAATAATGAGGCAAAACGATTATTTAAGAAAAGTGGACTTGAAGAAGACTTTATTGGTAAAGATGTTGAATTGTATATGCCAAATTCACGTATAAAAGAAGTGTTGCAAACAGGCGAGGTACAATTAAACGAAGAACAAAATATTTACGGGATTACGATTGTCACAAATCGTGTTCCTTTATATGTAAAAGGAGAAATAGTTGGCGCGATCGCAACATTTCGTGATAAAACAGAAATTAGAAAATTAGCAGAGGAACTAACTGGTATTAGGCTATATGCGGAAGCGTTACGGGCACAATCTCATGAATTTATGAATAAAATGCATGTCGTATTAGGGCTAACACATATGAAACAGTATGAAGAATTGCAGAAATATGTAAGTAGTATGGTATCAGAGCATCAATATGAAATTGGTGGGGTTATGAAAAGAATAAAAAGTCCAGTATTTGCTGGTTTTTTACTAGGTAAACTTAGCTATGCTAGGGAGAAAAATATAAAGTTAATTATAAGTGAAGATTCTTACTTGCCGGAAATATATGATGAAAGTATTACTCATGAACTTATTACGATTGTAGGGAACTTAATAGATAATGCATTAGAGGCAGTGATACATTGCAAAAAGAAACAAGTTGAAGTTGGGATACAATATCAGAATGCATTAACTATCACAGTACAAGATACGGGGAAAGGTATAGAAGAAGACGCAGTGGATGCATTATTTACAAAAGGTTATTCCACAAAAGGGGATAATCGCGGTTATGGTTTGTATCTTGTAAAAGAAAGTATACAGCGAATAAATGGGGAGATTCACATTTCCTCCTTATTAGGAGAGGGAACAACGATAACAATTGAAATACCTAAAGGTAGGGATGAGAAGCAAATATGATTAAAGTTTTAATTGTAGAAGATGATCCGATGGTTGCGATGTTAAATACGCATTATTTAGAGCAAGTGGGAGGATTTGAACTTGTTCATGCAGCTAAATCAGTAAAAGAGGCGATAGAAGTATTAGAGAAATCACGAGTAGATTTAGTATTACTTGATATTTTTATGCCTGAAGAGACTGGATTTGAGCTGTTAATGTATATTCGGAATCAAGAAAAAGAAATTGATATTATGATGATTTCAGCTGTACATGATATGGTGAGTATTAAAAAGGCATTACAATATGGCGTAGTAGATTATTTAATTAAACCATTTACATTTGAACGATTTAAAGAGGCATTAACTGTATATCGAGAAAAACTTACTTTTATGAAAGAACAACAAAAAATTAGTCAATCGGAATTAGATTCATTAATTTTGCAAAAAGAAAAAAGAGAATCTTTTGTTAATAAAGAACTTCCAAAGGGATTAACGAAGCAAACATTGCAATTAATTTGGAAGAAAATCGAATCACTTAATGGACAAGCATTTACAACTGATGAAATGGCGCAATTAGTAGGGGTTTCGAGAGTTTCTATTCGAAAGTATGTAATGTTTTTGACTGAAATCGGAGTATTAGAGAATGAAATGGTGTATCAAAATGTGGGAAGACCGGTGAGTAAATTAAGGTGTATTGACCGGAATAAAATAGACTTTTACGTATAAGCGGCTTATTATAAGTCGCTTATACTTTTTTTAATTACAAAACCAATTACAAAACTTACAAAAACTATTTTTACTATTGAAAGCGTTTTAATATTGTTATTAAGAAAACAAGGGGGTGCCATATGGGAATTCAAAAAAATGTGGAAGCGGTATCATTTTCTGAAGGCAATGAATTGAAAAGTGAATCTTTCGCTTCTAAAATTATGAACGTTAAAATCGGTGTTATACCTTTACCGTTATATGTAGTATTGGCTGCTATTATTTATGGAGCATCTGTATATAATAAATTACCAGCAGATATGATTGGTGGTTTTGCAGTTATTATGATCATGGGTATTTTCTTAGGTGATATTGGAATGAGAATTCCAATATTAAAAAATATCGGTGGTCCAGCAATTCTCTCATTATTTATTCCATCGTTACTTGTATTTTTTAACTGGATGAATCCAGCTTCAATGGAAGCTGCGACTATGTTAATGAAAAAATCGAACTTTTTATATTTATATATTTCTTGTTTAGTAGTTGGAAGTATTTTGGGAATGAACCGTAAAGTGTTAGTGCAGGGTTTCGTTCGTATGTTTATTCCTTTAGTAGTAGGAACGTTAGCTTCTGTAGCAGTGGGCTTATTAGTCGGTTCACTATTTGGATTTGAAATGAAGCAGACATTTTTCTTTATCATCGTACCAATTGTGAGTGGTGGTATCGGAGAAGGGATTTTACCATTGTCGCTAGCTTATAGTGATATTTTAAATGAATCATCAGCAACGTTTGTATCACAGCTTATTCCGGCAGCTATTATTGGGAATATGTTTGCAATCGTGAGTGCAGGGTATATGAAGCGTTTAGGTGAGAAGAGACCTGAGCTTAGTGGTAACGGTGTATTAGTAAAAACAGACAATCAAGCAGATTTATTAAAGGAGCAAAATACAGAAAAACCAATTGATTTCTCATTAATGGGAGCAGGATTATTGATTGCATGTACATTCTTTATTTTCGGAGGATTCGCTTCTAAGTTTATCGGTATTCCAGGAGCAATCATTATGATTTTTTCAGCGGCAATTGTGAAGTACTTTAATCTAATGCCAGCAAAAATGGAGCAAGGAGCATTCCATTTATATAAATTCATTTCAAAGAATTTAACATGGCCATTAATGGTCGGTTTAGGATTGCTATATATTCCGTTAAAAGACGTAGCAGCAGTTCTTTCGGTAGGATATGTTGTTGTGTGCGCATCGGTTGTTCTTACAATGGTAGCGTCAGGTTTTCTTGTAGGGAAAGTGATGAAAATGTATCCAGTTGAATCAGCGATTGTAACTGGATGTCATAGTGGTTTAGGTGGAACTGGAGATGTTGCTATTTTATCAGCTTCAAATCGTATGGAATTAATGCCGTTCGCACAAATTTCAACGCGTTTAGGTGGGGCTGCAATGGTCGTAACAGCGACAATTTTATTAAAAATGTTTTCATGATCAAACAAGCTAGCTATATTCATATAGCTAGCTTGTCAAATTAAGGGGAGATTATAAGTATGTTAGAAAAACAAATTAATGAAAGATCATTGTTATTGCATAAAGAATTAGTAGGGAAAATTGAAATTACAAGTAAAGTAGAAGTGAATACAGCGGACGATTTAAGTTTGACTTATACACCGGGGGTAGCAGAGTCTTGTAAAGCAATTGCGGCAGATGAGGAAACAGCTTATGACTATACAGCACGTGGTAATATGGTTGCAGTTGTTTCAGATGGAACTGCAGTACTTGGTTTAGGGAATATTGGACCGAAAGCGGCTATGCCTGTTATGGAAGGGAAAAGTATTTTATTTAAGAAATTTGCGAATGTAGATGCTTTCCCGTTATGTTTAGGGACGACTGATGTGGATGAAATCGTTACCCTTGTTAAAAATTTAGAGCCTACATTTGCAGGAATTAATTTAGAAGATATTGCAGCACCACGCTGTTTTGAAATTGAAAGACGATTAAAAGAAGAAACGAATATTCCTGTATTTCATGATGATCAGCATGGGACGGCTATTGTCGTTTTAGCAGCTGTTATTAATGCACTAAAAGTTGTAAGTAAACAAATGAATGATGTGAAAATTGTTATTAACGGTGCGGGTTCGGCAGGAATTGCAATTGGAAAATTATTATTAAAAGCTGGCGCAAAATACATTACGTTAGTTAGTTTAGAAGGTATTGTTTGTGAAGGTGAAACATGGATGAACGAAGCGCAAATCGAAGTTTCAAAGAAGACAAATCGAGAATATGTACGTGGAACATTAAAGGAAGCGATTCATCAAGCTGATATTTTCATCGGTGTATCTGCTCCAAACGTATTAACGAAAGAACTTATACAGACGATGAACGAGAAACAAATTGTTTTTGCAATGGCGAATCCAATCCCAGAAATATTCCCAGAGGACGCATTAGCAGCTGGAGCTGCTGTAGTTGGAACTGGTCGTTCTGATTATTCAAATCAAGTAAATAATGTATTAGCGTTCCCTGGTATATTCCGTGGTGCATTAGACGTACGCGCGACTGATATTACAGAAGAGATGAAATTAGCAGCAGCATATGGGATCGCTAACATAATTACGGACGAAGAGCGTAATGCGAATTATGTAATTCCAAATCCATTAGATAAAAGAGTTGTTCCAAGTGTTGCAGAAGTAGTAGCGAAAGCAGCCATTGATTCAGGTGTGGCACAGATTACGAAAATGCCAAGTTATAAATAGTCAAAAGCAGCGCCTTAAAAAGGCACTGCTTTTTTTGAGATAAGAAATCAAAATAATGAAGAAGTGTAAATTTATTCAAGCCCCGTTCATTATTTATTTAACTCCATTGCAACTTGTTTACCATTTATTAAAACCTCAGTTACTGCTACGATCACTTCTATCATTTTTTTCATCTCTCATCTCTCCTTGCGTCATTTCTTACTTTAAGTATAAGAGAAGAGAGATAATCCACCTATCGAAGTACGTGACGTAGAAATTACATTGTTGTAAGGAAGTGTTTCAGTTTTGTCACTTTATTCGGCATTGATTACAAATTGATCATAATATCTTTCATTCACATATATGTTTAATACCCATAATCCAGATGAAGGTAGTGACATTACGAGAGGGAGTTCCTTTACGGTTGTATCGACTGTATTTGAAGTAGTCCAAGTTTGTTTGGAGGTTTCTTTTTGAAAGAGTACTGGTGTTGGAGTTGTAGTTCCTTGTTTTAACGCGATAATAGATAGTTTTCCAGTTGGCATTTCAGGATCCAGGAAGAACCACATTATTTCATTTTGCTCATTTGCGATAATAGAGCTATCAGCCATTGCAATTTTTCTTTCAATGCCTTTTAACGGTATTTTTCCTTCTACGAATGATGGTGCTTCTTCCCAATTTACATCTTTTAAGACACTAAGGTGAAAAAAGGAAGGTGCGTTAATTTGAGAGGATGATGTTTCTAGTACTTCTTTTTTAGGTACATTTGAATCGGGTTGCATTTGCGCGCAGCCAGTAATGAGGAAGGAGAAAAGTAGCATAGTTCCGATTTTTTTCATGGTGCCACACTCCTAATTTTTATTGTTAGTGTAATTGTATTTGCTAGCAGGCGGGACAATTCCTTTAAATCATAAAAAGAGGTCGTAAGTTTTGTACGACCTCTTTTGACATTTTCTATCCCGCATTAACGGGCAGTAAAACTCCCACCTCAAAATTCAGCTGGAGCAAAGAAGTTAGGTGGGAGATTAACTGCCCGTAAACACCCGATTGGTTCAACTAATAATCAGTGGGGATGAACAAAACCCCCACTGATTAAAGTTTCACTTTATATTTGCTCAGTTGAAAAGGTTGGTTCTCTCTCTTTTTGAGGCATTGTTAAGAAAATAACAGAAAGAACAATACATACTCCGCCTAATAATTGATATGCTCCAAAAGACTCATTAAGCCAAGCGATTGAAACGATGGCAGCTACAAGTGGTTCAATGCTAGATAAAATACTTGTTTCTGTTGCTGCTAAATATTTAAGACTACCGATATAAAGAAGGAAAGAAAGAGTGCCGCTTATAATGATAAGAATAAGCATAGAAAAAGTTTGAAGTGTGAAAGTTTGCGAAATCTGATTCCATCCAAAAGAACGATTACAAATAAGCAGTGCAATCCCTCCAATTAACATCCCCCAGCCAATTACTATAGTTGTTCCGCATTCTTTAATAAGGGAAGCCGGATGAAGGGTATAAAACGCAAAACCAATCGCTGTTAATAGACCGAAAGTAATAGCTGCTTTAGATAAAACAATATTTTCAATTGAACCGTTTGTAATAATAAAGTATGTCCCTGTTAGAGCAGTTATAATTGCGAGTATTTGCATAGAAGCAGGGAATTTCTTTTGCTCAAACGCAACGTAAATAGTAATAAGAACAGGGCCTAGAAATTGAAAGAGTGTTGCTGTGACCGCATTACTAATATGAACTGTTTCGATAAAAGCGTACTGCGCACCAAGCATGCCAAGAATAGAGAAAATAATAAGCTGTATAGAATGTCTAGGGTGTCTCCAAATTTGAAATATGTTTTGTTTCTTTATTAGTAAGAAAGACAAAATAAATACTCCTGCAAGCAACAAGCGAATTGTTAAAAAATCAAGTGATGATACGTTAGTATGTTGAAATAGCCATTGAATCATCGGTCCAGATAATCCCCATAATGTGGCTCCTGTAATAATCATAATGAGTCCGATACGTCTACTTTTGTTCATGATCATGCATCTCCTCTTTAGTATTTGATTTTTTATGTGTGACATGATAAAAGGAATTATATATAAAATCTGGTACTGTAAAAAGTATCAGATTTTAGTTTTATTAAGGGGTCAGATATTATGTTAGAATTAACGCCTAATTTAAATATGAATAGTAAGAAGGCATTGTATGTGCAGTTGTATGAGTATATAAAAAAAGAAATTAAAGATGGAACGATTCCGGCTTTTACGAAATTACCGGCTAAGAGGAAGCTAGCAACATATTTACAAGTAAGTAAAAATACAGTAGAGGCAGCTTATGAGCAACTTCTTGCCGAAGGATATATTGAGTCGATTTCTAGAAAAGGTTATTTTGCATGTGAAATCGAGCAAATGATTCATGCGGAAGGTAGTGAAGAGGTAATAGGGGAAGTACCTTTTCAAGAGCAGGTGTATAAATTTGACTTCACTCAAACGGGTGTGGATACTAGCACTTTTCCGTTTCATGTATATCGAAAAATTACGAACGAGGTATGGCAATTTGAAAATAAAGATTTACTTTTTATTGGACATCCGCAAGGGGAGGTAAGTTTACGAGAAGCAATCGCGAGCTATTTGTATGAATCTAGAGGTGTGCGATGTTCGGCTAGTCAAATTGTAATCGGAGCTGGTACGCAAATATTAGTGAAGTTGTTATTTCAATTGTTAAAAGGAAGTGGTTATGCAGTTGAAAATCCAGGCTACCACCGAAAGATGGTTGTTTTTGAACAGGGTGAACAAAATGTTCAAATGTTATCTTTAGATAAAGATGGTATTTGTATTTCAGAGTTAGAAAATAGTTCAGCTAATATTGTGTTTGTTACACCTTCTCATCAGTTTCCATATGGGATGATTATGCCTATCACGAGAAGGATGCAGCTTTTACAATGGGCGAAGAAAGAAGAAGGTAGGTATATTGTTGAAGATGATTACGATAGTGAATTTCGTTATTCGGGAAAACCTATACCGGCACTGCAAGGGTTAGATACAGACGGGAAAGTTATTTATATGGGGACGCTATCTAAAGCATTGTTGCCATCATTACGGATGAGTTATATGGTGTTACCAAAGAAATTGATTAAAAAGTATCAACAACAATATTTATTTTACACACAAAGCGTTTCAAGAATGGATCAAGAGATCATTAGGAAATTTTTAAATGACGGGCATTGGGAAAAACATATTCATAAAATGCGTGTTGTGTACCGAAAGAAGAGAGACCGTCTTGTTTCGGTATTAGAAAAATGTTTTTCTAATCGCATTGAAGTAATAGGGGAAGATTCCGGCCTACATATTTTATTAAAAGTGCATAATGGGATGGAAGAGAAAGAATTAATGGAAGCTGCAGCTGAAAGGAGTATTAAGGTGTATCCTGCTTCGATATATTATAAGGAAGGGACTTCTCCCAAAAGTACAGTATTGCTTGGATTTGCGACTTTATTAGAGGAAGAAATTGAAGAGGCCATTCAATTATTATATACAGCATGGTTTACAAGAAAGTAAAAAAACATCCTCATAAATGGAGGATGTTTTTTTATTACTTTTCTTCATCTAGGAAAAGAACCATATGCTCTTCATCCCAATATTGTCCGTTATATTTTAATGAACGTTCTTGCACGCCAAACGTTTTAAAGCCTAATGACTCATAAAGTTTTTTTGCACCATCGTTTCCGACAACAACATCAAGCATAACTTGCTCTACTTCTAAAGATTTAGCAAGCTCAAGACATTCTTTAATAAGTGCTTTTCCCGCTCCAAGTCCGCGTGCTTTTGGAGACACGTATACTGAACCGATTTTTGCTTTATGTTCTTGTTTTACATATGGTTTCGTTTCCAGTGTTGCAACTCCGATTAAAGTGCCATCTTTAAATGCACCTAGTGTATAGTTCTCATCTTGTGCTAATTTTTGGGCTTTATATTCAATAGCACACTCTTTATTAATAATATCTTCATAAGAAGAGCTGAAAGCCTCCGGATTTTGTTTTAATCCTTCTACTCGAAGTTCTAAGTAAATTTCTGCTTCGTCTTTTGTTAATACATGGATATCCAATTGTATCACCCTCCAAATCTTTGACAGTTATACCTATATTTTATATTGAAATAAGAATAATTTCAAAAGCTTAGCTTATAATAGTTGGTTTTATAAATAAAATAGCACCAGTAGTGTTGACTACTACTGGTGATTTCACGCATATATTATACAAATGGCAATTCAATTATAAATTCTGTTCCGACTTCTAATTCGCTTTTAACTTCAATAGAACCATTATGAAGTTCTACAATTTCTTTTGCAACAGCCAGTCCGATACCTTTTCCACCTGTAGCTCGTGTTCTGGATTTATCGACACGGTAAAAGCGATCAAAAACATGTGGGATATCTTCTTTTGGAATACCTTCACCTTCATCTTGTACACTTATTGTAAAAGTATTCGCACTGGTTAGTACACGTATTATTATAGAAGTGTTTTCTGGTGAATGTTGATAAGCATTGTGTAATAAATTTAACATAACTTGTTCCATACGTCTTTCGTCTATGCAAACTTCTAAATCATCTTTGCAATGTACATGGAGTTGCATTTGTTTGTTTGTTAATGTTGTTTTTGTTTTTTCAACCATTCGTTCTAAAAATGGTTTAAGAATTACTTTTTGTTTTTTTATAACAAACTGGTGTTGCTCTAATTGTACAAGCATAAATAAATCTTGTACGAGATCGGTTACACTATCCGTTTCGTCTTCAATGATTTGTAAGTATTCTTCACGTTCTTCTTTCGTTAGAGAATCTCTTTTTGCTACCTTTGCATAACCTTTCATATAGGTTAATGGAGTTAGTAATTCATGCGCTACACTAGCGAGAAATTCGTTTCGTTCTTTTTTCATATACGTAAGTTCACTAGATAAATCTTCAATCGTTTTTGCTAAGCTTCCAAGTTCATCATTTCGTTTAATTCCTAATTGAATCGGCTTATTTAATTTTGACATTTTTTCTGTCGCCCGCTTCATTTTTATAAGCGGTTCTGTAATAACACGAGAAAAAACAAAGACAGAAATAGTAGTTAAAATAATTGTCAAAACACTAATGATAAGAAATTGATTCATGAGTTTAAGTAACATATTTTCTAAGAAAGATGTCTTTAATAACATATATAACTTACCTTGAAATCCTTGAATTTCCAGCGGGCTTACTGTTGAGATGAATTTTGATTTTTTCCAGTTTTTTTCAACGATTAATCCACCTTCTGGGATAGTCTCAGTTTTACAAGTAAGTTGTTTTTGCATTTCTTTCGTTACGGGTTCTGAGGTAGAAATAATTTTGCCGTTATTGTCTGTTATAATGATAGCTATATCAGAGTTAGCAATTAATTCTGATTCAACTAAGTGTTCAGCCTCAGTGTTGATATCAAACTCGGGGTACACAGCACGTTTAGGTCGTTTACTGTGTTCAGCGCTTTCTGTGAGTTGCCTTTCTTTAGAATATGCACCCCACTTCGCGCGGTTTTTAATCATTTTACTATAGCGATTTCCTTTCTCTAAAAGAGCAAGAGTTTCCTCTTCAATGCGTATGTTTGAAAGGTTCTTATAAAAAGATACGAAAGCGATTGTCTCAATACATAAAGCTAATATTAAAAAGTATGTCCCAACTTTAAGGGAAAGTTTGCTCATTTTCTCACCATACCTTATTTCATATAGAGTGAAACTTTAATCAGTGGGGTTTTATCCATCCCCACTGATTAAAGTAATTATTCACTTTTCCATTTATATCCGACTTTATAGACGGTTTCTAAGTAATCTTCAACTGGAAATTCTTTTTTGCGTAATTTATCACGGATATTACGAATATGTGAATCGATAGTTCTGTATTCGATGTCTGTTTGATATCCCCAAATTTTTTCAATTAAATCATCACGGCTGTAAGCACGGTTTGTATTTTGTAAAAAGAGTCCAAGTAACGAGAATTCAATAGGAGTTAGTGAGATTCTTTCACCATAAACGGTAACAGTATGTTTCGTTTTATCCCACTCAATACCATTGAAGCTAACAAATCCGTCTTTCTTCGTACGGCGTAATATGGCCTCAATTCGTGCAACTAATACATGCTCATCAAATGGTTTTGTAATATAGTCATCTGCTCCCATGGTCAGGCCTTTGACCATATCATAATTTTGGTTGCGAGCTGTTAGCATAATAATTGGAACGTTGGAAATTTGACGGATTTGATAGCAAGTATCCCACCCATCCATATTCGGCATCATAACATCTAATAAAATAATATCGAAGTCCTTTTGTTCGATTAATTCTAGCGCTTCAAGGCCAGAAGTAGCTTTCATACAAAAATAGCCACGAGGGCTTAAGAACAGATCTAACAATCGTAACATACGTTCTTCATCGTCTACTAATAAAATTTTCACCATAATCTTGTGCACCCCAAACTATTCATTCTACTTGTATAGTTTACATGAAAATAATAAAAAACTCTTTTTATGTGATTGAATGGATGGCTGATTTTTTCAATCAGGGCAATTGACATAAAAAATGCACTAGTTTTGCACAACTATTTTTTATAATAGAAAACGTAGCGACACAAATACCCTATGTTGCGACATAACGTCATGTCATTTTATTTATAAAATGACAATTCCATTCTATTGTGTATGTGAGATAGAGAGGGTTTTCGTATTCACCTCGCATCGGATAAGAAAAATTTCCTATCTCACACTTTTTTTAATATAAAGGGGATTGTACACATGAGTAAAAAAGTAGAACTTTTACAAAAAGAAAAGCAAGATTGTAATGCGATTGTAATGTGTGTTGCGGTATCTATGCTTATTATGATAAGTTGTGTAAATAAATTTTTCGGGATTTTATAATAGAAAAAAAGCTTATTGCTTCTTAAGAAGCAATAAGCTTTTTTAATGTGTTCTATATAATAAACCAAGGTAGAATTGCCAGTCCAGAAGTTACAATTGCTGTAGCAAATATTAAAAAGATAGCTTGTTTGTTTTGTTTCATGTTACATTCTCCTCCACATATCAATTGCATGCTATACGTTCATTTAATAATTAGCGGGAGACGGATCCTCCTCGCTGAGTGAAGTTTCACTTTATATTTTTAGTATAACGAATGGAAAGGATTGGAACGATCGATAAAGGTGACATGAAGATTACATTGTTGTAATGAAAAAAGCATCTTAATTAATAAGAAGATGCTTTTGAAAAATTATATTAAAATGTTAATTATTTAAGAATAAAACCATATGCTCTTCGTCCCAATATTGGCCATTATGTTTTAAGGACCGTTCTTGCACACCGTAAGTTTGGAAGCCGAGGGACTCATATAATTTTTTTGCAGCAGTGTTATCAGCGACAACATCAAGCATAAGCTGTTCTACATGTAATTTATCGGCATTTTCAATAATCGCTTTAATTAAAGCTCGTCCTGCACCGAGGCCACGCGCTTTTGGAGAAACAAAAACTGAGCCGATTTTTGCCTTATGCTCTTGCTTAATAAATGGCTTTGTTTCTAGAGTAGCAATACCGATTAAATCATTATCTTTGAAGACACCTAGAGTATACTTATCCGGATTGCTTAATCGCTTTGCCATAGCAGCGACAGGGTTTTCCTGTTTAAGAACATCTTCATAAGAAGAGCTAAAAGCCTCAGGGTTTTTCATTAAACCTTCCATACACACTTTCAAATAAATTTCTGCATCCTCTGTTGTTAATAAGCGAATTTCCATAGTTGTAACCTCCTAGATTGATTCAAATTTAATTCATTAACTTTGTAAGATTAAGTTTAGTTAAATGTATTCTGTGACTATTCTTTCTTAATTTGTAAAAGAATGAAAAGATTATGCTACTATGTTTTCATTTTATTTATCCCGCTATTTGTGGGCAGTAAAACTCCTACCTCAAAATTCGGCTGGAGCAAAGAAGTTAGGTGGGAGTCGGGCTGCCCGTAAAAGCCCGATTGGTGAAGGCTAATAATCAGTGGGGGATGAACACCCCCCACTGATTATAGTTTCACTTTATGTAATGAAATTATATATTAACTTTATTAACTATTCAAGGTTTTAATATGTTACATTTTTATAACTAAAATTCCCGCTTTGTAAAGGAGTCATTTTTATCCAACTATTCGTGGGAGTCGGATTGCCCGTAAAAGCCCGATTGGTTGGGCTAATAATCAGTAAGGAGGGAAAAACCCTCCACTGATTAAATTTTCACTTTCTTTTACGTATTCAATCGTTTATTTTGTAGCCATCGATTCGTTCCGGATGTGTATAAATATTGCAAGATCCATTTCGAATAAATCCTACTACGGTAATACCTAAATCGTGGGCGAGTTGCAGAGCTAGTTTAGTTGGAGCTGATTTAGATAGAACAATTTCGCAACCTATTTTTGAAACCTTTAACAAAATTTCAGATGAGATGCGTCCGCTAAACGCAATGATTTTCCCTTGAACAGAGATATTGTTTCGTAAACAATGACCGTATATTTTATCTAGCGCATTATGTCTTCCGATATCCATTCTTGATAAAAGAATGTTATTTCGATCACATAAAGCGGTATTATGCACACCACCCGTTTGGCGAAATGTAGTTGAAGATTGTTGTAAGGAAGTCATTAGGTGAAAACATTCTTCCGGAGTAATAGTTATATGTATATCATGTAACTTTTTTGCTTTTGCTGCATCGTTGACGAAAACAAAGCCTTGTCTACTTTTCCCGCAACAAGAAGTTACGTACCGTTTATTATATAAAGTTTGATAGAGCGGATTAATTTTTGATGATTTTACATGGACAATTCCGTTTTCTTTTTGGATCCATAATTCTTCAATATCTTTATAAGAAGAAATAATTCCTTCAGAAATTAAAAAACCGGTTACCATATCTTCAATGTAATTAGGAGTGCATACAATTGTTACGTATTCTTCGCTATTTAATTTAATTGTAATGGGAGATTCCGTAACAACCTCATCGGTTTGTTTTGAAAATGTACCAGATTGATAACGTACAATTGTATATGTTTCTTGAATAGGCCCCATATTAAATTCCCCTTTATATGTATTTTTCTCCATATTTATCATAAAACATCGAAAAAACAAAAGCACCTACTAACAAGAAGATGGCAGATTATTTTGGTTATTATTGTATATGTACGATATAATAGATTTGTAGAATAGCGACATTTTCAAGCTTTCGTAGTTATACCTTATAACATCTAGAATCGACTTCCAAAGGAAAGTATTTCAACAGGGCGCTTCAAAAATATGTACAACAAAATTATGAAAACGGATTCAAAATTGTGTTGTACAGTTAGTTGTAAGGAGAGGGGAAACTATGACAGAACAGACAGTCCGTGTAACCGTTGATGGTAAAGAATTTTTCGTATCAGGTGAAAAGACGATACTCCAATTGTTTAACGAAGGTAATTTAGAACATCCTCAAATTTGTCATGTACCAGAGGTAGATCCTATTCAAACTTGTGATACATGTATTGTAGAAGTGAATGGAAGTTTACTACGTGCCTGTTCGACGAAGTTGGAAGATGGCATGCATATTGAGAGGCAATCGGAACGTGCAAAGGAAGCACAAACAGAAGCGATGGATCGAATACTAGAGAATCATTTATTGTATTGTACAGTATGTGATAACAATAATGGTAACTGTAAAGTCCATAATACAGTACATATGATGGAGATTGAAGAACAGAAATATCCATATGAACCGAAAGTAAGTGCATGCGAAGTGGATACGTCGCATCCGTTCTATCGATACGATCCAAATCAATGTATTGCTTGTGGGCAGTGTGTAGAAGTATGCCAAAATTTACAAGTGAATGAAACTTTATCGATTGATTGGAGTTTAGACCGTCCACGTGTTATTTGGGACAATGGTGTGAGTATAAATGACTCGTCTTGTGTTAGCTGTGGGCAATGTGTAACAGTTTGTCCTTGTAATGCATTAATGGAAAAAACGATGCTAGGAGAAGCTGGATTTATGACTGGTTTAAAACCAGATGTGCTAAATCCAATGATTGATTTTGTAAAAGATGTAGAGCCTGGATATAGCAGTATTTTAGCAGTTTCAGAAGTAGAGTCCGCGATGCGTAAGACGAAAATTAATAAGACAAAAACAGTTTGTACATTTTGTGGTGTAGGTTGTTCATTTGAAGTATGGACGAAAGATCGTCAAATTTTAAAAGTGCAACCTGTTTCAGATGCACCGGTTAATGGTATTTCCACATGTGTAAAAGGAAAATTCGGATGGGACTTTGTGAACAGTGAAGAGCGTATTACAAAGCCGTTAATTCGCCAAGGGGATATGTTTGTTGAGGCTTCATGGGAAGAGGCTCTTGAAGTTGTTGCATCTAATATGCAACATATTAAATCAGAGTATGGTAGCGATGCGTTTGGGTTTATTTCTTCTTCGAAAGTAACAAATGAAGAAAACTATCTTATGCAAAAACTAGCTCGTCAAATATATGGAACAAATAATGTAGATAACTGTTCCCGTTATTGCCAATCTCCAGCAACAGACGGTTTATTTAAAACTGTCGGTATGGGCGGAGATGCTGGAACAGTGAAAGATATTGCTGAGGCAGGTCTTGTTATTATTGTTGGGGCAAATCCAACAGAAGGACATCCTGTACTTGCAACTAGAGTGAAGCGTGCTCATAAATTACATGAACAAAAACTAATTGTCGCAGACCTTCGTAAACATGAAATGGCGGAGCGTGCTGATATATTTGTTCACCCGAGTCAAGGGACGGATTATGTATGGCTTGCTGGGATAACGAAATACATTATCGATCAAGATTGGCACGATAAAAAGTTCATAGCTGAAAATGTAAAGAACTTTGATGAATATAGCAAAATGCTAGAAAAATATACACTTGATTATACTGAGAAAATCACAGGGATTTCTAAAGATCAGTTAAAAGAAATGGCTCGTATGGTATATGAAGCAGATGGTACTTGTGTACTTTGGGGAATGGGCGTAACTCAAAATACAGGAGGAAGTACAACGTCGGCAGCAATTTCAAATTTACTTCTCGTGACAGGTAACTACCGTCGTCCTGGTGCCGGTGCGTATCCGTTACGCGGGCATAATAACGTACAAGGTGCTTGTGATATGGCGACATTACCGAACTGGCTTCCGGGTTACCAAGCAGTTTCAGATGATGTGCATCGTGCGAAATTTGAAAAAGCATACGGTACTACCATTCCGAAAGAACCGGGATTAAATAATATCGCAATGTTACTTGCGGCCGAAGAAGGAAAACTGCGTGGTATGTATGTTATGGGAGAAGAAATGGCTTTAGTAGATTCAAATGCCAACCATGTACAACATATTTTAGCGAATTTAGACTTTCTTGTTGTTCAAGATATGTTCTTATCGAAAACAGCTCGTTTCGCCGATGTTATTTTACCAGCAGCACCAAGCTTAGAAAAAGAAGGAACGTTTACGAATACAGAGCGCCGTATTCAAAGATTATACGAAGTATTGAAACCGCTTGGTGATTCAAAACCAGATTGGTGGATTTTACAAAAAGTAGCTCGTGCACTGGGCGGAGACTGGAATTATGGAAGTCCAAGTGAAATTATGGACGAAATTGCATCGCTTGCACCGTTATACTCTCAAGCGACGTACGACCGTCTAGAAGGCTGGAATAGTTTATGTTGGGGTAGCCATGATGGTAGTGATACACCATTATTATATGTAGATGGATTTAACTTCCCAGACAAACTAGCACGTTTATCACTAGATGAATGGGTTCCGCCAGTTATAGCACCAGATGAGTATGATTTACTATTAAATAATGGCCGTATGCTAGAGCATTTCCATGAAGGGAATATGACGAATAAGTCGGCTGGTATTTTATCTAAAGTGTCTGAAGTATTTGTTGAAATTTCACCTAAACTTGCTAAAGAACGCAATGTGAAAGATGGTGGTCTTGTAGAGTTAGCATCACCATTTGGAAAGATCAAAGTACAAGCGCTTGTTACAGATCGTGTAACTGGAAATGAGTTATATTTGCCGATGCATGCGACAGTAAATGAAGAGGCAATCAATATTTTAACAGGAACAGCAACAGACATTTATACGTGTACACCAGCTTATAAACAAACAATGGTGAAACTGCGCGTATTACGTGAAAAAGGAAATCGTCCGTTACCATCTTCAAACCCGAGAGATAAAAAACGTCATCCGCAAAATGGTGTTGAAATCGAGCGAAAGTGGCAAAGAAAACAATACGTATCACTTGTGGACCAGAATTAGGGGGCGGAGATCATGGCAAAAGAGATTACTTTAATTAAAAAGAAGATTGTAACAGAAGAAGAAAAAAAACAGCAAGTAACAGATGAGTTGTTAAATGATCTAGCTGAAAATAGAGAAGCAGTAGAAGAGACGATGCAGCTATTAGCGCAGTTGCAAAAAGCTGGAATTTTAGATGCAGCAATTAGTTTACTTGCTGCAAAAGAAGATGTTTCCAAAATAGCTGTTGAACAATTGAATCGTGAACCAGTAAAAAACGCATTAAACAATATGATGGGGGCAGGAGAGGCATTATCTTCAGTGGACCCAGAAATAACGAAACAAATAACATCTAGTTTAGTCACTGGATTACAATTTGCAACAGAGGAATTAAATAGTGGTAAAAAAACAAAAGTGATGGATTTCTTTAAAGTGTTAAAAGATCCAGATATCAATAGAGCAATTACATTCGGTTTTAGCTTCTTGAAAGCATTTGGTCAAGGGTTAGAGAAAAAATAGAGTAAATGAAAAAGTGATGGCAAGTAGCCATCACTTTTTCATTGTATGTATAAGAGTGTTCATGTTAAGCGGAATATATTATTATTAAAAAGATGGGTTGGAAATGGAAATATGGAATCCATCTCAAATATCGTTTTAGAATGTGGAGGAATATATGCAACACCGTAAAAGACTATCTATACCAGGGGTAATGGGACATTCCTTTCAAACAGTTAGATTTGCTTTTTGGAATGTATTAACCTTTCAACTTGCTTATAAATTATTAGCAGCGATTGTATTTGTCCCGCTATTTGGGATCATTTTTAATAAGTTATTGTATTTTGGTGGTTATGCAAATGCGACGAATGATGAATTATTAGCGTTTTTAAAGACACCATACGGCATTTTGGCAATCGTAATTTTATCATTGTTAGCACTGTTTCTTATCTTTACGGAATTTGCGGTGCTTATTATCATTTCGTACTTCGCTCATAAAAGACAAAAGGTGAAATTACGTCCGATTTTATATAAAACCGTAACGTATTTACCTACTCTTTTCACATATTGCTTACCAGGATTTATTTTATATGCTGTCGTATTGTTACCTCTTTTAAATATTGGATATGAAACGGCATTAATTCCGCAAATTCAAATTCCTAACTTTATTACAGGAGAACTGTTTAAGACAACGATGGGACAAGTTGGTTATTACACGTTCTTTGCTGTAGTTGCGTATTTGAACCTTCGCTGGATTTTTGTTCTACCTATTGTTGTTTTAGAGCAAAAGCCGTTTCGCACAGCAGCACGTAAAAGTGCAACGTTAGTAAAAGAAAGTTTTTTTAAAGTACTATTCTTTTTAGTAGGATTTTTTATTTCAATAGGGATTGTATACGGTGTATTTTTTGGAATGTATTTATTGTGTCTATGGGGCATGTATGAATTTACAAATCCACAGGGAACATTTGCATTATTAGCGGAATCAACAATGTCTGTATTTTTAACGAGTACATTGTATTTATTTAGTTTTATCGTGACGCCATTTTATATTATGGCAATAACACGATTGTATTTACAAAAGGTTCCGGTTGAAGAGGTTTTATTAGAAGAAGGATTAGATTATTCGAAAACAAAAGCAGATAAATGTTTCTTCCAAAAACATCGTTGGAAATTTATTGGTGTATATATTGTAGGAATTATTACTGCCGGAATGGTCGTTGCCTTCATTGTAACGTTTATTTCAAATTCATATAAAGAACCAATTATTATGGCTCATCGTGGTTATATTTCAAAAGGTGTAGAGAATACGAAAGAAGCTGTGCAGGGGGCTATTGATGCCAAAGCAGACTACGCTGAAATTGATGTACTGCAAACAAAAGACGGTGAACTAGCAGTTATACATGATTTGAAGCTAAAACGTCTTGCTAATGCTAATGTTCATGTGTCAGATTTAACGATGGAGGAGTTAAGACAGCTTACCCTTAGTCAAGATGGTTTTTCAGGACAAATAAGTACACTTGATGAGATCATTAAGCTGGCAAAAGGAAAAATCAAACTTAATATTGAAGTGAAGCTTCATGGTGGCGAAAAAGATTTCGTAAACAAAGTATTAAAAGCGATTAAAGATAATGAATTTGAGAAGCAATGTGTCATTCAAACGTTACACTATCCGCTTATTAAAGAGTTTAAACGTGCAAATCCAAATATAAAAGTAGGATATATACTGTATGCGAGTAGAGCTAACTTAAAGAATGTGAAGGCTGATTTTTATGTAGCAGAAGAATACATGTTAAATAAGAAATTAGTAAAAGAAGCAAGGAAGTTAAACAAGCCGATTTACGTATGGACGGTAAATGATATGGAAAGTTTAAAGGGATATTATAAGTTAAACGTAGATGGTATCATTACCGATTATCCTGAAGATGCACGTGAAACAATTAAGATGTTAAAAGAGCAAGAAGATCGTGAAAGTGATATGTTTGATAAAATTAGTGAGACGACAGAAGATCTATTTTCAAAGTTATTTATAAGTTATCCAGCTGCTGGCTAAATGCCAGTAGCTGTTTTTTTGTGAAAAGAATATATTTCTAAAGTATTGAACAAAGTAATAAGTGTATATGTATACGTCATTGCTTAGTTTTTTTACATTGTTACATTATTGTCAAATAATAAATAATTACTATGCATTTTGAATGGATATAATAGAAATAGAGTAATAGATGATGGAGTGGTACGGAGAACCCAATAAAATCAATGTTTTATATATTTACACTATTCTAAATATATAAACTTTAAAAAAATAGTATGTTAGCGTTTTCATAACTTTTAAGTTATGCTAGAATAAGGACATAAGTTATTAATTATTTAAAAAAGAAAAAAGAATTCCTTTTTTCTGTTAATTATAAGGGGGCATTTCATTATGCGTATTGGGGTACCAGCAGAAATTAAAAACAACGAAAACCGTGTGGCAATGACACCAGCAGGTGTTGTACATTTAGTTCGTAACAATCACGAAGTATTCATTCAAAAGGACGCAGGTGTAGGATCTGGTTTCACAGATGCTCAGTATGTTGAAGCGGGAGCGAAAATTGTTGATACGGCTGAAGAAGCTTGGAACATGGAAATGGTTATGAAAGTTAAGGAACCAGTTGAAAGCGAATACAAACACTTCAGCGAAGGTTTAATCTTATTCACATACTTACACTTAGCTCCAGAACCAGAATTAACAAAAGCGTTAATTGAAAAGAAAGTTGTTGCTATCGCATATGAAACAGTACAATTAGAAAACCGTTCTTTACCATTACTTGCACCTATGAGTGAAGTAGCTGGTCGTATGGCTGCACAAATCGGTGCGCAATTCCTTGAGAAAAACAAAGGCGGTAAAGGTATCTTACTTGCAGGTGTTCCAGGAGTTAAACGTGGTAAAGTAACAATTATCGGTGGTGGACAAGCTGGTACAAATGCTGCTAAAATTGCAGTTGGACTAGGTGCGGATGTAACAATCATCGACTTAAGTGCAGAACGTCTTCGTCAATTAGATGACATTT